>NZ_JBSFTV010000003.1:0-280930 GCF_053591455.1 Streptomyces sp. NPDC003016
TCCCTCCCTTACCTCCACTTTTATCCCCCCCCCCCCTTTTTCCCTTTGGCGGGGGGTGCTGGTTTTCCCTCCGGCGGTCGGTGGGGGGGGGGGGCCCGCGGGCCCCGCCGCCCTTCGCCGTTCCCTACCATTCGGGGCATGAAGGTGCAGACAGCGCAGATCCGGTGGGAAGAGCGCACGCAGGGGCCCCTGCTGGGGCTGGCGGTGGCTTTCGCCCTCGCGTACGCGGTTCCGATCGTCGTGCCGGACGCGGGCGGCGTGGTACGCCGGATCTGCCTGGTGACCGAGTGGACGGTCTGGGGCGCGTTCGCCCTGGACTACGTCGTACGGCTGTCGCTGTCGCCGGACAAGCGGTCGTTCGTCCGCAGCCATCCGCTGGACCTGCTCGCGGTGGTGCTGCCGCTGCTGCGCCCGCTCCAGCTGCTCCGGCTCGTCTCCACGCTGCTGCTGGTCGGCCGGCGGGCCAGGACGGCTCCCCAGGTCCAGCTCACGACGTACGTCGGAGGCGCGGTGATCGGCCTGCTGATGTTCGGCTCGCTGGCCGTGCTGGAGGTCGAGCGGGACGCCCCCGGCGGGAACATCAAGACGCTGGGCGACGCGGTGTGGTGGTCCTTCACGACGATGACGACCGTCGGATACGGCGACCACTCCCCCACGACGGGACTCGGCCGGGTGCTGGCGGTGGGACTGATGCTCTCGGGCATCGCGCTGCTCGGTGTGGTCACCGCGAACATCGCGGCGTGGTTCATCTCCCGCTTCGACCGGGACGACGCCGAGGAACGGCGCCAGACGGCCGCGATCGAGCTGCTCACCGAGGAAGTGCGGGCACTGCGGGCGCAGGTCTCGGAGCTCACGTCGGGGGCGGGGGTTCCGGCTCCCGGCATGGGCGAGGGGCCGCCCGTGGGGGCGGCCCCGGCGCCACGGGGTCCGGCGTAGCGCGTCAGATCGACATGCCGTAGACGGCCGCACCGCCTATCAGCGCGATGACCGCGAGGACGGTGATGACCGCACCGAGGATGAAGCCGATCATGGCCGGCACGTTGCCGCTGTTGAAGCGCTTGCCCATCGCGATCCAGCCGGTGATCAGCGCGATCGGGCCGAGGATGATGCCGAGGGTGAAGAAGCCGATGATGCCGCAGATGAGCGAGACCCAGCTGAGGGCACTGGTGTTGGACGCGCTGTGCGTGCGGCTGTTGCTCGCCATGGTCACTCCCTGAGTCGTGCCCTGGAATTCGTGTGATCCGGGCTTGACCACCAGTTGCCCCGCTTTCCGGCGTGCATCCCCCTCAGTTCTCCCACACCTTGAACGCCCTCACCCGGTACGGCGACTGCGGTACCCAGGTCCCGCCGCCCGGATAGGTCTCGAACTCCCCCGTCTCCTCGCACTCCTCGGACTGGTACGTCGTGACGGGCCGGCCGGTGCGGTTGGCGAGGGCCTGGGCGTCGGTGCCGGCCGGCAGGGGGACGCAGCTCTCGATGTCGAGGCCGGACAGTTCGTGGGACTGGCGCCCGCCCTTGAAGTCCGGCTTCGCCCAGAGGCAGAGCTCCCCGGTCGCACAGGATCCGAGGCGGGGCGGCGCGGCGTGGGTGGTCTGCGGCAGCAGCGCGGTGGCGGCCAGGGCTCCGGCCGCGAGGACGGTCGTACGCAGGTGGAACATCGGAATCGGCCCCCGTGTCGTGTGGATCAGTTGCCCCCACCCTGAACTGCGGGAACGTGGGGACGGAAGGCGCCGGGGGCCGTTCCACCCGGATAGGCGACAGCCCCGCCGGAACCGTCCGGCGGGGCTGTCGTACGTACCGGGTTGACGCCGGAGGGCGTCAGATGTGGGCGCCGCCCGCGGCCGCGTCCGCGTTCTCGCCGCGCTTGGTCAGGGTGGCGACGAGCGCCGCCACGACCGCGACGACGCCCGCGACGGTGAAGGCGAGGTGCATGCCCGACACGAACGTGTCATGGATGACGGCGCCGATCTTGTCGATGACGGGCGGTTCCAGGCCCGACTCGGCCAGTTCCTTCGTCGGCACGGAGGCGAACTCGGCCGCTTCCTCCAGCTTGGGGTCGGCCGGAATCGGGATGCCCGCTTCCTTCCAGTTGCCCGCGAAGTCGGCGCTGACCTTCGAGGACATGATCGCGCCGAGGACCGCGGTGCCGAGCGCGCCACCGACCTGCATGGCGGCCTGCTGGAGACCGCCGGCGACGCCGGAGAGCTCCATCGGGGCGTTGCCGACGATGACCTCGGTGGCGCCGACCATGACCGGCGCGAGGCCGAGGCCGAGGAGGCCGAACCAGAGGGACATCATGGGAGTGCTCGTGTCGGCCGTGAGCGTCGTCATGCCGAACATGGCGGCCGCCGTGGCGACCATGCCGCCGACCAGCGGGACCCGCGGGCCGAACTTGGTGATGAGCACGCCCGCGAGCGGCGAGGAGACGATCATCATGCCGGTCAGCGGCAGCAGGTGCAGACCGCTGTCGACCGGGCTCATGCCGTGCACGCCCTGGAGGAAGAACGTCACGAAGAAGAGGCCGCCCATGAAGGCGATGGCCATGAGGACCATGAGGACGACGCCCGCGGAGAGCGGGACGGACCGGAACATGGCGAGCGGGATGAGCGGTTCCTCGACCTTCGTCTCCCAGACGGCGAAGACCGCGAAGAGGACGACGGAGGCACCCAGCCAGGCCCAGGTGCTGGGGCTGTCCCAGCCCCACTCACCGGCCTTGATGATGCCCCAGACGACGGCGAACATCGCGCCCGAGAGCAGCACGATGCCGGGGACGTCGAAGGAGCGCGGGGCATTGGCCGCGCGGTGGTCCTTGAGGATCACCAGGCCGAAGACGAGCGCGACGACCCCGACGGGGACGTTGATGAAGAAGACGGACTGCCAGTTGACGTGCTCGACGAGCAGGCCGCCGACGATCGGGCCGCCCGCGGTGGAAGCGCCGATGACCATGCCCCAGATGCCGATGGCCATGTTCAGCTTCTCGGCGGGGAAGGTGGCGCGGAGCAGGCCGAGCGCGGCCGGCATGAGGAGCGCGCCGAACAGGCCCTGGAGCACCCGGAAGGTGATGACCAGGGCGATCTCGGTGGAAAGGCCGATGGCCCCGGAGGCGAGGGCGAAACCGGCGATGCCTATCAGGAAGGTCTGGCGGTGGCCGAAGCGGTCGCCGAGCTTGCCCGCGGTGATGAGGGCGACGGCGAGGGCGAGCAGATAGCCATTGGTGATCCACTGGACGTCGGCGAGCGTGGCGCCGAGGTCCTTCTGGATGGCCGGGTTGGCGATCGCGACGATCGTGCCGTCGAGCGCGACCATCATCACGCCGATCGCCACGGAGAAGAGCGTCAGCCAAGGGTGCCCACGGAGCCCCTTGGCCGGCCCCGCCGCGGGTTCCTGCGGCGGCGGAGCCTTGTCGATGGTCGTCTGACTAGTCATACAGACCAAGCTAATGTCAGCCACTGACAGTTGACAAACGAAATCACTCGCCGGTAACTGTCAGGTAGCTCACAGGTATCCTGAGCTGGACAAAGGCGAAAGAGGCTACCTTCGAATGACCGAGCGGCAGGCGACGATCGGATCGACGACGGGGCTGCGCGAGCTCAAGAAACAGCGCACCCGCGACGCCCTGCTGCGGGTCGCGCTGGAGCTCTTCACCACACAGGGGTACGAGCGCACGACCGTCGACGAGATCGCCGACGCCGTCGAGGTCTCCCAGCGCACCTTCTTCCGCTACTTCGCCAGCAAGGAGGAAGTCGCCTTCGCCGTCCAGGAGATGGTGGAGTCGCGCTTCGTGGCGGAACTGCTCGCCCGCCCCCCGGAGGAGGGCCCGTTCGCCGCCATGCGCAACGCCGTCCTCGGCGCCTGGAACACCATCGGCGAGGCGATCGAGGCCGTCGTTCCGGTGGAGCTGCACATGCGCACCTACCGGATGATCGAATCGACGCCCGCCCTGCTCGCCGCCCATCTGCGCCGCTCCACCGATCTGGAGGAGCGGATAGCCGGGATCGTCGCCGACCGCGAGGACCTCGACCTGGACGCCGATCCCCGGCCGCGGGTCGCCGTGGCGGCGTTCACCGGCGTCATGCGGGTGGCGGGGCGGCTGTGGGGGCAGGGCGAGGACGCCAGCATGGAGTCGATCAGGACACTGACCGAGCTCTACCTGGACCACCTCGGACCGGCGCTCGCTGCGGAGTGGCGTACGCCGGCGCGCACGCCGGGCGCGAACACAGCGTGACCGAGCCTCCACCATTTCCGTCCTGAAACGTGATGTGCGTCACTGATTTCGCGGCGGGCCCCACGCTTCTCCTAGGGTGGCCCGCAGTGACCTCCTTCGACACCTCCCCCACCCTCAGCGCATGGCGCGGGCTGCTCGCCCTCGCCGTGGTGTTCGTCCTGCTGGCGACCACGGGGTGGACCGCGATACGCCGCCACCAGGGCGAATCCGACCTCCGTACGGCATCGTTCGCCGCCTGGGCACGGGGCGGCATCGACGGCATCGAGCTGCCGGAGGCCGGATCCGCGCCCGGCCTCCTCGCCCGCTTCTTCGCCGGTCTCACCGCCTCCCAGCGCGCCCGGCTGGTCGAGCGCTACCCGCTCGTCGTCGGCAACCTGAACGGCGCCCCGCTCACCCTGCGCTACCGGGCCAACCGCCTGGCGCTCGTCCAGGCCCGCGCGGTCGAGCTGGAGCGCATGCACGACAAGCAGCTCACCCCGGCGGGCCGCCAGACGGCGGGCCGCAGGATGCACCGCTTCCAGTCGCTGACGGGCGAGGGGCGGCAGATCCTCGCCTTCGACCCCGTCGGCTCCGGCCGGGTCGCCGAGGTCTTCGGCGACCTCGGACGCGCCGAGCGGGTCTCGGTCGTCGTGCCCGGCGCCGACACCAATGTGGTGAATTTCGAACGGACGCGCCGCAAGTACACCGCGCCCGTCGGCATGGCGAAGTCCTTGTACGCCGCCGAGCGCGCCGCGGCGCCCGGTACCCGTACCGCCGTCATCGCCTGGGCCGACTACACCTCGCCCGTCGGCGTCGGCATGGACGCGGCCCTCGGCAGGCTCGCCAGGGACGGCTCCCGGCGGCTCGACTCCCTCGTGCGGGCCCTGCCCGGCGACGCGGCGGTGTCGCTCTTCTGCCACAGCTACGGCTCGGTGGTGTGCGGCGTGGCCGCCTCCGCCCTGCCGTCCCGAGTCACCGACATCGCGGTCGCGGGCAGCCCCGGCATGCGGGTCGAGAGCGCGAAGCGGCTCGGCACCGGGGCCCGCGTGTGGGCCACCCGGGACCGCGACGACTGGATCCAGGACGTGCCGTACCTGGAGGTCGGCGGGCTCGGCCACGGCGCGGACCCGGTGGCGCCGGAGTTCGGGGCGCGGGTCTTCTCCGCGTCCGGCGCGGTCGGGCACACCGGCTATTTCGAGCCGGGGACGGAGAGTCTCGGCAACTTCGCCGGGATAGGCGTCGGCTCGTACTCCACCATCAGCTGCGCGGGCGGCGACGGGGCCTGCCGGAGCGGAATTTCCGGCGCGGAAGCGAACTGACGCGCGTAGAACCTCGTATCGACCGGAGCCCGGCCGCAACATTGCGTCCGGCACCGAGGGGCGACGCACGGGCGCGCGCCGCATACGATGAGCCGCATGGGTGATGTGCTGGCCGGAATTCATGCCACCTGGGAGTTCGATGACGACTCCGTGCTCATCCGCTTCGAACGGGGGATCCGCACGCCGAAGCTGTTCCAGGCGCTCGGCGAACGGCGCATCCCGCACGAGGCGCTGGCGTCGGTGACCCTGACGCCGGGCAAGCGCGGCACAGTCGTTCTGCACGCGATCCCGAGACCGGGTGCCGACCCGCTGATGGAGGCCGCCGCCGGACAGCTGCGGGACGGCGCCGACCCGTACCGGCTGGTGCTGCCGGCCGAGCGCGAGACCCTCGCCGAGTACTACGCCGACGAACTGCGCGCCCTGCTCGGGCCCCACGTGAAACTGCCCGCCGAGAAGTTCCTGGTGGCCGCCCCGCAGGCCCCGCTGCACTTCAAGGCGTACGACGGGAAGGCGTCCTTCGACGGGTCGCGGGTGTCGTTCCGCTGGTTCTGGACGGGCGCGTCCTCCGCCAAATGGAAGGCGGGCGACCAGAACTTCCCCGTCCAGGAGCTGAACGGCGTCGAGTGGCGCTCCCCCGACGTCTTCGACGGTTATCTGCGGCTCCTGCGGCGGGCCGACTCCATGACCACGGCCCCGCCGCAGCCCGCCCAGGCCGACCAGGACCCGGCGGCCGTCGTCTTCGGCCTCGGATACGGACCGGTGCACGAGTCCCTGCCGTTCGCGGCGGCGGTGCTCGGCTCGGTACGCAGCGGAAGCGCGGCCGCACTGGACGCGGTGCGGGGCGAGCCCGTGCCCGCCCACGTCTCCGGGCGGCGCGACCCCGCCGACGTCGCCGAGCGGATACGGCACCTCGGCGACCTGCACCAGGCCGGCCTGGTCACCGACGAGGAGTTCACCGCGAAGAAGGCGGAGCTGCTCGCGCAGTTGTAGACGGTCGTCATACCCGGGTACGAGACCGCTTCGCCCCCCACGGTATGACGCCCGTACGCGGGCCACCTGCCTACGCTGGCCGGGCCATGACCGAACCTTCCCCGCACCGGCCCGCGCCCCCCACCGACGGCCTGATCAGCGCCGGACGCCGCAACCTGCGCGCCCTGGCCCACGCCGTGACCCACCCCTCGCACCCGCCGGCGCCCCTCTTCGCCGACGCCCCGCGGCGGTGGCAGCGGCTGCTGCCGTACGCCGTTGCACTCGCCCTCGTCGCCACGTTCCTGCCCGTCACGATCACCGTCCTCACCACCGACTACGCCGTGCCCGGCGGCCTCGCCGGGGCCGTCGCCGCCGCCCAGACCGTTCCGCTGCTGATGGTCGCGCACCGGCCGCTCCAGGCGTGGTGGATCGTCCTGCCCGCCGATGTCGTCGGCGGGCTGTTCGCCCTGGGCGGCCTGGACAGCAACGACATCTGGCCGTGGACGCCGCCCGTCATCGTCGCGTACCTCTTCCTGATGCTCGCCCTGGCGCTGCGCGAGACGCGCCGCACCCTCATCGGCGTCTGGCTCGTCACCGGCGCGGCCGGTCTCGTCCTCGGTCAGCTCTTCCCCGAAGAGAGCGACGGCACGAACGTCCTGCTGATCGTCCTCAGCGCGGTGGTCCTCGTCATCGGCGGCGCGCTGCGCGAGCGCGGGGACGCGCAGCGGCGGCTCGCCGAGCAGGAGACCATCAGCGAGGCGGAGCGGTCCCGGCGCACGCTGCTGGAGGAACGCACCCGTATCGCCCGCGAGTTGCACGACGTCGTGGCCCACCACATGTCGGTGATCACCGTGCAGGCGGACTCCGCGCCGTACCGCGTCGGCGGCCTCTCCCCCGGGGCACGGGAGGAGTTCGCCTCGATCGCCGCGAGCGCGCGGGAGTCGCTGACCGAGATGCGGCGGCTCCTGTCCGTACTGCGCAGCGAGGACGCCACGGGCGAGCGGGCCCCGCAGCCCGGCCTCGACCGGCTCCAGCAGCTCGTCGAGGCGACGGTACGGGCCGGGGTGCCGGCCGAGCTGTCCCTCACCGCGGGCCTCGCCGGCACGCGTCGACTGCCGCAGTCCATCGACCTTTCGGCGTACCGCATCGTGCAGGAGGCCCTGGCGAACGTCGTGCGGCACGCGCCGGGTGCCACGACCCGGGTCGCGGTCTCCTCCGACGGCACGGACCTGACCGTCCTCGTCGTCAACGGGCCCCCGGCCGGACCGGCTTCGCCCGTGGAGGCGGGCGGGGCGGGCGGACACGGCCTCGTCGGGATGCGTGAACGCGTACGGTTGACCGGCGGCACGCTCGACACGGGCCCGCTGCCCGACGGCGGCTTCCGGGTCGCCGCCCGGCTTCCCCTCGGCGCGAAGGATCCCACCGCCCCATGACCATCCGCGTGATCATCGTCGACGACCAGGCCATGGTGCGGGCGGGGTTCGCCGCGCTGCTGTCGGCGCAGAGCGACATCGACGTGGTGGGCGAGGCGCCGGACGGGCGGCAGGGGATCGAGGTCAGCCGGTCCACGCACCCCGACGTGGTGCTCATGGACGTCCGGATGCCGGAGATGGACGGGCTCGCGGCGGCGCGCGCACTGCTGGACCCGCCGGTCGGGGTCGTCCACCGGCCGAAGGTCCTGATGCTCACCACGTTCGACGTGGACGACTACGTGTACGAGGCGCTGCGCGCCGGGGCCTCCGGATTCCTGCTGAAGGACGCGCCCCCGGCGGACCTGATCTCGGCGGTACGGGTGGTGGCGGCCGGGGAGGCGCTGCTGGCGCCGTCGGTGACGCGGCGCCTGATCGCGGACTTCGCGCGGCTGCGGCCCGCGCCACGGAAGGACCCGTCGCTGCGGCTCAACGGGCTCACGCCGCGCGAGACGGAGGTCCTGGAGCTGATCGCCCGGGGCCTGTCGAACCAGGAGATCGCGGCCCGGCTGATCCTGGCCGAGCAGACGGTCAAGACGCACATCGGCCGTGTCCTGGCCAAACTGGACCTGCGCGACCGCGCGCAGGCGGTGATCTTCGCGTACGAGTCGGGGCTGGTCTCGCCGGGGTCATGACGGGGTTTCGTGTCGGTGCCGGGGGCGGTGCGGGAGTGGCACGCCCCCCGCACCGCCCCCGCCCCCTACCCCGGTCGCATCCCCGACTTGGCTCCCCGGGGTGACGCCCCCGTAGGCGTCGTCTTCCTACCTTCCTCTCCGTCAGCCGCCGGAAGAGGAAGAAGAGGCCGTCATGCGCCGCTACAAGAGGACCCTGGTCGCGATCGCTCTCGCGACAACCGTCGTTTCGGGGACGGCCGGCTGGGCCTCCGGCACCGCGCAGGAGCCCGTCACCGGCCCGCCCCCCGGCAGCGCCGCCTGGCAGCGCGAGGGGCTGCCCGACCCGGCCGCGACCGCCCCCGCCCAGGTCGCCCGCTTCTTCGCGGCGCTCACCCCCGACCGGCAGCGGGACCTCGCCCGCCGCCACCCCACCGTCGTCGGCAACCTGGACGGCGCCCCCGTGAAGCTCCGTTACGCCGCCAACTCCCGTACCGCGAAGGCCCACGGCCTCGACCGCCTCGCGGACCCCGGCCGCCAGATCCTGGCCCTCGATCCGCGCGGCCGCGGCCAGGTCGCCGAGGTGTACGGCGATCTGGCCGCGGCGGAGCACGTGGCCGTCGTCGTCCCCGGGTCGGACATGGACGCCCGTACCTTCGACCGTACGAGGGACCCCTACGGCACGCCGGCCGGCATGGCCAAGTCGCTGCGCGACGCGACGAAGGGCCACCGCACCGCCGCGATCGCGTGGGCCGGTTACACCACCCCCGTCGGCCTGGGCCCGGACGCCGCCACCGGTGACCTCGCCGAGGCCGGCGCCGGCCGTCTCGTACGGCTGGCGGACGGACTCGACGCGACCGGCGCCCCGGACCCGGCCCTCTTCTGCCACAGCTACGGCTCGGTGGTGTGCGGTCTGGCCGCCCCCCGCCTCGACGCCGCCGACGTCGTGGCCCTCGGCTCCCCCGGCATGCGCGCGAAGAACGTCGCCGGCCTGCACACCGACGCCCGCGTGTGGGCCGCCAAGAACCCGTCCGACTGGATCGACGACATCCCGAACGTCGAGTTCGCCGGCCTCGGCCACGGCCCCGACCCCACCGCCCCCGCCTTCGGCGCCCGCCGCGTCCCGGCCGGTGACGCCGAAGGACACACCGGCTACTTCGCCCCCGGCACCCGGTCCCTGCGTGCCTTCGCCGCGATCACCCTCGGGAAGGAGCTGTGGTGAGCACCCTCGCAGCGAGGATCGACGCGCGGACCCCCGCCCACCGCGACCGCGCCGTCGACGGCCTGCGCGCGCTCGCCCTCCTCGCCGTCCCCACCGGCCACTGGATGCTCGGCGGCTTCACCCTGGACGGCGACGGCGCCCTGCGCAACGCCAGCCCGCTCGCCTCCTTCGGCTTCTTCGCGCCGGTGAGCTGGGTGCTCCAGATGCTGGGCGTCTTCTTCCTGGTCGGCGGCTGCGCCTCGGCCCTGTCCTACCGCCGCCGCCAGGGCTCCACCGGCGCGTGGCTGCGCGGCCGGATCGCGCGGCTCGGCCGGCCCGTGCTCGGCGTGACCGCCGTGTGGGCGGTGCTGATCCCGGTGCTGTACGCGCTGGGGGTGCCGGGCACGACGCTGCGGACCGGGTCGACGCTGGTGATCCAGCCGCTGTGGTTCGTGGGCGTGTATGCGGCGGTGACCGCCCTGACCCCGTACTGCGTCCGCGCCGCCCGCGCGACGGGCGCCTGGGCCGCCGCGCCCCTCATCGGCTCCGTCGCCGTCGTCGACTTCCTGCGCTACGGTCCGTACGCCGACGCCGTGCCGTCCTGGCTGAGCCTGCTGAACCTGCTCCCCGGCTGGCTCTTCGCGTACCAGCTCGGCGTCTGCTGGGGCGAGAAGCGCATCGGCAGGCGCGGCGGCGTCCTGCTGCTGGCCGGCGGCGCGGCCCTGTTCGCCGTGCTGCTGCTGGTCTTCCACTACCCGGCGTCGATGGTCGGCGTACCGGGAGAGACCCGCACCAACTCGCACCCGCCGTCCCTGCTGGTCCTCGCCCTCGCCGCGGCCCAGAGCGGCGCCGCGATCCTGCTGCGCGAGCGCATCGGCAGGCTGCTGCGCAGGCCGTCGCTGTGGGCGCCGGTCGTGGTGATCAACCTGTCGGCGATGACGGTGCTGTGCTGGCACCAGACGGCGATGCTCGCCGCGGCCGTCCCGGGTGCGTTCCTCGGTACGGTTCCGGGTCTGACGGCGGCGCCCGATGCGCTGGGCTGGATTCCGGCGAGGGCCGCGTGGCTGCCGGTGTTCGCGGGGCTGCTGATCCTGATCGGGCGGTACGCGCGCGGGTTCGAGACGCCGTGGACGGGGGCGACGAAGGCCCGCCGCGCGGCAGCGGGGCTGCTCGCGGCGGGCTTCGCGGTGTTCGCGCTGGGGCTGGCGTGAGAGGACCCGCGTGAATCCCGGTTCCGTCGGCCCCGCTCGTCCCTACTCGCGCCCGGCGGAGGTGAACGACATGTCCGCGTACCGGCCGCCGGCGACCTGGCCCGCGATCGGTTCGAGCAGCTCCATCTCGCTCTCGGTGAGCAGGAGCCGGGTGGCGGCGGCGTTCTCCTCGACGCGGGTGCGCCTGCGCGTTCCCGGGATCGGTACGACGGGGAGTCCGTGCACCTGCGCCTGCTGCTGCACCCAGGCGAGCGCGACCTGCCCGAGCGTGGCGTTGCGCCCCTCGGCGAGCTTGCGCACCGGGTCGAGCAGCGAGGCGTTCGCGGCGGCGTTGTCGCCGTTGAAGCGGGGCTGGTTGCGGCGGAAGTCGCCTTCGGTCAGATCCTTCTCGGCGCTGGTGAAGGAGCCGGTGAGGAAGCCGCGGCCGAGCGGGGAGTACGGGACCAGGGCGACGCCGAGTTCGCGTGCCGCCGGTACGACGCCCGCCTCGATGTCGCGGCTGAACAGCGACCACTCGGACTGCACGGCCGCGATCGGGTGCACGGCCTGCGCGGCCCGCAGCTCGTTGCCGGTGACCTCGCTCAGCCCGAGGTGCTTGATCTTGCCCTCGCGCACGAGTTCGGCCATCACGCCGACCGTCTCCTCGATGGGGACGTTCACGTCACGCCGGTGCATGTAGTAGAGGTCGATCTCGTCGACCTCCAGGCGCCGGAGGCTGTCCTCGGCGCACTGGCGGATGTAGGCGGGATCGTTGTTGATGATCCGCTTCGCCGGGTCGTGGGGGTCCATCGCCAGCGCGAACTTCGTCGCGACGACGACCTCGTCCCGGTGCGCCGCGAAGAACGGCGCCAGGAACTTCTCGTTCTCGCCGGCCGCGTACGCGTCCGCCGTGTCGTACAGCGTGATGCCGAGCTCCAGCGCCCGCTCCAGCGTGGCCCGCGCCTCGTCGGCGTCCGTGGGTCCGTACGCGAAGCTCATGCCCATGCAGCCGAGGCCCTGTGCGCCGACCTCCGGCCCATCGGTCCCGAGCTGGACTTTTTCGATCCTGCTGTCGCTCATGTGGGTTTCAGGCCCTCTCCGACGCCCGCCGGGCGTCCGCGTAAAAGTCGATCTTGTAGTCCAGTACGGCGAGCGTGTCGTGGAGCTCGGCGATGCGTGCGCGCACGTCCCTGCGGGTGGCCTCCAGCAGCTCCTGGCGCGCTTCGAGGGTGTGCTCGCCCTCCCGTACCAGTTCGGCGTACCTGACCATGTCCGCGACCGGCATCCCGGTCAGCCGCAGCTTGCCGACGAAGGCGAGCCAGTCCAGGTCTCTGTTGCGAAACCGCCGCTGGCCGGTGTGCGAGCGGCCGACGTGCGGCATGAGACCGATCCGCTCGTACCAGCGCAGGGTGTACGCCGTGAGTCCGGTGTACGCCGCGACCTCGCTGATCGTGTAGTGGTCCTGGCCTTCGGGGCGGGGGTGCGCCCGGGGCGCCGCGACGCAGATGTCGGTGCGTGCGGGTGCGGTTTCCGTCACGGTCATGGCCTCCACGCTAGGACCTTGGAGTGCACTCCAGGCAACCGTAAACCTGGAGAAGTCTCCGGTCGTGCACACTAGCCTCCGCCCCATGAGCCCCGTACGCCGCGCCGACGCCGCCGACGCCGTGGAAGTCCTGCGCCTGCGCCAAGTGATGATCGACTCGGTCTTCCCCTCCGGCACTCCCCCAGAGTCCCGACTTCGCCCGAGCAGGGAGGCACCCCCGTCCGACTGGCACGCCGAGTCCCTCCCCACCCTGCGCGGGAAACTGGCCGAACCGGACGGGAACTTCGCCGCCTTCGTCGCCGACCACCCGGACCGGCCGGGGGCCCTGGCCGCGCTCGCCGTCGGTACGGTCGAGTACCGCATCGGACGCTCCGGCAATCCGCACGGCGCCGTCGGACACGTCTTCAGCGTCGCCACCGACCCCGGCCGGCGCCGCCGCGGCCACGCCCGCGCGTGCATGGAGGCGCTGCTGGACTGGTTCCGTGAGCGCGGCGTGGTGAGCGTCGACCTCAACGCGTCCGAGGAGGCGGAGCCCCTCTACGCCTCGCTGGGCTTCGTCCGCAAGCCCGACCCCTCGATGCGGCTCAGCCTCTAGGGCCCTTACGCTCGTACCCATGCAGAGCCTGGCGATGACCGAGAACTGGCCGGTACCCACCGCGGCGGCCGCCGTCGTACGGGCGGACGGCACCGTCGCCGCCGCGCACGGCCCGACCGCGCACCGCTTCCCGCTGGCGTCGGTCACCAAGCCGCTCGCCGCGTACGCCGTGCTCGTCGCGTACGAGGAGGGCGCCGTCGAGCTCGACGAGCCGGCCGGCCCCGAGGGGTCCACGGTCCGCCACCTCCTCGCCCACACCAGCGGCCTCGCCTTCGACGAGCACCGCGTGACGGCGCCCCCCGGTGGGCGCAGGCTCTACTCCAACGCGGGTTTCGAGGTCCTCGGCGACCACATCGCGAAGGCGACGGGCATCCCCTTCGCCGAGTACCTGCGCCAGGCGGTGCTGGAGCCGCTGGGCATGACGGCCACGTCGCTGGACGGCTCGCCCGCCAAGGACGGCGTCTCGACCGTCGACGACCTGGCGCGGTTCGCCGCCGAGCTCCAGGCCCCGCGCCTGCTGGACGCGCGTACGGTCGCCGGGGCCACCACCGTCGTCCACCCGGGACTGAAGGGCGTACTGCCCGGGTACGGCCACCAGAACCCGAACGACTGGGGCCTCGGCTTCGAGATCCGCGACTCCAAGTCCCCGCACTGGACGGGCGGTTCGTCCTCCCCGCGCACCTTCGGCCACTTCGGCCAGTCCGGCACGTTCCTGTGGGTGGACCCGGACGCGGGGATCGCGTGCGTGGCGCTGACGGACCGGGCGTTCGGGCCGTGGGCCGCCGAGGTGTGGCCGCCGTTCACGGACGCGGTCCTCGCCGAATTCGGTCCGGGCGCCCGCTAGTCGCAGGTGGCGGCCGGCAGGGAGCCGTCGCTTCCGGTAAGGGCCACTTCCACCAGGCCCTCGGGGTCCCGCGCGTGTGCCGTCGTGCAGACCAGTTGCCGGACGGCGGCCGCGTCGAGTGAGCGCACGGCGAACGCGACCGTGACGCGCACCTTTTCCGGGGCGCCGGCCCGGCCGCTCGCCTTCTGGTCCGCCGCCGGTTCCACCTGGACCGACGCGCTGCCGGCGGGCAGCCGGGTGGTGAGGCCGGCCGCGTGCTCCTCGGGCGTGGGACCGTGCAGCAGCGCGGCAAGCTGCTTGGCGGGCGCCACGGGGGTGGCCGCCGAGTCGACGAACCTGATCACGGGGACCGACGAGCCGTCCGGTGCGACGAAGAAGAGCAGCATTTCCCTCTGCGGGTCAAAGGCCGCGCCGACGACGGCCGGGCCGCCCGCCTCGACCACTTCGCTGGTCCGGATACCGCACCCGGCGAGCAGCAGCGACGCCGACGCCAGAGCGAGGGAACGCACGTACCTCACGCGCTCACCTCGCTGGTGGTGAGGGGTATCTCCACGACGAAGACGGCCCCGCCGCCGGGGCCGTTCGCGGCTCGGACCGTACCGCCGTGCAGCCGTACGTTCTCCAGGGTGATGGCGAGTCCGAGGCCGCTGCCCGTCGAGCGCGTACGGGCCAGGTCGGCCTTGTAGAAGCGGTCGAAGACGTGCGGCAGCACGTCCAGGGGGATGCCGGGGCCCCGGTCGGCCACCTCGGTGACGAGCCACTGTGCCCCTTCGGCCGCCCCGGGGTCCCGCGGGCGCGTCTCGGTGCGCAGCCGGACCGTGACGGGCGGCCGTCCGTGCCGCAGGGCGTTGCCGACGAGGTTGGCGATCACGACGTCGAAGCGCCGGGGGTCGAGCCGGGCGCGAATACCGTCGGGCAGATCGAGGACGATCCCGACGGGGTCCGTCCAGTGGCGGCCCTGCAGGGTCCTGCGGATGGTCTCGGCGGCGTCGACCTCGTCGGTGTTCAGCTCGGCCGCACGGGCGTCGAAGCGGGAGATCTCCATCAGGTCCTCGACCAGTACGGCGAGTTTGCCCGTCTCGCTGCTGATCAGACGCACCGCTGCGGCCGTGTCCGGGTCGAGGCCGGCCGCGTCCTCGTCGAGCAGTTCGGTGACGGCGAGCATCCCGGCGAGCGGGGTGCGCAGTTCGTGGGAGACGTCGGAGGCGAAGCGGCGGGCGCGGGTCTCGGCGCGCTGGAGTTCGTCCACGGAGCGTTCGAGCGCAGCGGTGGACTCGTTGAACGTACGGGCGAGTTCGGAGAGTTCCCCGCCGCCCTTGACCGGGATACGGGTGTCCAGCCGGCCCCGGCCGAGGCTGCGGGCCGCCCGCCGCAGGTCGCGGACCGGGCGCAGCACGCTGCGGGCGGCGAGGAGGGCGGGTACCAGGGCGATCGCGAGCGCCGGCAGGGCGCCGTCCCGCGCGGCGACGACCATGGCGTCGATGTTGGCCTGTTCGTCGGTCAGCCGCATGACGGCGTAGAAAGTGAGACCGGTGGGCCGTACCGTCCGGCCTCCCGTGCCGGGCCGGCTGGTTTTGAAGACGGCCGGCACGGCAACGGTCAGGTAGGGCTCGCCGTTCTTGACGACCCGCTGGAAGCTGCCGTGCGGGGTGCCCCGGGCCTGGCGGCGCAGCTCGGGCGTGATGACGGTGGAGGTGGGGTTCGTGCCGGAGGAGATCCGGACCGACCCGTACTCGACGTACACCCACCAGTTGTGGGGCTTCCCCTGCCGGGCGAGCGTGCGGACCATTCCCTGCATCTGCTCCGTGTTGGGCGGCAGGTTGTAGTGGAATGCCTGGATCTGGTCGCGGAAGGACGAGACGGCCGTGTCCTGCGCCTGTTCCAGCAGGGCGTTGCGCGCCTCGCGGTAGGTGAGGGCGGCCGTGGTGCCGCAGCCGACCGCGGCGACGAGCAGGAAGGCCAGGACGAGCCGCGTCCGCAGCCCGGAAATCAGCACAGTGGCCCGAAGCGGTAGCCGAAGCCGCGCAGGGTCTGGATGTAGCGGGGGCTGCCCGAGGTGTCCTCGATCTTGGTGCGCAGCCGCCGTACGCACGCGTCGACGAGCCGCGCGTCGCCGTGGTAGCTGTGCTCCCAGACGTGTTCCAGCAACTGCTGCCTGCTGAACACCTGTTCCGGGGCGGCGGAGAGGTGAAGCAGCAGCTTCAGCTCGGAGGGGGCGAGGGCGACGCGTTCACCGGACTTGGCGACGGTGAGTCCGGCGCGGTCGACGGCGAGTTCGCCGTGGAACTCGACGGCGGGCCGCCCGCCGCCGGGTTCCTCGATACGGCGCAGCACGGCGCGGATGCGGGCCTCGATCACCTCCGTACGGGCCGGCTTGACGATGTAGTCGTCGGCGCCCGCCTCCAGGCCGATGACGACGTCGAAGTCGTCGCCGCGGGCGGTGAGCATGATGATCGGCAGCTGGCTGGTCTCGCGCACCCGGCGGCAGACCTGGACGCCGTTCATGCCGGGCAGCATCAGGTCGAGGAGCAGCAGGTCGGGCCGGAATTCGGCGAGGGCGGCGAGACCGTCCTCCCCGGTGGCGGCGGTCCGTACGTCATGGCCCCGGCGGCGCAGCCCGAGCTCGACCCCTTCCCGTACGGAGGGGTCGTCTTCTATCAGGAGCACGCGTGGCATCTGTGGAGTATCCCAAGTGATCGTCGGGTGATCGTCACGGTGCTGACGGTGCTGACGGCCGGCCGCTCACCGCTTCGCCGGGCGCAGCCGCCGGGCCGCGCCCGTGAGCAGGGCGTCGACTTCCGTCAGGCGCAGGGGTTTTGCCAGTACGGCGAACACCGCGAGGATCGCGGTCGCGCCCGCCGCCGTCGCCGCCAGGGCCCCCGCCCCCGCCGCCCATCCGGCGGCGAGGTGGCCGAGCGTCGCGGCGGGCAGCGCGGCGGCGAGGAGCCGGGCGTGGGCGGCGAGGGCCGGGGAGCGTCCCGTCGTACGGTCCGCGAGCAGCCGCCTGTGCAGGGTGTACGCGGTGAGCGCCCAGCCCGCGCAGAGCGCCAGCGAGTACGCCCCGGCCATGCCGGTCACCGCCCAGCGCGCCGGCAGCAGCAGGTAGGCGGCCGTGGACAGGCCCGCGTTGAGCCCGGCGATCACCAGGTTGAGGAGGAAGGGGGTGCGGGTGTCGCGCAGCGCGTAGAAGGCGCGGGAGAGGACGTACTGGCCGGAGAAGGCGATCAGGCCCGGCGCGAAGGCCATCAGGATGCCCGCCATCGCCGTGATGTCGTCGGCGCCGGTCCTGCCGTACTGGAAGACGAGCGCCATCAGCGGCTGCGCCAGGGCGAGGAGCGCGCAGGCCGCCGGGACGACGGCGGCGGCGCTGGTGCGCAGCGCATACGAGACGTCGCGGCGTACGGCGGCCCTGTCCCCTCCGGCCGCCGACCCGCTCATCCGGGGCATCAGCGCGGTGACCAGCGAGACCGTCACGATGCCGTGCGGCACGGCCCACAGGAGGTAGGCGTTGTTGTACGCGCTGAAGCCCACGCCGCCGTCGATGCCGAGGCCCGCCGCCCGCTGGCCCGCCGCCGTGGCGAGCCGGGTCACGACCCAGTACGCGGCCTGGTTGGTGAGGACCAGCAGCACCAGCCAGCCGGCCGCGCGCATCGGCCTCGTCAGCCCGCTGCCCCGCCAGTCGAACCGGGGCCGCCAGCGGAAGCGGGCGGCGCGCAGGGCGGGGAGGAGCGCGAGGGCCTGGACGGCGATGCCCGCCGTGGTGCCCCAGCCGAGCAGGGCGGTTTCGGCCGGGGTGAGGGCGTTCTGCGAGCCGCTCGTCACGAGGTAGAGGACGAACACCGCTATGACGACGGCGTTGTTGAGGACCGGCGTCCACATCATCGCGCCGAACCGGCCACGCGCGTTGAGGACCTGGCCGAGCAGCGTGAACAGACCGAGGAAGAAGATCTGCGGCAGGCAGTAACGGGCGAAGGCGACCGTCGTGGCGGCCTGCGCGCCCGTGTAGTCGGTGTACGCGCCGACGATGGCGGGCGCCGCGGACACCGCGCCGGCCGTGATCACCAGCAGCGCCACCACGCAGACGGTGAGCAGCCGGTCGGTGTAGGCGGCCCCGCCGTCCGCGTGCTCCTTGGCGGCCTTGACCAGCTCGGGAACGAAGACGGCGTTGAGGGCGCCGCCGAGGAGCAGCATGTAGACGATGGTGGGGACGGAGTTGCCGACCGCGTAGCCGTCGGCGGTCAGGCCGATGCCGAGCGCCGCCGCGACGACGGCGGACCGTACGAACCCGGTGGCGCGCGAGACGACGGACCCGGTGGCCATGAGCGCGCCACTGCGCAGTACGGACGGCTGTTTCGGCGCGGCGAGCGACGTGGTGCTCATCGGCGGGCCAGGTACGCCTGGAAGGCGCGGTACAGCGTGTGGTTGGTCGTGCCTGCCATCGGTGTTTCCCACTCCCCCAGCGTTTCGACGACCTGTCCGCCGGTGCCGAGCTTCCAGCGCAGCAGACCGTGTCCGCGGTCGTCGGGATCGAGGGTGGAGGGTACCCCGCGCATGTCGTAGACGTCCGCACCGAGTTCGTGGGCGTCGCGCATCATGCGCCACTGCAGGGCGTTGGACGGGCGGACCTCGCGCCGGTGGTCGGCGGAGGCGCCGGTCTGGTACCAGACCCGGCGGCCCACCGTGATCATCGTGTGGGCGGCGAGGACCTCGCCCTCGTGGCGGGCGAGGTAGAGCTTCATCCGGCCCGGCTCCTCGGCGTTGAGGGCCTCGTACTGCCGCTGGTAGTAGGCCAGTGAGCGGCCGAGCCGGAATCCGTCGCGTTCCTCGGTGATCCGCAGCAGCCGGTAGAACTCGGGGAGGTCGGCGGCGCCTCCCACGGCCACCTCGACGCCGGACTTCCGCGCGCGGCGGACATTGCGCCGCCACTCCTGGTTGAGCCCTTTCCAGAGGTCTTCGGTGGTGCGCCCGGCGAGCGGGACCTGGAAGACGAGGCGCGGCTGGGCGTCGCCGTCGTTGCCGGGGCCGTCGCCGCCGCAGCGCCGCCAGCCGCGCGCCCGCAGCCGCTCGGACACGGCGGTGCCGAGGGGGTCGACCTCGCAGGCGAGGACGTCGCAGAGGCGCCGGCCGGGACCGGTGAGCGACTTGAGCCGGGCGGCGTTCCAGCGGCGGAAGGCGGGTGAGGGACCGATGCGCACGGCGAAGACTCCGGCCGCCCGCAGATGACGCAGCAGCGGGGTGAGCCAGCCGTCCAGATCCGGATCGGCCCAGTCCGCGTACGGCCCTTCGGGCAGGTAGGCGAAGTGCTTGCGGGTGCCGGGGAACGGGCGGAGCAGGACCAGCGCCACCCCGGTCAGCCCCTGCGCGCAGGGAGCGCCGGACTCCCGCGCGGGCCCCCAGCCGACCAGCCGGGGCTGCCACCCTTCCTTCACGTCGGCCCAGGACGGGCACTGCAGAAAACTGGGGCCCGAGGGCTCGGCCGCGCGGGACACCAGAAACGCGCGGTAGGTCTCGGCGGTGACGGGCTCCAGGAGCATTTCCCGGCCGCGACCGGCCGCCGTCACAAGCAGCGCTGACACAGCGTGAGCCTCCAATTTCCGCCTCCTGGCGGGCGGGACGGACAGGAGGCTGGCAGCCGTCCGTGACCGTGGAGCGCGGCGAATGTGACCGGACGGTGACCGTTTCTCTGCAGCCGCTGTCATACGGCCACCGAGACGATTTACGGCGCTTTCCACGGCCTAGAGTCCGGGCATCCCACCCTTTCCTGGAGGCTTCCCGTGAGTCATATACGTGCGCGTTCGGCTGCCGTGGCCGTCGTTCTGAGCACCGCGCTCTGCGCCTGCTCGGCCGGAGCCGGGAGCGTCTCGCCGCCGGCCGACGCGAAGCCCGGCGGCGGCCAGGACCGCCCGG
The DNA here is from genome assembly GCF_053591455.1 of Streptomyces sp. NPDC003016. Classification (NCBI taxonomy): domain Bacteria; kingdom Bacillati; phylum Actinomycetota; class Actinomycetes; order Kitasatosporales; family Streptomycetaceae; genus Streptomyces; species Streptomyces sp. NPDC003016. The sequence goes on from NZ_JBSFTV010000003.1 coordinate 19,853, forward strand.
TGACCGTCACCGTGACGCCCGACGGCAAGGGTGTGGCCGCCGGGAAGCCGGTCGTGGTCAGGGCGGAGGGCGGCACGCTGTCCTCCGTGACGGTCACCGACGCGGCGGGCAAGCGGCTCACCGGCCCGAAGGCGGCCGGGAAGGCGTCCTGGACGTCGGACCGCAAGGCGGCGCCCGGCACGACGTACACGGTGCGGACGCAGACCCGCACCGAGGGCGGCCGGCCGGCCACCGGCACCACCTCGTTCACCACCGCCGCCGCGGACCGGGTCAACAAGCTGTCGCTGGCGCCGGGCAAGAACACCACGGTCGGCGTCGGCCAGCCGCTCTCGGTCGTCTTCGACCACCCGGTCGCCCACAAGGCCGAGGTCGAGAAGCAGCTCAAGGTCACCACCTCGAACGACACCGAGGGTTCCTGGGGCTGGGTCCAGGACTACTCCGGCAGGGACCGCGCCGACTGGCGCCCCAAGGAGTACTGGAAGGCGGGTACGGAGGTCACTCTCGACGCGCGGCTCAACGGCACCGACTCGGGGCAGGGCGGCGGCTGGTTCGTCCGCGACTACCGGACCGGCTTCACCGTCGGCGCCCGCCAGGTCGTCCGGGTCGACCTCGACCGCAAGCGGCTCACCCTGGAGCGGGACGGGAAGAAGGTGCGGGAGATCCTCGTCTCCGGCGGCACCCCCGGCGGGGACAAGCGGTCCTGGAAGGGCACCGCCGTGCTCATGTCGAAGGAGGGCACCATCAACATGAACTCCGAGACGGTGGGCCTGGCCGACGCCTACGACAAGATGGTCGACCACTCGATGCGGCTCACCTGGTCGGGGATGTACGCGCACGCCGCGCCCTGGAACGCCGCCTATTTCGGCAACGCCAACAGAAGCTCGGGCTGCATCGGCATGAGCGATTCCGACGCGGCGTACTTCTACGGCCAGGTCCGGGTGGGCGACCCGTTCGAGATCAAGGGCGCGGACACCAAGGGGACGGTCGCCGAGGGCAACGGCTACGGCGCGTGGAACCTGTCCTGGGAGCAGTGGCAGGCCAAGAGCGCGCTGAACGGCTGACCGGCTGACCGGCTGACCCGCGAGGGGGCGCTCCGTCAGCCGCCCATCTCCCACAGCAGCACCTCGGCGGGGGCGGCGGCCACCACCAGTTCCAGGCCGTGCGCCCCGGTGATCCGGGCCGCGTCGCCGGGCCCCAGCCCGTGCTCGCCGAGACCGAAGCGGCCCCGTACGACATGGACGTACACCAGCGGCGCGTCCGGGACCGCCGTCCGCCCGCCGGCCCCGGGGCGCCGCACGTGCAGCAGCGCGCCGGCCGCCGGCAGGGCGTACGGCGTGGCGTCGGCGATGCCGCGCACGACCTCGTACGAGGGCGCGCCGCCGGGGCCCTGTGGCGCGAGCCACATCTGCACGAAGACCAGCGGCCCGTCGCCGTCGTTGCGCTCCACGTGCCGGACCCCGGCGCCCGAGCTGAGCCGCTGCACGTCGCCGGGCCGTACGACGGTGGAGTGCCCGGCCGAGTCGCGGTGGGTCAGCTCGCCCTCCACCACCCACGTCACGATCTCGGTGTGGCTGTGCGGGTGCTCGTCGAATCCGGCGCCGGGCGCGAGACGTTCCTCGTTGCAGGCGAGCACGGCGCCGAAGCGGAGGTGGCCGGGGTCGTAGAAGTGCCCGAAGGAGAAGGCGTGCAGGGACTCGATGCCGGCGGAGGCGTCGCCCCCGCGGAAGCGGTCCGCGGAGCGCCGTACAGAAATCACAGGGACCACCGTAGCCCCGGCCCGACGCGCCGGGGTTCCGATAAGGCAGTCTTGTCCCGTGCCCCAACCCGATCCTGAGCAGCCCGCCGCGAACGCCGCCCACCCGCACACCGCGACCCTGCGGCGGCTGGAGAAGTCCTCCGGCCGCCTCGCCGCGAACGCGATCGCCCGCATGGACGAGACGCTGCCGTGGTACCGGGCCATGCCGCCGGAGAACCGGTCGTGGATCGGCCTGGTCGCTCAGGCCGGCATCGCCGCGTTCACCGAGTGGTTCCGGCATCCCGAGACCCCCCAGGCCATCTCCACCGACGTCTTCGGCACCGCGCCCCGCGAGCTGACCCGGGCGATCACGCTGCGCCAGACCGTCGAGATGGTGCGTACGACGATCGAGGTCATGGAGACCGCGATCGAGGAGGTCGCGGCGCCGGGCGACGAGTCGGTCCTGCGCGAGGCCCTGCTCGTGTACGCCCGCGAGATCGCCTTCGCGACCGCCCAGGTGTACGCGCAGGCCGCCGAGGCCCGCGGCGCCTGGGACGCCCGCCTGGAGTCCCTCGTCGTGAACGCGGTGCTGTCCGGTGAGGCCGACGAGGGCGCGGTCTCCCGCGCGGCGGCGCTGGGCTGGAACTCCCCGGAGCACGTCTGCGTCGTCCTCGGCACCGCGCCCGACGGCGACTCCGAGCTGACGGTCGAGGCGATCCGGCGGGCCGCCCGGCACGCCAAGCTCCAGGTCCTGACCGGAGTGCTCGGCAGCCGCCTGGTCGTCATCGCGGGCGGCAGCGACAACCCGCTGCAGGTCGCGAAGGCCCTGATCGGCCCGTACGCGGCGGGCCCCGTGGTCGCCGGGCCCGTGGTCCCGGACCTGCTCGCCGCCACCCGGTCCGCGCAGGCCGCCGCCGCCGGGCTCAAGGCGTGCCAGGCCTGGCAGGACGCCCCGCGCCCGGTCCTCGCGGACGATCTCCTTCCGGAACGGGCCATCGCGTCGGATCCTGCCGCGCGGGAGCAGTTGGTGGAGGAGATCTACAGACCGCTGGAGGAAGCGGGCTCGGCGCTGCTGGAGACACTGAGCGTGTATCTGGAGCAGGCGAGCAGCCTCGAAGGCGCGGCGCGGATGCTCTTCGTGCACCCCAACACCGTGCGCTACCGGCTCCGACGTGTGACGGACGTCACCGGATGGTCACCCTCCGACGTCCGTTCCGCGTTCACGCTGCGGATCGCCCTCATCCTGGGGCGTCTGGCCGACGGAGATTCGCAGTCCTAGACTTTTGTCGTAATCCAACAATTCCCCCGACGGTTCTTGGTCCCTGTCCCCACGGGCCCGCACAGCCGTCCGCAAGAGAGAGTGTGAGGGTGCTCGTACTCGTCGCTCCCGGCCAAGGCGCCCAGACGCCCGGCTTCCTGACTCCCTGGCTCGACCTCCCCGGCGCCGCCGACCGGCTCGCCGCGTGGTCCGACGCCATCGGGCTCGACCTTGTCCACTACGGCACGCAGGCCGACGCGGACGCGATCCGCGACACGGCCGTCGCGCAGCCCCTGCTGGTCGCCGCGGGCCTGCTGTCGGCCGCCGCGCTGGACGCCCGCGCGGACGTCTCGGCGGTCGCCGGTCACAGCGTCGGTGAGATCACCGCCGCCGCGTACGCCGGTGTGCTCACCGAAGAGGCCGCGCTCGGTTTCGTACGCACCCGCGGCCTGGGCATGGCCGAGGCCGCCGCCGTCACCGGGACCGGCATGTCGGCGCTGCTCGGCGGTGACCCCGAGGTGGTCGTCCCGCACCTGGAGAAGCTCGGCCTGACCCCGGCGAACGTGAACGGCGCGGGCCAGATCGTGGCCGCCGGCACGCTGGAGCAGCTCGCCGCGCTGGAGGCGGACAAGCCCGAGGGCGTACGCCGTGTCGTACCGCTCAAGGTCGCCGGCGCGTTCCACACGCACCACATGGCCCCCGCGGTCACCGAGCTGGGCAGGGCGGCGCAGGACCTGGTCGTCTCCGACCCGGCCCTCACGTACGTCTCGAACGCCGACGGCAAGGCCGTCCCCACCGGCTCCGAGGTCGTCGCACGCCTGGTCAGCCAGGTCTCCAACCCGGTCCGCTGGGACCTGTGCATGGAGACCCTCAAGGAGCTGGGCACCACCGCGCTCGTCGAGGTCTGCCCCGGCGGAACGCTGACGGGTCTCGCCAAGCGCGCGCTGCCCGGTGTGAAGACGCTCGCGCTCAAGACCCCCGACGACCTCGACGCGGCCCGCGCGCTCATCGCTGAGCACGCGGCGCGATAGGAGCCCGAGAGCATGTCGAAGATCAAGCCCAGTCAGGGCGCCCCGTACGCGCGGATCATGGGTGTCGGCGGCTACCGTCCGACCCGTGTCGTGCCCAACGAGGTGATCCTCGAGACGATCGACTCGTCCGACGAGTGGATCCGCTCCCGCTCCGGCATCGTGACCCGCCACTGGGCCTCCGACGAGGAGACCGTGGCCGCGATGTCGATCGAGGCCGCGGGCAAGGCGCTGGCCGACGCCGGGATCACCGCCCAGCAGGTGGACGGCGTCATCGTCTCCACCGTCTCGCACTTCAAGCAGACCCCGGCCGTCGCGACCGAGATCGCGGACAAGATCGGCGCGAACAAGCCCGCCGCCTTCGACATCTCGGCCGGCTGCGCCGGCTTCGGCTACGGCCTGACCCTCGCCAAGGGAATGATCGTCGAAGGCAGTGCGCAGTACGTCCTCGTCATCGGCGTGGAACGGCTCTCGGACCTGACCGACCTGGAGGACCGCGCGACGGCCTTCCTGTTCGGCGACGGTGCGGGCGCGGTCGTCGTCGGCCCCGCGCAGGAGCCGGCCATAGGCCCGACCGTGTGGGGTTCCGAGGGCGACAAGTCCGAGACCATCAAGCAGACCGTTCCGTGGTCGGACTACCGGAACGCCGGCGAGGTCGCGAAGTTCCCGGCCATCACGCAGGAGGGCCAGGCGGTCTTCCGCTGGGCCGTCTTCGAGATGGCGAAGGTCGCCCAGCAGGCGCTGGACGCGGCCGGGATCACCGCGGACGACCTGGACGTCTTCATCCCGCACCAGGCGAACATGCGGATCATCGACTCGATGGTGAAGACTCTGAAGCTGCCGGAGCACGTCACGGTCGCCCGTGACGTCGAAACCACCGGCAATACCTCGGCCGCCTCGATTCCGCTCGCGATGGAGCGGCTCCTGGCGACCGGGCAGGCGAAGAGCGGCGACACCGCGCTGGTCATCGGCTTCGGGGCGGGTCTCGTCTACGCCGCGACGGTCGTTACCCTCCCCTAGGCACGTCCGGACCGTTCCGGGCCTGCCGCTTTACCCATTCTCTCAGCCCAACACGAAGGAGCGCCGCAATGGCCTTCACCCAGGAAGAGATCGTCGACGGTCTCGCCGAGATCGTCAACGAGATCGCCGGCATCCCCACCGAGGACGTCCAGCTGGACAAGTCCTTCACCGACGACCTGGACGTCGACTCGCTGTCCATGGTCGAGGTCGTCGTCGCCGCCGAAGAGCGCTTCGACGTCAAGATCCCGGACGAGGACGTCAAGAACCTCAAGACGGTCGGCGACGCCGCCGACTACATCGCGCAGCACCAGGTCTCCAAGGCCTGAGCCTGACATGCGTCTGTCGCCGCCCGGCGGTGGCGCCGTGAAAATTCAGCACCCTCTACACGTGGAGAAAGAATTCCTGTGAGCCCGACCAATCGCACCGTGGTCGTCACCGGTATCGGCGCAACAACACCGCTGGGTGGCGACGCCGCATCGACCTGGGAAGGTCTGATGGCGGGACGCTCAGGCGTCAAGCCCCTGGAGGGCGAGCGCTTCGCCGAACTTCCCGTCCGTATCGCGGCCCCCGCGGCCGTCGACCCGGGCGACGTACTGCCCCGGCCCCTGGCCCGCAAGCTGGACCGCTCGGCGCAGTTCGCGCTGATCGCGGCCCGCGAGGCGTGGGCCGACGCCGGTTACACCGACAAGGCGGGCGAGGACGACAAGATCCAGCCCAACCGTCTCGGTGCGGTCATCGCCTCCGGCATCGGCGGCGTCATCACCCTGCTCGACCAGTACGACGTGCTGAAGGAGAAGGGCGTACGCCGCGTCTCCCCGCACACCGTGCCCATGCTCATGCCGAACGGCCCCTCCGCCAACGTCGGCCTGGAGGTCAACGCCCAGGCGGGCGTGCACACCCCGGTCTCCGCGTGCGCGTCCGGCGCCGAAGCCATCGGGTACGCCGTCGAGATGATCCGTACCGGCCGCGCCGACGTGGTCGTCGCCGGCGGCACGGAGGCGGCCATCCACCCGCTGCCCATCGCCGCCTTCGCCAACATGATGGCGATGTCCAAGAGCAACGACGAGCCCCAGAAGGCGTCGCGTCCGTACGACACGGGCCGGGACGGCTTCGTCCTCGGCGAGGGCGCGGGTGTCGTCATCCTGGAGTCGGCCGAACACGCGGCCGCCCGGGGCGCCCGGGTGTACTGCGAGGTGGTGGGCCAGGGCCTGTCCGCGGACGCCCACCACATCGCGCAGCCCGAGCCGACCGGCCGCGGCATCGCCGTCGCCATGCAGAACCTGATCGACGACAGCGGGCTCAAGCCGTCCGAGATCGTGCACCTCAACGCGCACGCCACCTCGACCCCGCAGGGCGACATCGCGGAGATCAAGGCCCTGCGCCGGGTCCTCGGTGACGACCTCGACCACGTGGCGATCTCCGCCACGAAGTCGATGACCGGTCACCTCCTCGGTGGCGCCGGCGGCATCGAGACCGTCGCGACGGTGCTGGCGCTGTACCACCGGACGGCTCCGCCGACCATCAACGTCGACGACCTGGACGCCGATGTCGACGCGGACATCGTGCGGGACGAGCCGCGCGCGCTGCCCGAGGGGCCGATCGCCGCGATCAACAACTCGTTCGGCTTCGGCGGCCACAACGTGGTGCTGGCCTTCCGTACGGTCTGATCCGGACAGAGCGGCACAGCGGCACGACGAAGGCCCTGCCGGGAGCTCGCAAGCTCCCGGCAGGGCCTTCGTCGTGTTCTCCCTGTCGGCCCGTCAGACGACCTGGTGGAGCCAGCGGACGGGGGCGCCCTCGCCCGCGTACCTGAAGGGCTCCAGTTCGTCGTCCCACGGCTTGCCGAGGAGCTTGGCGACCTCGGCCTCCAGGTCGGTCTCGCCGCCGACCGAACGGGCGAGGGCGGCGCGCAGCCGGTCCTCGGGGATCAGGATGTCGCCGTGCATGCCGGTGACGGCGTGGAAGATGCCGAGTCCGGGCGTGGAGCTGTAGCGCTCGCCCTCCGCCGTGGGGGACGGTTCGGCCGTCACTTCGAAGCGCAGCAGATGCCAGCCGCGCAGGGCGGAGGCGAGTTTGGAGGCGGTGCCCGGCTGGGCCTGCCAGGAGAACTCGGCTCTCCAGGTGCCGGGTGAGGCCGGTTGCCTGATCCAGTCGAGATTGACCCGCACACCGAGTACGCCCGCTACTGCCCATTCGACGTGCGGGCACAGCGCGCGCGGTGCGGAGTGAACGTACAGAACTCCACGTGTCGTCACCGGGACCTCCAGTGTGGGACGAGGTTCGCCTTCCCCAGCGGCCTCGCGCCCGTACCGCCTCTTCCCGGTCGGCTCCCGAGGTTGTCAACAGTAAACAGCATCGGGAGTGAATCTCCTGAAAAGGGACAGTATGTGACGTGATGTAATTTGCCAGTGCCCCGGATGGGCGAAGCGCTGCTGGTTCGACGGGGAAAAACTACCGTGCGGCGGCGTCCGACGGGTGACGTACTGTCGGTCCGGGGTGCCGTACCCACGAAGCTTTCACTCGCCAGGGCGCCCGTAGGACGCCATGGAGGGGATCACGGGATGCGGAAGAGCCGCCAGGACCGCCGCTCGCGCGCCGCCACCGCGACAGCGGCGCTGCTCGTCCTCCTGGGCGGGCTCACGGGGTGCGGTGCGGGAGACGGCGCGGACGGGGGCGGCTCGTCGGCGGGGCCGCGGCCCACCCCCCGGCCCACTCCGCTGTGGGACCGCAGCCCGGCGTCCGTCGCCGCCGTCGGGGACTCGATCACGCGCGGTTTCGACGCGTGCGAGGTGCTCGCGGACTGTCCCGAGGTGTCCTGGGCGACGGGTACGGACGCCACCGTGCGCAGCGTGGCGCTGCGGCTGCTCGGCAAGGCGGGCATGGCCGCGCGTACCTGGAACCACGCGAAGTCGGGGGCGCGGATCGCCGAACTGCCGGAGCAGATGGCGCGGGCGGCCGCGGACAGGCCGCAGCTGGTGACGGTCATGGTGGGCGCGAACGACGCCTGCCGCGACGACGTGTCGCACATGACATCGGTGGCTGACTTCCGTACGTACTTCGAGACCGCGGTGAAGAAGCTGCGCAAGGAACTGCCCACGTCGCAGCTGTACGTGTCGAGCGTGCCGGATCTGAAGCGGCTCTGGTCCCAGGGGCGCGGGAACCCGCTCGGCAAGCAGATCTGGGAGCTGGGCCTCTGCCGGTCGATGCTGGGCTCGCCGGACGCGATGGACGCGGCGGCGGTGGCGCGGCGGGAGTCGGTGCGGGACCGGGTCGTCGCGTACAACGGGGTGCTGGAGGACGTGTGCGGGAAGGACGCGCGCTGCCGGTACGACGGCGGGGCGGTCTTCGAGTACCGGTTCACCGGCGCCCAGTTGAGCCCCTGGGACTGGTTCCACCCGAGCAGGAACGGGCAGGAGCGGCTGGCGGAGATCGCGTACCGCAACATCACGGCCGGGGAACCCCCGGCGTAGACCGTTCGCGCACCTGCCCGCACGGCCGTTCGCATAGGGTTTCGGATCATGAACGCGGAACTCTTCGGCACGCTCGACGACGGCACGCCCGTTCACCGCTGGGTCCTGGAACGGGACGGGGTGGTGGTGCGCGTCCTGACGTACGGCGGGATCGTCCAGTCGGTGGAAGTGCCGGACCGGGACGGGCGGACGGGCGGTGTGGCGGTCGGGTTCGACCGTCTCGCCGGCTATCTGGAGTGCCCGGGGCCGTACTTCGGGGCGCTGGTCGGCCGGTACGCGAACCGGATCGCGGGCGGGGTCTTCACGTTGGACGGGCGGACGTACGCCCTGGCGCGCAACAGCGCGCCGAACAGCCTGCACGGCGGCGAACGCGGTTTCGACAAGCGGGTGTGGGACGCGGAGCCGGTGGCCCCGCACGGGGTGCGGCTCTCGCGGGTCAGCCCCGACGGCGAAGAGGGCTTTCCGGGGCGGGTCGAGGTCTCGGCGACGTACACGCTGGAGGAGGGCGGGGCGCTGCGGATCGCCTACCGGGCGGTGACGGACGCGCCGACCGTGGTGAACCTGACGAACCACACGTACTGGAGCCTCGGGGGCGGCGGCCCGTGCGAGCTGCGGCTCGCGGCCGGGGCGGTGACTCCGGTGGACGGGGACGGGATACCGACCGGGGAGATCCGTCCGGTGGCGGGGTCGCGGTTCGACTTCCGCGCGGCGCGGGTGCTCGGGGGCGGGTACGACCACAACTTCGTGCTGGACAAGGGGGTGACCGGTGAGGCCGAGGTGGTGGGCGAGCTGTACGACCCGGGGTCGGGGCGGGTGGTGACCGTCGCGACGACCGAGCCGGGGGTGCAGGTGTACACGCCGGACGGGTTCGACGGGGTCGCGCTGGAGACCCAGCACTTCCCCGATTCGCCGAACCGGCCGGAGTTCCCGGCGGTGGTTCTGCGGCCGGGCGAGGTCTTCGCCTCGGCGACGGTGTACGGGTTCGGGGTGCGGGGGTAGGGGGCGGGGTGCGGGGTGCGGGCGGTGCCCTGCGGGGCTGTTCCCCGGCCTGCCCCTTCCCGCTGTTTCAAAGTACGTGTTCTACGGGGAACCCCGTCCGGCGCATGGTCCGGACGGGGCGTTCAGCTACCTACCGGGCGTAAATCACGTCACCGGGGGTGGGCCCCGCGCCGAGCTTTACAGCGTGTTCGGGGCAGGCGTAGAGCGTTGTTCCGGGGCCGCTGGTGCTCTGAATCCACCGGACGGGTACCGGGGCGTTTGTGAGTGTGTGGCACTCGACGCAGAGCGCGACGTTCACAGCGGGAAGCGGGTTGGTCAGACCGTCGACAGTCACGCGGACACCCCCGCAGCGGCGAACGTGGAAGCGGGGAAGGGGGCTCCGGGGTACGTGTACGGGTAGTCCACGCCGAGCGTTGCGAGTGCGGCAGCCCGGCGCCGCTCATGGATCACACCGAGTTCCACCGTGGTTTTCGCGAGGACATAGGGACGGGTGAGTGCCACGTCCTCACCCCGCAGCGGGGCGTACAGGCTCCGGATGTGCTCGGGGGTCGGTGTGGGCCATGGGCGGGACCACGGGCTCACGGGGGCGGGCTCGACAGTCGGTTCGGGTGGTTCGGCGAAGAATGCGGCGGAGTGGCGTCCGGGCCGGCGAGGGGCGAGGAGGGAGAGCACCCAGGAAAGGGCGCGGGCGATACGATCGCGCATAAGTCGTTCAGCTCCCATAAAGCTGTCCGGCGGAGCCCCGGCAACCGGTCCTACGCGGTTGCCGGGGCGTTTCAGTTCCGAGAGTATTCCTTTACGTCAAACTACGTAAAGGCTTGTAAAGGTACGTCCCTAGACGTGGCCTGATGTGCTCTGTTGAGCGAGCCCCGCTACCGTTCGTTGCATGGACTACGGCCCAGACGACGAAATCGAGCGGGATGCACCCGAGCCCCCGTTTCAACAGCTCACGGGCATCTTGCGCGCGCGTATTGCTCGGGGCGACTGGAAGCCGCGCCGCCCGATCTCTTCCGAGACGCGACTATGTGAGGAGTTCGGGTTGTCCCGCCCTACGGTTCGCCGAGCGATTGCCGCTCTGGTGGCCGATGGCCTCGTGTTCGTCGTGCCGCAGCGGGGGACATACGTTGCCGAGCGGGCCGGCGAGGACCAGCACCAGGGCGACGCCTAGCACACGTGCCGTGCGGATGCTCAGCGTGTGTGACGAGCCACTGCGTACGCCACGGGACCAGCGAGCCCCGTTCCGACCCCGTCCGCCATGTCCACGATTTCGAACCCGGCTGCCGCCACGTAGTGCTCCAGTTCACGGGGGAACAGAACACGGCGTCGGATCACGTCGCGCGCTTGCTCCCCGGACGCGAGAGCCCATTCCCGGTGCATGGTGTTGATCTGTGTTCGCAGATCCCACTCGTAGCGCATGGTGACGGTCGCGGGACCACCCGGGGTGTCCACCGTGGCGCGAGTCGGCTCGATCTGCATGGTCGGCCATACAGGCGAGCAGAGGACCAGAATGCCCCCAGCCCGTGCGTGTGCCGCGAATGTCGAGAACACGCGCCCGATGCTTTGGTTGTCGTGCACATACGCAAGGGAGTTCCCGAGGCACGTCACGGCGTCCATGCGCTTCCCAAGCCGTACGGTGCGCATGTCTCCAACGCGGAAGTCCAGCCCCGGACGTACTCGGCGGGCGTATTCGACCATGCCGGGTTGGAGATCAACCCCAACGCACTCGTAGTGCTTGGCCAGAACTTCAACGTCTCGTCCGGTCCCGCATCCGAAATCCACCAGCGTGAACGCGTCCGGCAGGTGCCGTTCGATCAACGCTTGGCACGTCTCTGCGCTCTCCGTGTCCGACTGCACCGCGTCATACAGCGCGGGGTATCGGTAGAAGACGTTCGTACTTTCCATGCGCCTAGCTTCCGCATTGGGGCTGGTCATGAGAGCGTCCGCAACCCGACTTCCAGGGCGAGCACGTCGCACAGCAGATCGGGGACCACAGGGGCACCCTCGGCATGTTCTCGGGCTTGCGCGAGTGCCTTCCGATCAACGTAGTCGAGATCCACCAACAACGAGTCTCGCAACATGTCGTCCAGCACAGGCATACCGAACGAGCACAACCCGGCTTCCATGACCGCCAGGAAGTTCTCAGGCTCCGCCGGCGAGACGACCGACACGGGCAGTCCGGCGCGGCGTAGCCGTTCGCGGAACATGTGCTTACCGCGCTTGTACTCATGGGGTAGCTGTTCCATGAACCGCGTGATGCGTGGGTGGACCAGGGGACTTACGGGCCAGACACCGCGCCGAAGAAATCCGGGGTTGTGCATCCCGAAGCCCATCAGAGTGGGGAGGGGCAGCACGGGCATGGGTGCCAACGCTTCGTTGACTTCGGCGAGGGCTTCCACGGCTCGGCTTCCGAGCCACGGCACCGACGGAGGTTCCGGCAAACGGGCGTCCGTACGGGAGTGGTGCGCGTTGATCTCGTCGCCACCGCTGCCGGTGAACACGACTTCGCACCGCCGGGCGGCTGCCTGGTCACGCACCACGTCGAAAGCCTCTTGGTAGAAAGCCCCGGCAGGGTTATGCGGTCGTCCCATCGCACGGACACCACCCATCACGAACGGGGGGTGTTGTAATGCCGGAATCGCCGTGTCCCGGAAGCCGCAGTGCTCCGCCAACGCCGTTCGCCTGTGGCGCTGTTCGGTGCCGACGCGCCCGCCCACGAGCAGACCGAAACTGTGCACGCGGGGGAAGTCCGCAGCACTGACCGAGAGTGCGACATTCGCCGAGTCGGCCCCACCGGACAGCTCTACCCCCACGCACCCCGTTACCGTGGGAGTGTTCCGGACCACTTGGGTCAGCAGAGTGCCGAACACGTCCACAGGGTCCACGCCCGAACGCAGCTTGCGGGGCTCTAGCACGTGCTCGGCAGGCTCGGGATAGTGCACCGCAAGTCCCGCAGCGCTGAATACGGCCCTAGCACGTTCTGTTAGCCGGTACACCCCTTCAAACAGCGTGTCCGCGGTGTACCTGTGCTGTCGGGCCAAGGTTCGCGCCACCACGCGCGGCACGAGCCGGTCCGTCCGAAAGTAGGGGCGCAGGTCCGCAAGGTCCCACGACCCGTACAGCACGTCCCCGACTGCAACGAGGTAGACAGGGGCAGTACCGAACAAGCCCGCAGATAGCTGTACTTGCTCGGGGCTCATGGTGAGGGAGACGTAATCGGACTCGTCTCTCGTTCTCTCCCTAACGATCACGCTCACGTTCGGCAGGTGATCGACATTGAACTCTGTAGCGAGTACGGGAAGGCTCGCCGGCTTGACCCAACTTGAACCCGTCGACCACGTGTCACCGAACGCTGACCACTGCGGGGCGCGTAGGTCCCGCAAGCTCAGACGCATTGAGATCACTTGACTACTCCTCCAAGTCGAACGACGGGGCGAGGCCCGATCAGCCCCGCCCCGCCGCATTACTGAACCGGTGACCGTCAGGCGGTCACGGCGCAGTGGTCGCCGTTGTTGTCGCCACCGCCGGGCATCTTGTCCATCAGCCCCGCGTCCGTGCTCGGCACGCCGGTGATCAGTTCGCCGGTGAACAGCTCGTCAACGTTCACGATGTATCTCCTAGGGTTGCTGTTACTCCGCAGCGGATGCAGCGAAGTGGAACCCGTCCGGCTGCCCGCTCTTCCTGTGTGCAGAGCAGCCGGACGGGGGCTTATCGGTGGTAGCGCTGCCGCGGAGGCAGCACCGCCCCTTGCCGGGGCACACTGCATGACTCGGACCCACGGTCCGGCTCGGGGGTAGCGGGCGGAACGGGCGCGCTTGGCTCTCGCGTCATCGGTTCCTCTTTGGCTCGTGACCCGCCCTGGACGCCCGTGGGGGAGCCACTGCGAACGCGACCAGGACGGGGGCGTGTGGGGTTAGGCATGGGTGAGCACCCCGCGGACGGAGATCGGACACGGGACGACCACGGGACGGGCAGTGAGCGCGTACCAACACGCGTCATCGTGTGCAAGGAACCCATACGCGAGACCCGCTGCGAGCTGGTGCAACGCGTGGTCCTGGTGCTCGCTGTCGGTGGTCCAGAACCGCAGTTCCGCAGGTGCGTCCCTCTCGGTGTGCGTTACGAGTCGAAGCGCTTGGGGTGGAATCCACTCGGTGTACGGGTCCGGGTCCAGCGCATCCGCGAAACGGAGAGCTTGACCACGGAGCCACCGGAGCACGAGCCGGCGAGTGGAGGCGACCGAACCGCCGAGACAGACAGTCTTCACCGCGTCACCCGCGAACACTTCGGCGATGTACTCACCATGGATCATGCGGCACGCTCCCCGTTCGGACGGGTCACGGCTTGCAGCATCTCGGCTGCCACTTCCACGGCGTCCGTGAACGCTTCCAGCTCGGCCACTTCAGCGGCAATGCGCTCGGCAATCACTGCGTCCAGCTCGGCGAAGAACAGCGCTCCGGGCTCGGGGTCCGTTTCGATCCGGTCCAGCTCGGACAGCCCGGCCGCGCAGCGCTGCTGCGGGGTGAGTGCGTCCATGGTCCGAGGGAAGCGGGTCCGTAACCGGATCTTCGCAGCCCCCGCGGCGAGGGCGAGACGTACAGGTAAGCGGGTTGGGGCTCTCACAGCAGATCACCCCGGCTTCGCGCATTCGCTCGGGCGGTCTCCGCACTCAGACGCTCTATCGGGTCCACAGGTCGGACACGCTCGGGCTCGGCTTCCCACTCGGCTCCGCCACCCACGGGGCGCAGTGACCAGTACGGACCAGCAACCCCGCGGAACTCTCCGACGCAGCTGCGGCCTGTGTCCACCATCAGCGCACCCACGGAGGGCAGTACCGGCTCTGTATTCACTCTCCTATGTCCCTTCCGCCGCGAACCCGGCTGTTCGCTCTAGGCAACCGTCTGATCACGCCCGGCGGTACTGTTGGGAAGCGCACAAGGATTAAGAGCGTTAAGCGCTTAGCGCAGTCGTGCATGGGGAGTTGAACGGCCGTGGGCACTAGCGAGCCGAACACAGGACTAGAGCGTCTGTTCCGCGAGACCGGTTGGACGCTGCGGCAATGTGCGCAAGCGATCAACCGGATTGGGACCGAGCGCGGCACCCCGAAGCAGTACCGTGCACCCTCCGTTCACCAGTGGTTGAGCGGGAGCGTGCCACGCGATGACGCCCGACCGTTGATCTTGGAAGCGCTCGCCCGGAAGCTCGGGCGGCCCGTCACGTATGCGGAAGTCGGCTTTCCGGCCCCCGAGAGCGGGACGGAGGCAACACCATCCAGCACGGTTGACGGGATCATTGATCTTGGAAGGCTGGATATGGACCCTTCCCGCCGTAGCGTGCTTAGCGTCGCTCTGTTCTCCGTTGCCCTCACAGTCCCCGATTGGCCGGACGTGGTGGGGCGCATGGAAGCCGCGCAGAAAGGCGCCCTGACCCGCATCGGCATGTCTGACGTGCATACGGTCTCGACTATGACGGAACAGCTCTCGTCGATGGACGACCAGTTTGGGGGCCGGACCGCTCGTCCGCTTGCGGCAGCGTTCCTGGTGAACACTGTTGCCCCGTTCCTGTGGACAAAGGGGCCCGAGGATGTACGGAAAGCCATGATGTCTGCGGCGTCCGATCTCTGCTATCTCACCGGGTACATGGCGGTCGATGAGGGTTTGCACGGACTCGCACAGCGTTACTACCTGAAAGCTCTAGAGCTTGCGGGAGCGTCGGAAGATCACTTGACGTTCTGCACCACGCTCCGCGGCATGAGCGTGCAGGCGGTAGACCTGAATCAAGGACCGATAGCCATGCGGCTCGCGGACGCTGCGGCGGCTTCCTCCCCGCAGGCTGGTCCACGGATGCGCGCCTTCCTCGCCGGCCAGCAGGCACATGCAGCCGCACAAATCGGGGACCGGCGGTCCGCGCTCATGTACTTGCAGGAAGCTGAAGTTGCCATGGACAAGGCAGAGTCCCGGGGGAAGGTGTTCGGCTCGTACGACCCCGCTTCGCTCAATTACCACACCAGCCAAGTGCGGTTCGAAATGGGGGACTCGCACGGTGCTGTTGCCGCCATGCAGGAATCGGACCGGCTTCGGTCCAGTGTCTATCGACGCACCCGCGTCAAGCAACGGGCGATCCTTGCCGAGCGCCAACTAGCCGTTGGGCATCTCGAAGCCGCGTGCCAAACATGGGGACTCGCACTGGACGACTACCCGCTAGTCGACTCGGGGCGTATCGATAAGCGGATGACGGACATGTTCAACCTCATCCGTCCCCACATCCGCAACCATGACGCCCAAGCTCTGTACGAGCGTGCACGCGAGACCGTCCGGCCCGAGCTGGTCCCGGCATAGCGAAAGCCCCGCCATACCCCGAGTCGGAAGTATGGCGGGGCTGGTGGTCACGCTGCCTGGCGAAAGCTCTCGGAGCGTGCGGGGGTGTTGAAGCTGATCACGGCGGGGTGGAGCCACTCGGGGTAGTGCTGCCCGTAGTCGCATATCGACAGGGACTCGTCGTGCTGGACCCCTATCCCGCATGGGTGCTGTACCCACTCGACATGCCCGACCAGCGTCCGTGATCGGCGGTCGCGTGCGAGTAGCCGGAAGTTCAGCAGTGCGCCGGGTCCCCGCAGCAGCCGCGAGACCGATCCACATTGAGGACCGGGGCCCGGGGCGGAGCCCCGGTTCGGGAAGGGGCGGGGCGGGGTGGAGTGGGGGACGGCCACCGCAGGGGGTCAGCCCTGGATGTCCAGGGTCGCGGCCAGGCGGATGTCGGTGAGGGAGCGGCCCGTCCGGACCTCGTACGCGCCGGGGACGAAGGACCAGGAGCCGCTCTCCTCGTCCCAGACCTCGAACGCGCGGCCCGGCAGCGCGATCTGCGCCTCCGCCCACTCGCCCGGCCCCGCCTCGACGCCCGCGAACCCCGCCAGCCAGCGCACCGGGCGCTCCACCGGGTCGGCCTGCGGGGCCAGGTAGACCTGGACGACCTCCCGGCCGGTGCGTGAACCGGTGTTGCGGACCCGGACCCTGGCCGTCGTGGGGGTCACCTCCAGGGACTCGTACTCCCAGGTGGTGTAGCCCAGGCCGTGGCCGAACGCGTACGCCGGGACGGCGCCGGCCCTGTCCCAGGCGCGGTAGCCGATGAACAGGCCCTCGTCGTAGCGCAGTTCGCCCTCCGTCGGCGCGACCTCCGTCACCGGCGCGTCGGTGAGGGCGGCCGGCCAGGTGGTGGGCAGCCGCCCGCCCGGCTCGGCGGCGCCGAGCAGCACGTCGGCGAGCGCGGCGCCGCCCTCCTGGCCGGGGAACCAGCCGAGCAGTACCGCCGCCACGTCCTCGCGCCACGGCATCTCCACCGGGGAACCGGAGTTGACGACCACGACGGTGTTCGGGTTGGCGGCGGCCACCGCACGGACCAGGTCGTCCTGGCGGCCCGGGAGGCGCAGGTCCGTACGGTCGAAGCCCTCCGACTCGACGCGCTCGGTCGTGGCGACCACGACGACCGCCGTGTCGGCGTCGCGGGCCGCTTCGACGGCCTCGGCGATCAGCTCGTCGGCGTCGCGCCGCGGCGCCCCGTGCAGGAACGAGAACATGACCGCCGGGAGCGGGGCGTCGGCCGTTCCCGCGACGGGGTGGACGAGGGAGACCTCGACCGGCTCGCCCGCGGTGAGGCGGACGCGGCCGCGCTCGGCCGGGGCACCGAAGAACGCCTCGAAGGGGTCGCCCTCGTCGCCCCTCTCCTGGACGCCGTCGTAGAGCACCTCGCCGGCGACGGTCAGCGTGAACGCGCCGAGGCCGCGGGTGCCGAAGGTGTGCTCGCCGCTCTCGCGCGGGGTGAAGGTGCCCCTGGCCTCGACGCTGTGGAGCGTCTCGTGGGTGACGCCGTCCGGGAGGTCGTTGCCGATCCACTGCACCTGGCCGCCGGGGAGCGAGCGCGTACCGATGGTGGCGCCGGCGGCGTCACGGCAGACGGCCCGGAGAGCGAACCCCTTGCCGGCGGGGCTGAGTTCGTCGCTGGGGTCGGCTCCGACGGCGTAGGTCAGGACGGAGTCCGGGAGGACGGCGGCGAGGCCGTCGAGAGGGGCGACGACCCGCTCGGGGAAGACGGTGGCGGAGCCGCCGCCCAGGATGCGCGCGTCGCGGGCCGCCGCGCCGATCAGGGCGAGCTTGCGGAGCTTGGAGGGGTCGATGGGGAGGGTGTGGTTCTCGTTGCGCAGGAGGACGAACGCGCGGCGGGCCACCTCGCGGGCCAGCGCCCGGCCGTCCACGGCCTCCGGCAGGCCGGTCACGACCGGTGGGGCGCCTTCCAGGGCGCCGGCGCGGGCGGCGAGCCGCAGGACGTTGCGTACGGCGCCGTCGACGACGGACTCGTCGGCCTCGCCCGACCTGACCGCGCCGGCGAGCGCGTCGCCGTAGACCGTGGTGGGGCCCGGCATGGCGACATCGAGGCCGCCTTCGATACCGCCGGTGGTGGAGCGCGCGGCCATCCAGTCGGAGACGATGCAGCCGTCGAAGCCCCACTCGCCGCGCAGCACCTCGTTCTGGAGGTGGCGGTGCTCGGTCATGGTGACGCCGTTGACCCGGTTGTACGCCGCCATGATGCCCCAGGGGTGGGCGTTCTCGACGATGGCCTCGAAGGGCGCCAGGTACAGCTCGCGCAGCGGGCGGGGGGCGATGACGTTGTCGACGGTGAAGCGGTCGGTCTCGGCGTCGTTGGCGACGAAGTGCTTGACGGTGGTGCCGACGCCGCCGTCCTGGACCCCCTTCACGTAACCGCAGCCGATCTCGCCGGTGAGGTACGGATCCTCGGAGTAGCACTCGAAGTGGCGGCCGCCGAGCGGCGAGCGGTGCAGGTTCACGGTCGGCGCGAGGAGGACGTGCACGCCCTTGCGGCGGGCCTCCTGGGCGAGCAGGCGGCCGACGCGGCGGGCGAGCTCCGGGTCCCAGGTCGCGGCGAGCGCGGTCGGTGACGGCAGCGCGACCGACGGGTCGTCGGCGGTCCAGCGGACGCCCCGGACACCGACCGGGCCGTCGGACATGACCAGGGACTTCAGGCCGATCTCGGGGAGGGCGGGCAGCGACCACATGTCCCGGCCGGCGAGCAGGCGGGTCTTGGCGTCCAGATCGAGCTGGCCGAGGGCCGCTTCGACGGCCTCCTCGCGCATCCGGCCGGTGTCCCGGGTGGGGGTGGGGGGGTCGACTGCCACGGCGGTACCTCCTCGTCGAAGTCCTGCTGGTGTCTCCATCGTCACGCGTTTCCCTGTAGAGCGGTAGGGTTCGTTATTCTTTCGAGACATACCGGGATGGCGTACCGTCCTGCCAGCACGCACGAGGGGAAGGAACCAGGACGATGGCCAGGGCCAGGAGCGAGGAGCGGCGGGCGGAGATTCTCCGCGCGGCCCTCGAAGTGATCGCCGAACGCGGTTACCGGGGAGCGTCGGTGAGCGCGGTCGCCGAGCGCGTGGGCCTGACCCAGCAGGGGCTGCTCCACTACTTCCCCACCAAGGAGGCCCTGCTCGTCGCCGTACTCGAGGAGCGCGACCAGTGGGACACCGGCGGCCCGGGGCGCGGGGCCGGGGCCTGGCGGCCGGACCTGCTGGACTCGCTGGTGGAGTACAACGCGATGCGTCCCGGCGTCGTACAGACCTTCTCCGCGCTGCTCGGCGAGAGCGTGACCGAGGACCACCCGGCGCGGGAGTTCTTCACCCACCGCTACACCCAGGTCCGTGGAGACATGGCGGCCGCCCTGCGCGCCGAGTACGGCGACCTGCTGCCCGGCGGGCTGACGCCGGAACGGGCGGCGCCGCTTCTGGTCGCGGTCATGGACGGGCTCCAGTACCAGTGGCTGCTCGATCCGCAGGCGGTGGACATGCCGGCCGCCTTCCGCGACTTCCTCTCCCTCCTGGGACACGAGCCCGCCCCGTAGCGCACGTCACGGGCGTACCGCGATACTTCCGCCACCCGACGGAAGGATCCCCCGTGTCCCCGATACGCCCCCGCCACACGTCGTTCGGCCTCGCCCTCGGCCTCATCACGCTCGCGCCGCTTCTCGGGGCACCGCCCGCCGCGGCGGCGGAGGCGGTGGCTCCGGCGACCGTCGAGGAGCGGCGGCTGGAGCGGGCCGCGCCACAGGAGATCCTGCGGCGCAGCGGATTCGACACCGTGGCGGAGGACTTCGCCCGGACGCTGGGCGGGGCGCGGTCGTACGCCGCTGCCGAGCGGGCCGTCGTACGGCACGGATCGCGGCTGTGGCAGCGGGCCGTGGACCGGGCGCAGGGCAGGGGCCCGGCGGAGTACGAAGGGCGCGAAGCGCTTCCTCGGAAGGGTGGTGGCGGGCGGCGGGCGGGCCTGAGCCGGGACGACGACCGGCCGCTGTACTGGGCGCGGCTGGGCATGACGCGCGAACTGCGGCAGTGGCAGGCGCCGTTCGGTCTCGGCGAGGCGGCGCGGGCGAAGCTGCTCGACCGGCTGGAGCGGTCGTCGCGGGGCCAGGACACGATCCGCTTCCCGGCGGCAGCGGCATCGGCAGCAGGCAAGGACCGGGGCAAGGGCATGAAGCGGGTGCTCGTCACCGGCTTCGACCCGTTCACGCTGGACCGGGACGTGCGGATCAGCAACCCGTCGGGCGCGACGGCGCTCGCGCTGGACGGCACGGTGGTACGGACCGCCGCCGGCCCCGCGCGGATCGAGGCGGCCGTCTTCCCGGTCCGCTGGCAGGACTTCGCGGACGGCACGGTCGAGCGCACCCTGCGCCCGCACCTGCCGCACCTGGACCTCTTCACCACCGTCAGCCAGGGGCGGGTCGGCCGGATCGACGTCGAGCGCTTCAACGGGGCCTGGCGCGGCGGCTTCCCGGACAACGAGAACGTCTCGCGCACGGAGACCGTTCCGGTGGCCGGCCCCGCCCCGCAGCCGCAGTGGACGGCGACCACGCTTCCGTACCAGGAGATCGTGGCCGCGGACACCGGCCGCTTCCCGGTGTACGACAACACGTCGGTGACCGAGATCCCGGCGGGCGCGACCGCCCCCGTGGTCCGCCCGGACGGTCCGACGACGGGCTCGACCGCCCGCGCGGGCGGGGGCGGCGACTACCTCTCCAACGAGATCGCGTACCGCGCGACGCTGCTGCGCGACCGCCTGGGGCTGGACGGCCTGCCCGGCGGACATGTGCACACGCCGGTGCTCCAGTTCGGTGCGGGCAACACCACCGAGGTGACGGACCCCGCGTTCGTGCGCAACCGGCTGGACATCGTCGCGCAGGTGCGGGCGATCGTCGCGGTGGCGGCGGGCACGCCGTAGCGGAGGTCCGGGGGCCGGCTCTCGCCGGGCGGCGGGCCGGGTCCACGTCGCGTCGTTCGTCCTCGGCCCGGACGGCGGAGCGCTCACCCGTTACGACAAGCGGCATCTGTACGAGAACGAGCCTGACGTCTCCGTCCCGGGCACGGGCGACGGGCGGTTCGAGCTGGACGGTGTGCGGTGCGCGCCGGGGACGTGCTTCGGCAACCACTTCCCGGACGTCGCGGAGCGGGCCGCCGCCGACCCGTGCCGCATCCACCTGGCGAGTTCGCTGTACGGGAAGGGGAACGGCGAACGGGAGCGCGCCGCCGTCCACCCGGCGCGGGCCAAGGACCACGGGCTGTACGTCGTCCTCGCCCCTCACGTGGGGGGGCGGGCGGGGCCGTACGGCGCCTGCGGACCGAGCGCGGTGCGGGGCCCGGACGGGGCGGCGCCGGACGGGGCGGCGCCGGACGGGCCGGGCCTCGCGCTCGCCGGCGTACCTACGCCGTAGGGGGAGGCAGGACCGCGCCGGCGTGGTCCGCGTCGGCCGACGGCTCCTCCAGCAGGTCCCGCGCCATCAGCGTCGCGCCGGCCACCGCGCCCGGCATCAGGAAGACCGCGACCAGCGGCACGAGGAACGCGAGGGTGAGCGGGACGCCGAAGCCGAGGGTGAGCAGGCGGCGGCCGCGCAGCAGGGCGAGGCGCTGCTTCAGCTCGACGCCCCGGCGCTGGAGCGCCACCGCCGCCAGCTCCTCCGCGAGGAAGAACCCGGAGACGCAGAAGCCGATCACGGGGACGGCGGTCTGGCCGACGACGGGGATGAAACCGCAGGCGAAGAGCAGGACGCCGTACAGGACCACCCGGGCCAGGACGCGCACGCTGTCGCGGGCGGAGATCCACAGCTCGCGGACCAGCGGCAGACCGGACTCGGGGGCGGTGCCGTCGGGGGACACGGAGCGGTCGACGCGCTCGGACAGCTCCTCGTAGAAGGGCTGGCCGACGAGCAGCGTCACGGCGGTGAAGGTGATCACCGCGAGGAACAGGGCGAGGGCGAAGAGCAGGGCGGTCAGCGCACCGCGGAAGACACCGAGCCAGGGCGATCCCCAGTCGTCGGCGAAGGGCGTGGCCCAGGCCGTGAGGTCGTCGGCGCCATGGGCGAGCCCGATGAGGGCGCCGACGTACAGCACGAAGGTCACCAGGCCGGGCAGCAGCCCGAAGCCGTAGGACTTGCCGTGGCGGCCGACCCACCGCTGGCCCTTCATCAAGTAGCCGAAGCCCACCCCGAGATCACGCATGCGAACAGCCTATCCACTGCCCGGGGCGGGCCTCGTACCGCGTACCCGGCCGGCCGTCCAGGTCGATGTCGCCGACCGGGACGAAGCCGTTGCGGGTGAGGACGGCGCGCGAGGCGGGGTTGTCGGCGGTGGTGGCCGCGGTGAGGACTTCGAGGCCGTAGTCGGTCGCGGCGCGCGTGCGGATCTCCCGCACGGCCGCGGCCGCCAGGCCCCGGCCCGTGACCCGCTCGGCGATGCGGTAGCCCAGGTCGGCGGCCGCGTCCGCGACGTCGACCAGGTTGACGCGTCCGAGGACGGCTCCCTGCTCGTCGACGAGGAGGTGGAAGTGGCACAGGCCGGCTTCCTGCTCGGCGAGGAGGGCGGCGTGGCGGGCCTCGAAGTGGGTGAAGTAGTCGTCGCCCCGGTCGGGCACCGACCGCGCGAAGTAGGCGCGGTTCTCCAGCTCGAAGGCGAGGAGGGCCCGGGCGTGGCCGTCATGCAGTCGCGTCAGGCGCAGGGAGGGAGGCAGAGGTGGCAGGGGTGGCATGGGTGGACCGTACAAGGCGGTATCACGCTCGTCACTCGCAGGTGGACCGCAGGCAGGTACGAGCAGGTACGGGGGGAGCGGACCGTGCGCGATGCCACCGTGGCGGCACGGGGCGATGGGCGTTCCGCCCTGTCGCCGTACGACGAGCGGGAGCCGCTGGGCGGCGGGCGGCTCCCGGAGTTCGGACCCGCCGGCTCGGCGGCCGGGTGCGCAACGCCCTCTTGTTGTTCCGGGATTCCACAGGTAGACCCTGCGTACCGATCATCTCTGATCACTTCCGACGCATCCGGAGATACGCATGGGCACAGGCATACCGAGACCTCTTCTCCTCACCACCGCCGTCATGACGGGCGCACTCCTGCTCTCCTCCGTGCCCGCGGCCGCACGGCCCGGTCCTCCCGCCGACGGCGGCGGGAACGGGAACGGCGTCCACCGGGAACGGGCCGCCGCCGGTCAGGGGCAGGCGGCGCGCACGCCGGCGGGTGCCGCCGCCGCGGCGCTCGACGGCCGGGCGTCCTTCGGGCCGCGGCACGACGGCGGGTATCCGCGCCGTACCCGCCTCGCCCCGCCCGCGCCGGACCCGGCCGACAAGTCCATCAAGCTGGGGCTCACGCCGTACCACTCCATCGCCCCGAAGCTCAACGCGCTGCAGAAGCTGGGCGACCGGGTCAGCGTCGAGGTCGCCGGGCGGTCCGCCGGCGGGCACGACCTGTACCTGGTGACCGTGACCGCGCCGGAGAGCGACCGTGCGGCCCGCGAGCAGGAGCGGATGCGGGAGCTGATCGAGAACGCGCCGGCCGCCGCCGCCAAGGACCGGCGTATCACGGCGGATTACAAGGCGCCGGTCTTCATCAACAACAACATCCACGGCAATGAGTGGGAGGGCACGGACGCCGCCCTGAAGCTCATCGAGGAGCTCGCGAGGGCGAAGGACCGCAAGACCGCCGATCTGCTGGCGAAGACCCGTATCTACCTCAATGTGACCGCCAATCCCGACGGGCGGATCGCGGGCACGCGTGCGAACTCCAATGGTTTCGACCTCAACCGGGACTTCATCACCGCCACCCAGCCCGAGGCGCGCGCGATCCGGCGGATCGCCATCGACAAGCAGCCGGCCGTCATGATCGACCTGCACGGGTACGTCAACGGCACGCTCATCGAGCCGACGACCCCGCCGCACGGCGAGAACTACGAGTACGACCTCTTCCTCAAGAACTCCTACGCCAACGCGCTGGGGATGGAGCGGGCCGTCAACGGCCTCGGCTACACGGCGGAGAAGGACGGCGTCGAGCCCGCCGTCATCCCCTTCCGCGACCAGGCGGAGGGCTGGGACGACTGGCCGCCGGTCTTCACACCGCAGTACATGCCGTTCCAGGGCGCGGTCGCGGCGCACACCATCGAGTTCCCGATGCAGGTCAACAACCGCTCGTACGACACGCTGCCGGTCGCCGAGCTGCGCCGCAGGGCTGCCGTCAACACGGACATCGCGGGCGCGGCGATGCGCGCGACCCTCGACTACACGGCCGGGAAGCGGTCTTCGGTGATCGCCGACCAGATCGAGACGTTCCGGCGCGGCGCGGCGGGCGCGGCGCAGGTGCCGGTGTCGCAGGAGTCCGTTCCCGGCGTGCCCGGGATCGGGCCGGAGGACGTCTACACGACGGACTTCCCCCGGGCGTACGTCGTTCCGGCGGGCCGGGACCAGCGGTCCGCGACGGCCGCGGCCCGGCTCGTCGGCCACCTCGTCGCCAATGACGTGAAGGTGGAGCGTGCCCGGCGGGACTTCCGGCTCGGCGGACGGCCGTACGGGGCGGGGTCGTACGTCGTCGACATGCGCCAGCCCAAGCGCGGGCTGGCCAACGTGATCCTGCACGAGGGGCGGGACATCAGCGCGGACGTCTCGACGATGTACGACATCTCGGGCTGGAGCCTCGGTCTGCTGTGGGGCGCGAGCGTGGAGAAGGTGCAGAAGGCCGCTCCGGGCGGCCTCGGCGTTCCCGGCCGTACGGTCCGCGCCGCGTCGCCCACCGGTTACGTCGCTCCGCACGGCGATCTCCGGCTGCGGCTCGACGACCCCAGGGAGCTCGCCGCGCTCAACTCCCTGCTGGGGGACGGGGTGAAGGTGCGGCGTACGGCCGACGGCAGCGCGCTCGTGCCCGCCCCGGCCCGCAGGAAGGCCGCCGCCCTCGCCGTCCGGTACGGCGTCGCCTTCCACGCCACCAGGGCCAAGGGCGTCGCCCCGCTGCACCGCACCCGGGTCGCCGCGGCCGTCACGCCCGGCGAGCTGTTCGCGCTGCGCGAGATGGGCTTCGAGGTGCTGCCGGTCTCGACGGCCGCGCTCAACGCGGGCTTCGACTGGTCGCGGGCGGATGTGCTGTTCGTGTCGTCGGGGCTGGAGTACGGGAAGCTGGACGCGGCCGCGCGCGGCGCGCTCGACGCGTTCCTCGCCGGTGGCGGCGGCCTGGTCGGGCGCGGCGCGGCGGGCGCGGCGCTCAACGCCGGAGCCGGTCTGCTGGCGGCGGAGCCGGTCGAGGGCAACGGGGACGCCAACGGCGTCGTCCGGGTCTCCAACGCGGGCGGCGCGGTGTCCGGCGGCGCGCCGGAGCACACCTTCGTCTACTCGCCGATGTGGTTCACCGACCTCGGTCCCGGCGTGCGGGTCGAGCAGTCGTACGGCGCGGGGAACCCGCTCGTGTCCGGCCACTGGCGCGCGGCCGGGGACGGCAGCGGCGGCCCCGAGGACGCGGCCGGCCGGGCGGCCGTCGTCAGCGGTACGTCGGCGAAGGGCGCGGGAGTCGTGCTCTTCGGTACGGAGCCGCTGTTCCGCGCGCACCCGAAGGGCGCCTTCGCGCAGGTCGGGCGGGCGTTGATCAGCTCGGCGGGCTGAGTCCGGCCCGGAATAACCCCTCGGCGGCGGTTGCTTGACCCCCTGTCACTCAGATGTACGTACACAGAGTTCGGGGGGAGCACTCGATGCCGAAGAGGATCGCTGTGCGGGGCACGGTCGCCGAGGGGTTCGAGGGCGTACGGGAGGAGTTCGCCGCCGTACTCGCCGAGGAGCGGGACGGTCACGCCGACGCCCAGCTGGCCGCCTTCGCGGGCGGCCGGCAGGTCGTCGACCTGTGGGGCGGCGACGAGATCACCGGCACCACGCTGACCAGCGTCTTCTCCTCCACCAAGGGCGCGGCGCACCTTGTCGTCGCGCTCCTGGCGCAGGAGGGCGTACTGGACCTGGACAAGGAAGTGGCGCACTACTGGCCGGAGTTCGGGGTGGAGGGGAAGACCGGCCTGACGCTGCGCGATCTGCTGGCCCACCGGGCGGGGGTCGTCGGCGCCGACACCGGTTTCACGGACGAGGAGCTGGCGGACGACCGGGTCGTCGCGGAACGGCTGGCAGGGCAGAAGCCGTACTGGCGGGCCGGCACCGCCTTCGGCTACCACGCGTTCGTCATCGGCGCGCTGACCGGCGAGGTGGTGCGGCGAGCCACCGGGCAGACGCTGCGGGAGGTGTACGAGCAGCGGATCCGCGCCCCGTACGGCCTGGACCTCTACCTCGGGCTGCCCGAGGAGCTGGAGCCACGCGTCCTGCCCATCCTGCCGATGGACCCGACGCCGGAGCAGCGGGCGGAGCTGGCCGCGGGCGCGACCTCGCGGCACAGCCTGGGCGGCATCGCGTTCAACCTCAACGGCGAACGGCCGACCGACCCGGTGCGGTGGGCCAACACCCGTCTGGTGCGCGCCAAGGGCAACGCCTCCGCCGCCGGTGTGGGCAACGCGACCGCTCTGGCGAAGATGTACGCGGCGGCGATCAGCGAGGTGGACGGTCGCGCGCCGCTGCTGAAGCCGGACATGATCGCCGAGGTCGGCCAGGTCCATTCGGACGGTTACGACCTGGTGGTCCGTAACCGCCACTCCTTCGGCCTCGGCTTCCAGGCCCTCTCCGACGCCCATCCCGCTCTGGGCGCGGGCGCGTTCGGGCACAGCGGGGCCGCGGGATCGCTGGCGTTCGCCGACCCGCGCAGCGGGGTCGCGTACGGCTACGCGCGCCGCAGGTTCGCCTTCCCGGGCGGCGCGGCTCCGGAGAACGGGCGGCTGGTGGGGGCGGTCGTGCGGGCGGTGGCAGGTGCGGGGGTGGCCGCGGTCTAGCACGGGCCGGCCGGTCCCCGCGGGGCCGCGGCGAAGGGCCGCACCCCTCGCGGGGTACGGCCCTTCGGTCACGCAACGCGGCAGTCGCGTCCGGGGTCAGACGACCGCCAGCTCGACCTTGATGTTGCCGCGGGTCGCGCTGGAGTAGGGGCACACCTGGTGCGCCTTCTCCAGCAGGTCCTTCGCGGTGGCCTCGTCCACGTTCGGGATGTGCGCGGTGAGCTGGACCTCGAGGCCGAAGCCACCGTTCCCGTTCGAGCCGATGCCGACCTTCGCGGTCACGGTCGAGCCGGAGATGTCGGCCTTCTCCTTGCGGGCGACCACACCGAGCGCGCCCTGGAAGCAGGCGCTGTAACCGGCGGCGAAGAGCTGCTCCGGGTTGGTGCCGGCACCGCTGCCGCCCATCTCCTTCGGCGGGTTGACGACCACGTCGAGCTTGCCGTCGTCCGTCGCGACCCGGCCGTCACGGCCGTTCTCGGCGGTGGCGACAGCGGTGTACTTCACGTCTATGTCCTGAATGGTCATGCTGAGGTATTCCTCCTGCTTTGTACGCCGCGACTCGCGCCCACGACCGCGGCGGCTGACGCTGAGCCTATCGGGTGAGGGAAACGATCATCTTGCCGGTGTTCTCACCGCGGAGCAGACCGGTGAAGGCGTCGTATCCGTTCTCGATGCCCTCGACGAACGTCTCGCTGTACTTGAGCTCGCCGGAGCGGACCCAGGCCGAGACGTCCCGGGTGAACTGCGGCTGGAGCGCGGCGTGGTCGCCGACCAGGATGCCCTGGAGCCGCAGGCGCTTGCCGATGATGAGCGCCATGTTGCGCGGACCCGGCGTGGGTTCGGTGTCGTTGTACTGCGCGATCATGCCGCAGATGGTGGCCCGGCCGTGCACGTTCAGCGAGCCGATGGCCGCTTCGAGGTGGTCGCCGCCGACGTTGTCGAAGTAGACGTCGATGCCGTCGGGCGCGGCCTCGCGCAGCTGCTGCGCGACGGGGCCGTTCTTGTAGTTGAAGGCGGCGTCGAAGCCGAGGTCCTCGACGAGGTGCTTGACCTTCTCGTCGGAACCCGCCGAGCCGATGACGCGCGAGGCGCCCCGCAACTTCGCCAGCTGGCCGACCTGGCTGCCGACGGCGCCGGCCGCACCGGAGACGAAGACCGCGTCGCCCTCCTTGAAGGAGGCGACCTCGAAGAGGCCCGCGTACGCGGTGAGGCCCGGCATGCCCAGGACACCGAGGTAGGCGGAGAGCGGGGCGAGCGCGGCGTCGACCTTGGTCGCGTGCTGCGCGGGGACGTCGGCGTACTCGCGCCAGCCGAGCCCGTGCAGGACGTGGTCGCCCACGGCGAAGCGCTCGTCGGCGGAGGCGATGACCTCGCCGACCGCGCCGCCGTCCATCGGCTGGTCCAGCTTGAACGGCGGGACGTACGACTTCACGTCGTTCATGCGGCCGCGCATGTAGGGGTCGACCGAGAAGTGGAGGTTGCGGACCAGGATGCGGCCCTCGCCCGGCTCGGTCACCGGGGCTTCACGCAGCGCGAAGTCCTCGGGCTTGGGCCAGCCGTGCGGGCGGGCGACGAGGTGCCAGGAACGTCCGGTCGTGGGCAGTGCGGTCATGCGGTGCGACCTCCTAGAAAAGCTTCAGGTACTGAAACAACCATGCGCCTGGATATTTAATGTTGTCAAGTAAGTGGGTACGATGGAGCACATGCCCCCTCGTACAGACCGTCTGACCCGCGAAGTCGTCGAGCTCATCGGCGAGGTCGTGGCCCGCTACTACGAGGAGTACGACGAAGCGGCGGCCGAGCACTCGCTCACCGGCGCCCAGGCGCGCGTACTGGGTCTGCTCTCCAGCGAGGCGATGCCCATGCGGCGCATCGCCAGAAAGTTGAAGTGCGAGCCGTCGAACGTCACCGGGATCATCGACCGGCTGGAGACGCGCGGCCTGGTGGAACGGAGACCGGACCCCGCCGACCGGCGCGTCAAACTCGCCGCCGCCACCGAGGACGGGCGCCGGACCGCGGCCCTGCTGCGCGACTCGCTGGACTTCGCGCGCGAGCCGCTCGGTGAACTGTCGGACGACGAGCGCACCACGCTGCGGGACCTGCTGAAGCGGATGCTCGGGGGCTGACCCCGGGGCTCTCCGTTCACTCGCCGTCGCCGTCCGGCCGGCTCAGGTGCACCACCACAGGAACCGGTCGCAGGTCTCGGTCGGCGCGGGTTCCGGTGTCGGCCGGGGGGCGGGGCCGGAGTCGGGGTCCGGATCCGGGTTCGCGGACGACGCCGGCGGCGGGGCCTGCGATGCGGGCGGCGCGGGCGCGGACGACGCGCCGGCCCCGGTCTCCGACGGTGCGCCGCCGGTCTGCGAATCCAGAACCGTCGCGGTGCCGGTGCCGGTGCTGGTGGCGGTGGCGGTGCCACTGGGGCTGTCGGTGCCCGTGGCTTTCGCCGAGGGGGACTTCGACGCCTTGGCGGACGGCGAGCCGCTTTCCGAGGCCGAGGCCGAGGCGGAACGTACCGCCGCCGACGGATCCGCCCCCGTCTCCCCCACGCCGCCGTCGCCGGTCCGGGCCGGCTGCCCGCCCGGGGCTTCCCCGCCCGCGCCCCCGCCTTCGCCGTCACCCTGTACGGCCCCGGACGCCAGACCCTCGCCCACGGACTCCGTGGCGAGCTCGGCCAGGCTCAGCGCGCCCCCGGCCAGCACCAGGCCCACGCAGACGAGAACCATCTTGCGTCCCCGGCGCCGGTGCGCCCGGCGGGCGCTGCGGGCACGCTTGGTACCGGTACGCCGGGCGGCGCGGCCGGGGCCCGCCGTGTCCTCGGGGCCTGCCGTGCCCGACGGCGCTGCGGGCTCGGCAGGCTCGGCGAGCGCGGCCGGCTCGGCGATTCCTTGGTGGCTGTCGTCACCGTGACGGACGTCGTGTTCCGACGGCGCCCCGGGCGCGGTGTGACCGAGTTCACCGGCGGGGGCTCCGCATCCGGCACAGGCCAGAGCGCCGTTGAGGTGCCTGCGGCAGGAGTAGCAGTAATCCATGGCGCCCGCAGGTTACGGTCCCCGAGGGCAGAATCGGGGACCGCGCCTGTGAGGATCCTGTGTGGAGTCCGGCCTTCCGCGGCGTGTCAGCGGGGCGGGGCAGGATGGGCGTATGCACACGGGCACGCACTCCTTCGGACCGTTCGGACCGCTCGACTTCCAGCTGGTGCTGTTGCGCCGGATGGCCGACCACCAGCCGGACCTGGTCGAGGACGCCCGCCGGGAGCTCGGAGCGACGCTCGCGCAGCTGCGCGAGGCCCATCGCCGCTGGCAGGCCATGGTGCGCTCACCACGGGCGCGCGGCACCGTGGCGCGCTACCGCTCGGTGCTCGGGCCGCCCGAGACGTCCGTACGCCGCAGGGTCGGCGACCTGGAGTGCGACGCCCTGGCCTGGCCGGTGCCGCTCTGGCCCGGCCTGCGCTTCGAGGTGCTGACCGCGCCGGGCGGCGCCGTGTGGAACGAATGGCTGGTCCGTGCCCCCGGCGCCCCGGCGCCCGAGCTGCGCACGGCCGGTGATCTGCGCCCCTGGTCGTGCACCGTCGACGAGGCGGCCCGCGCCTTCCCGCCGGCTCGCCCGATGGAGGGAACGGCGCCCACGCGGTGGCGGCTCGGGCTGACGCTGCCCGACGGGAAGGCGTGTGTCGCGGAGTTCACCTGGGGTTTGTTGCAGCGCGTGGAGTTTCCTGACACACCGTGAGATCTGGCCGCCCGGCTCCTGGCACGGCGTCAGCTCGTACGCCCGACCGGCTCATCCCAGCGCGCGTGCGGCCGCCGGCGCCCGCACGATGCGAAGCAGGACCGGCGCCCGTCGGTCCGTCAGTGCTCTCGGGAGAAGAACCTGCCGTGACCGTCAGTCTTGAGCAGTTGCGCCGTTGCCATATCGCCGTCGACCTCGGGGCCGCCAGGACCCGCGTGTATGTCAAGGGCTGCGGGCTTGTCGTCGACGAGCCGAGTGTGGCCGCCGTGAACACCCGTAGCGGCGCCCTCATCGCCGTCGGTGCCTTCGCCGAGCAGATGACGGGCCGTACGCCGGACTACATCCGTGTCGTACGGCCCGTGTCCGGCGGCACCGTCGTCGACATCGAGATGGCCCAGCGCATGCTGCGCCATCTCCTCGGGGAGAAGCTCCGGCGCCAGCTCCGCCGCAAGCCACGGCTGCGCGCCGCCGCCTGCACGCCGCACGACAGCGACCCGCTCGCCCAGCGCGCGGCCGTCGAGACCCTGATCGGGCTCGGTGCGCGCCGCGTCGAGCTGGTCGACACCCTCATCGCCGCCGCCGTCGGCTGCGGGCTGCCCGTGGAACAGCCGTCGGCCACCATGATCATGATGTGCGGGGCGGCCGCCACCCAGGTCGCGGTGCTCTCGCTCGGCTCGATCGTCACCGCCGAGCGCATGCCGGTCGGCGGCAACGCCATCGACCACGCGGTGCTCCAGTACCTGCGTCAGGAACACCAGCTGATGCTGCCGAGCCAGTCCGTACGCCCCCTCCAGCTGGCCCTCCGGGGCAACGGTCTGAACTCGCGGGGCCCCGCCTCCACCGAGATCCACGGCCGGGACGTGGTCACGGGCCTCGCCCGTTCCGTGCAGGTCGACACCGCCGCCGTGCGCCAGGCCATCCACGCTCCCCTCACCGCCGTGCTCGACGGGCTCGGGAAGGTACTGCGCGACTGCCCGCCCGACCTGGTGGCCGACCTGGCCGAGCGCGGGATCATGATGGTCGGCGGCAGCGCGCTGCTGCCGGGCCTCGACCAGATGCTGCGGGACGCGACGGGCATGCCGGTGCACATCGCGGAACGGCCCGACGTCTGCTCCGTGCTCGGGCTCGGGGCGATGCTCGAAGGCAAGATCCATCCGATGGTCCTCCAGCCGATCAGGAACTGAGGACGTACGGGGAGGCGCGGGAGGACGGGAGGACGGGGCGCCCATGGCCCCGGAGAGCGGCGCACGCGTGGCGCCCCGGCTGCCGATGCTGCTGGAGGCCGTACTGAAACGTCGGCTCCGACCTCGATCTGCGCACCACGCTCCAGCACATCGTGGACACCGCCACGGAGCCGGCCGGGGCGCGGTACGGCGCACTCGGGGTGGTCGGTCCCGGGCGCGGCACCGTCACGGAGCTCTCCACCTCGGGCGCCGGCGACGAGGCGCGGGAGCGCGTCGGCCGACTGCCGGACGGGCGGGCCGGCGTACGGCTGACGGTGACCGACGACGGGGCGGCCGGGAACGGGCGGCGCGGTACGACGGTCACCTGGCAGGCAGCGCTGTGACGCACGGGCGTGTGGCTCACGGGTGTGACGCACGGGCGTGGCTCACGGGTGCGACGCACCCCCTGTGACGCACGGGTGTGACGCACGGGCTGCGGTCGCCGGAGGGTGAGCCGTAGGGTCGGCCGCATGGCTGCCTCCCCGCCCTTCTCCCCCGTGTCCCCCTTGTTC
Source organism: Streptomyces sp. NPDC003016 (assembly GCF_053591455.1). Taxonomy (NCBI): domain Bacteria; kingdom Bacillati; phylum Actinomycetota; class Actinomycetes; order Kitasatosporales; family Streptomycetaceae; genus Streptomyces; species Streptomyces sp. NPDC003016. Next base: position 52,040 of record NZ_JBSFTV010000003.1, read on the forward strand.
CCCGCGCTGCGCCTGCGCTCGGACCGGCCCGCGCTGCGGTTCGGCGACCGCATGCTGACGTACGCCGGACTCGCCCGTGCCGCCGGTGACCTGGCCGCCCGGATCGCGGGCGCCGGACGGGTGGCCGTCTGGGCCACCCCGAGTCCGGAGACGGCGGTGGGCGTGGTCGCGGCGCTGCTGGCGGGGGTGCCCGCGGTGCCGCTCAACCCGAGGACCGGGGAGCGGGAGCTGGCGCACATCGTGGCGGACAGCGCGCCGACGGTGGTGCTGGCCGCGCCCGGCACCGGACTTCCCCCGGCGCTGGGGAAGCTGGAACGTATCGACGTCCCGGTGGCGGGCGGCGCGCCGGGGCCGCTGCCCGACGAGCCGCCGCCGGGCTCCCCCGCTCTGGTCGTCTACACGTCGGGGACGACCGGGCCGCCCAAGGGCGCCGTCCTGCCGCGCCGTGCGATCGCCGCGACGCTGGACGCGCTGGAGGACGCGTGGGAGTGGACGGCCGACGACGTGCTGGTGCACGGGCTGCCGCTGTTCCACGTGCACGGGCTGATCCTGGGCGTCCTCGGGCCGCTGCGGCGCGGCGGCGAGGTGCGGCACCTGGGCAGGTTCGACGTGCGGGGCGTCGCGCGGGAGCTTTCGGCGGGCGCGACGATGTTCTTCGGCGTACCGACGATGTACCACCGGCTGGCCGAAGCGCTCGACGACGACCGGGAGCTGGCGAAGGCCCTGGCCGGGGCCCGGCTGCTGGTGTCGGGGTCGGCGCCGCTGCCCGAGCGCGACCACCGGCGGATCACGGCGGCGACGGGGCGTGCGGTGATCGAGCGGTACGGCATGACCGAGACCCTGATGAACACGGCGGTACGGGCCGACGGCGAGGCCCGCCCCGGCACGGTCGGACCGCCGCTGGCCGGTGTCGAACTGCGGCTGGTGGACGAGGCGGACGGCATCGGCGAGATCCAGGTGCGCGGGCCGAACCTCTTCACGGAGTACCTGAACCGCCCGGACGCGACGGCCGCCGCCTTCGACGGGCCCTGGTTCCGTACGGGCGACCTGGCGACCAGGGACACCGACGGCTACGTACGGATCGTCGGACGCAAGGCCACCGACCTCATCAAGAGCGGCGGCTACAAGATCGGCGCGGGTGAGATCGAGAACGCGCTGCTGGAGCATCCGGGGGTGGCGGAGGCCGCCGTCACGGGTGAGCCGGACGAGGATCTGGGCGAGCGGATCGTGGCGTGGGTCGTGCCGGCTGATCCGCAGTCGCCGCCGTCCGGGGCGGAGCTGGCGTCCCATGTGGCGGATCTGCTGGCCCCGCACAAGCGGCCGCGCGCGGTCCGGCTGCTGGAGTCCCTGCCGCGCAACGACATGGGCAAGATCATGAAGCGGGCGCTCGGCGGCTAGGCGGGGTCCGGCCGGTGCCCGGGGAGGGCGCCGGCCGGGTCGCCGCCGCGCGCACCGCCCTCGACTCCACGGTCACCCTGTCCGGTCCGGCCATGGCCTTCGGCACGGTCCGGTCCGTCGTCCTCCTGGTCGCGGGCGGCCACCGGCCGCTGGCCGCCCTCACCCTCCTGGCCTGGCCGCCGGCCTGGGGCGCGTACCGCGCGTCCCTCCAAGCGGCGACCGCCTACGGCCAGGAGGCCGCCGTCGTCCTCGACCTCCACCGCCACGAACTGCCGCGCCATCCGGAGCCCGGGGTCGCGCGGGAACCCGCCGCGGAGCGCCGGATGTGGGACGACCTCGCCCAGTTCCCTCTGCGCAGTCCGCCGCTCCCGACCGGTCCTCAGGTCACCAGCGGCAGCTGACGCGCGGCGCCGGGCGACGGGCGACGGGCGACGGGGCGGGCAACCACCCGGCGCACCCCTCCGGGGCCGGGGCAGCAGAGGGCGCGCGAATCCTCACGCGGCACCCGGCAGGCCACGGCGGCGTATCACCGCCCATGGCCCACCACACCGTGCGAGACCGCTTGACGGCAGACAGTCCCGGGGAGGCGCCCCGCCCTACCGTCCGAGCCCGTACGTCCGCTCGGCCGTCCCGGCGAAGACGTCGGCCCGCTCCCCCTCCGCCAGCCCGGCGGTCAGCTCCCGCGCCGCCGCGAGGACACCGGCGTACGAAGACGCCAGCTCGCACACCGGCCAGTCGGAGCCGAACATCAGCCGGTCCGGGCCGAACGCGTCGAGCACCGTGCCGGCGTACGGGCGCAGGTCCTCCACGGTCCAGGCCGCCCGGTCCGCCTCGGTGACCAGGCCCGACAGCTTGCACACGGTGTTGGGCAGTGCGGCAAGGCGCCGCACGGCCGAAGCCCACGGCTCCAGCTCGCCGGACGCGACCGGCGGCTTGCCCGCGTGGTCGAGGACGAAGCGGAGCCCGGGGTGCGCCGCCGCGGCCTGCGCGGCGGCGGGGAGCTGGCCCGGCAGGACCACCAGGTCGTAGACGAGCCCGGCGGCGGCGACCGCTTCGAGACCGCGGTGCACGTCGTGGCGCAGCAGCCACCGGGGGTCCGGTTCGCCCTGCACCTGGTGGCGGATGCCCACGAGGCGGTCGCCGCCCGGCAGTGCGCGGAGGCCGGCGAGCGCGTCGGCGACCCCGGGCGCGGTGAGGTCGGTCCAGCCGACGACGCCCGCCACGAGGTCGCTCGTGGCGGCGAGCGCCAGGAACTCCGGGGTCTCCTCGGCCACCGTGACCGTCTGGACGAGTACGGTCGCCCGGACTCCGGCGGCGGCGGCCTGCGGGGCGAGATCCCCGATGAGGAAGTCGCGGCGCAGCGGGGTCAGTTCGGTGCCGGTGATCCAGTCCTGGTCGCGCACGGACAGGTCCCAGACGTGGTGGTGGGCGTCGACGATGCGCACAGCTGACCCACTGGCCCCAGCTGTCTCAGTGGTCCCAGCAGTCTCAGCAGTCTCAGCAGTCCCAAAGGCTCCGAGCGTCACAGAAGTCACGGCAATCCCAGCTCCCAGACGACCGGGAGGCCGGCTCCGGCGGTGCGGACGGCCGCCGTCAGTTCGTCCGGGACCTCGCGGTGGGCCTGCTCGCACTCCTCGACGCGGTCGGCACGGACCCGTGTGTGCAGGGCGGCTCTCATCAAGGCTCCTCGGAGGCGGCGGGGACGGCGGGGGCGGCGGATGTGGGAGGAACCGCGCGCGGCGGGCACTGCGGCGGCGGGCACTGCGGCGGCGGGCACTGCGGCGGTGGGCGGGCCGCGTGCGGCGAGGCCGGCTCTCACGGCTGCCCGGCTTCCGCCGGGACCGGTACGCCCGCCCCCAGCAGGCCCTCCGCGCGCAGTTCCTCCCACATCCGCGCGGGCACCCGCCGCGCGAACATGGCGGCCGCGTCCGCCACTTCGGCCGCCGACCGCATCCCGACCAGCACACTCGCCACCGCCGCCCCGCCGAAGGGGAAGCGCAGGGCCGCGGCGCGCAGCGGGACGCCGTGGCGCTCGGCGACGGCCTTGGCCCGCAGGGCCCGGCCGAGGAGGTTCATCGGCGCGGGGGCGTAGTCGTACGTCGCGCCGGGGCGCGGATCGGCCAGCAGGCCGGAGTTGAAGACGCCTCCGACGACGACGCTCCTGCCGCGGGCGGCGGCTTCGGGGAGCAGTGCACCGGCCGCGCGCTGGTCGAGGAGGGTGTGGCGCCCCGCGCACAGCACGGCGTCGACATCGGTGTCGCGGAGGAAGCGGGTGAGCATCCCGGTCTGGTTCATGCCGGCGCCGATCGCCCGTACGGTCCCTTCGGCGCGCAGCCGCTCCAGCGCCGGGTACCCCTCGCGGAACGCCTGCTCGGCGTGGTCGTCGGGGTCGTGGAGGTAGACGACGTCGACCCGGTCCAGACCGAGCCGGCGGAGGCTGTCCTCGACGGAGCGCCGGACGCCGTCACCGCTGAAGTCCCAGACGCGGCGGTGCGTGGCGGGTACGGCGAAACCTGCGTCCGGACCGACGGAGCCGACGGAGCCGACGGCACCGTCCGCCTCCTCCAGCAACCGCCCCACCTTGGTGGAGAGGGTGTACGTGTCGCGGGGGCGGTCGCGCAGGGCGTCGCCGAGGCGCCGTTCGGAGAGCCCGAGGCCGTAGTGGGGTGCGGTGTCGAAGTAACGGATGCCCGCCTCCCAGGCGGCGTCGACCGCCGAGGCGGCGTCCTCGTCGGTGACGGGGGTGAAGAGATTGCCGAGGGCGGCCGCCCCGAAGGACAGCGCGGTGACGGGCACCCCGCTGCGCCCGAGCGTGGCGACGTCCCCCGGGTTCGCCGGCGTACTCACCGGCCTGCCGGATCTACCGGATCTGCCGGACCTGCCGGACCTGCCGGGCGCAGGCGCAGGCCCTGCATCCCCCCGTCGACCGCGAGCGCGGTGCCGGTGACGGAGGCCGCGGCGGGGCTCGCCAGGTAGGCGATGGCGGCGGCCACCTCCCCGGCACCGACCAGGCGGCCCATGGGCTGGCGGGCGTCGAGGGCGGCGCGTTCGGCCTCCGGGTCGTCGGCGGCGGCCAGGAGGCGGCCGACCCAGGGGGTGTCGGCCGTACCCGGGTTCACGCAGTTGACGCGTATCCCTTCCCGTACGTGGTCGGCGGCCATGGCGAGGGTCAGGGACAGCACCGCCCCCTTGCTGGCGCTGTAGAGCGCGCGCTGCGGCAGCCCGGCGGTCGCGGCGATCGAGCAGGTGTTGACGATCGCGGCGTGCGCGGACCGCCGCAGGTGCGACAGCGCGGCGCGGGAGGTACGGACCATGCCGAGGACGTTGACGTCCAGGACGCGGTGCCACTGCGCGTCGTCGTTGTCCTCGACCGTGCCGACGGCGCCGATGCCCGCGTTGTTGACCAGGATGTCGAGCCGCCCGCCGAGCCGGTCCACCGCCGCGGCGACCCCTTCCCGTACGGACGCGTCGTCCGAGACGTCGGCCTTGATGCCGAGCAGTGGCGCCTGCGCACCGGACGGGTCGAGGTCGAGTACGGCGACATCGGCGCCGCGCGCGGCGAGCAGTCGCGCGGTGGCGTGGCCGATGCCGGAGGCACCGCCGGTCACCAGGGCCTTCAGCCCGTCGAGGCGATTCGGATCGGTCTCGCTCATACGGCGGCCTCCTCGGCAGCGGCAGCGGCAGCGGCAGCGGCGTCTGCGGCCCAGAACGAGCCGCCCGGATAGGTGAACTCGGCGATGGACCCAGGACGCATCGTGGCCGAGAAGCCCGGCGCGTCCGGTGCCGCGTAACGCCCGCCCCGCATCACCACGGGGTCGGTGAAGTGCTCGTGGAGGTGGTCGACGTACTCGATGACGCGGTTCTCGGTGGTCCCCGTGAGCGCGACGTAGTCGAACATCGACAGGTGCTGCACCAGCTCGCACAGCCCGACGCCGCCCGCGTGCGGGCACACCGGCACCCCGAACGCCGCGGCGAGCAGCAGGATCGCCAGGTTCTCGTTGACCCCGCCGACCCGCGCCGCGTCGATCTGGAGCACGTCGATCGCCCCGGCCTGGAGGAGCTGCTTGAAGACGATGCGGTTCTGTACGTGCTCGCCGGTGGCGACCCTCACCGGCGCCACCGCCCTGCGGATCTCGGCGTGTCCGAGAATGTCGTCGGGGCTGGTCGGCTCCTCGATCCAGTACGGGTCGAACTCCGCCAGCGCCCGCGTCCACTCGACGGCCTCGCCGGTGTTCCACCGCTGGTTGGCGTCGACGGCGATGCGGATGTCCGGGCCGACGGCGGCGCGCGCGGCCCGCATCCGCCGGACGTCGTCCGCCAGGTCCGCGCCGACCTTCAGCTTGATCTGGGTGAAGCCGTCGGCGACGGCCTCCCGCGCCAGCCGGGTCAGCTTCTCGTCGGAGTAGCCGAGCCAGCCGGGCGAGGTGGTGTAGCCGGGGTATCCGTCCGCGCGCAGCAGCGCCTCCCGCTCGCCGCGCCCGTCCCGGCCCCGCCGCAGGAGCCCCAGCGCGTCCTCGGCGCTGAGTACGTCGGCGATGTAGCGGAAGTCGACCTGCGAGACGAGCCATTCGGGTTCGGCGTCGGCCAGGAACTTCCACAGCGGTTTGCCCGCCCGCTTGGCGGCCAGGTCCCAGGCGGCGTTGAGCACCGCCCCGATCGCCATGTGCATCACGCCCTTCTCCGGGCCGAGCCAGCGCAGCTGGCTGTCCCCGGTCAGGTCCCGGCCGAGCGTGCCGGGGTCCGCGCACAGTGCGTCGGCCGGCCGGCCGACGAGGTGCGGGCGCAGGGCCTCGACGGCCGCGACCTGGACCTCGTTGCCGCGCCCGATGGTGAAGGCGAAGCCGTGCCCCTCGTGCCCGTCCGCCGCGTCGGTGCGCAGCACCACGTAGGCGGCGGAGTAGTCGGGGTCGGGGTTCATGGCGTCGGAGCCGTCGAGCTCGCGCGAGGTGGGGAATCTGATGTCGTACGTGTCGACGGCGGTGATGCGGGGACCTGCTCCGGTCACGGTCACGTAGGGACTGCCTCTCACGCTCGGGCGAAGGTCCGGTGCCGGCCGCCGGGTTCGACCGCCCTGTGCGGGCCGGGGGTCTCGCCGGGTCGGCGGAGTCCCATGGCCTTGTCCTTCGGTGGCCCGGTGCCTCGGTGACTCGGTGCCTCGGCCCCCCGGTCCCGGGCTCTGCCGGGCGTGACACGCGCGATCATGAGGGCGACGAGGGTGATCCCGCCGTAGATCGCCCGGATCCAGAAGGACGGCACCTGGGCGAGCGCCGGCGGGGCACAGGCGGCCGGGGCCACCGCGCGTGCCGCTCTCGTCCTGTTCCCCACTGTCCTGCCAGTCATCGGACGACTCCTCGACGAAGGGAAGCTCTGGGTCGCACCGGGGCGGATCGGCCGGATCCCGCCGGAGGCCGCGCCGAATATGTATCAGACCTCTCCGCCCCTTCACCACCCCTCGGGCGCCAATTCCCCAGCAAAAGCAGCTCATTGATCCGATGACTGGCGTGATGAGCGCGATGAGGGTGATGAGACCGCCCGGAACGCGGGAGCCACCAGCCGGTGCCGTCCGGTCCGGGCTAGTCCGGCGGGGTCGGGGTGTCCGGCCCCTGGAACATCGTCTGGATGTCCAGCTCCAGCTTGACCGTGGGACCGACGACGGCGATGCCGCGCGCGAGCATGTTCCGCCAGTTCAGGGTGTAGTCCTCGCGGTGCAACTCGGCCGTGGCACGCGCGGCGCACCGCAGTTCCTCCCCGTACCCGCCGTTGACCGCACCCAGGTAGGTGGTGTCCAGGACCACCGAGCGGCTGACGCCGTGCATGGTCAGCGAGCCCTGCACGCCCCAGTTGTTGCCGCCCCGGTAGACGAAGCGGTCGCTGATGAAGTGGAGGTACGGGTAGTTCTCGACGTCGAGGAAGTCGGCGGACCGCAGGTGACCGTCGCGCGTGTTGTTGCCCGTCGTGATACTCGACGCGTCGATCCGTATCTCGACCTGCGAGTCCTCGACGTTGTGCGCGACGCGCACGCCGCCCTCGAAGCGCTCGAACCGCCCGTGGACGTTCGCCATGCCGACGTGCCGCGCGATGAAGCGGATCGCCGTGTGGGGCGGGTCGAAGAGCCAGGTGCCGGGCGGCGGCGGCTCCAGCTGCTCGGACACCTCGAGCTGCACGCGGCCCATCGGCAGCGTCTCGCCGGCCGCGATGTCGAAGGTCCAGCGGGCGGGCTGCATGCCCTCCGCCGTCATCAGCAGGCTGTACGCACCGGGCGGTATGGCCGCACAGAACAGGCCGTACGCGTCCGTGGTCCCCTTGGCCATCGCGCGGCCGGTGGCCTTGGCTGTCACCGTGACCTCGGCGCCGCCGAGCGGCTGCCCGATCGGGTCCACCACTTCGCAGTTGATGGTGCCCGCCCCGGCCGGCGCGGGGAGCACGAGTCCGACGCCATCGACGAGGGCCGCCTTCGATCGCCTGCGACGGAGGAGTGGGAGGACCATGTAGTTCACCTTTCAATCGAGGCAGCCCAGGATAGGTCGTCACCGGAATCATCCGTTCATTCCCCCGGGCGCCCCCGGACCGGAACCGCTGGTGAACGAGTGGCCGCCGCCTCCGGCCCGTGCCGACGGAGCGGAGACCTCGGCCACGACCCTGCGACCCGCCCCGCCCGGCGTTAGGTTCGCCACCATGGACGTGATACGGCACGGCTCACCCGGCGACCCCGATCCCCTGCGCCGACTCTCCCCGGACGAGTTGCGCCGGCGTACGAGCATGAAATGGCGCGCGTACCCGGACGACGTGCTGCCGCTGTGGGTGGCGGAGATGGACGTGCCGCTCGCCGAGCCGGTGGCGCGCGCGATCACGGACGCGGTCGCGCTCGGGGACACCGGCTATCCGTTCGGGACCGGCTACGCCGAGGCGCTGGCGGAGTTCGCGCAGAAGCGGTGGGGCTGGGACGGACTGGCGCCGGAGCGGACGGCGATCGTGCCCGATGTGATGCTGGGCATCGTCGAGGTGCTCAAGGTGATCAGCGGTCCCGGCGATCCGGTGGTGGTCAACTGCCCCGTCTACCCACCGTTCTACCCATTCGTGGAGCACATGGACCGGCGGATCATCGAAGCACCGCTCGGCGGCGACCTGCGGATCGATCCCGCCGGTCTGGAAAACGCGTTCCGGGCGGCCACCGCGAACGGGGGCCGGGCAGCGTACCTGTTGTGCAGCCCGCACAACCCGACCGGCACGGTGCACACCTACGGCGAACTGGCCGCCGTGGCCGCGTTGGCGGACAGATATGGGGTGCGGGTGGTCGTCGACGAGATCCACGCCCCCGTCGTGGCTTCCGGAACGGCGTTCGTGCCGTACCTGAGCGTGCCCGGGGCGGAGAGCGGCCTCTCCCTGATGTCGGCGTCCAAGGCCTGGAACCTGGCCGGCCTCAAGGCCGCGCTCGCCGTCGCCGGACCCGCCGCAGCCGACGACCTCGCACGCGTCCCCGAAGAAGTGAGCCACGGGCCCAGCCACCTCGGCGTCATCGCCCACACCGCCGCCCTGCGAAACGGCACCGAGTGGCTCGACGCGGTGCTCACCGGGCTGGACAGGAACCGGCGGCTGCTCGCCGGCCTGCTGGCCGAGCACCTGCCGGGCGTGCGCTACCGGCCCGCGGAAGGCACGTACCTCGCCTGGCTCGACTGCCGGTCACTCGGCCTGGGCGACGACCCGGCCGAGGTCTTCCTCGCACGCGGCCGGGTCGCCCTCAACTCCGGGAAGAGCTTCGGCACCGGCGGCGCCGGCCATGTCCGGCTGAATCTCGCGACCTCGCCCGAAACGATCGCAGAGGCGGTACGTCGCATGACCGCCGCAGTCGCCTGACGACGGCTCGCACGGAACGGCCGCCGGCCTGCCGCGAAGGCCCTTGCCGTGGCATTGCCACAGCCCAGAACGGTTTCCCTGCCCTGAGGAGACCCGAGGGGAGTGGGGCGGCCGGCCGTGACCGGGAGCCGGACCACGGCGGAGGGCGCTCCTCCCGTACGAGCCTCTCGATCGACCTGCCCCGGCTCCTCATGACCGCCGGGCACAAGACGCCCGGCGACCCCCGGGGCACCGGCTGGGGCGCCCTCGTCGCGGCTGCCGCACGGCACGACGCCGAGATCTCCGGCACGGCCGTGTGCGGGACCTCGCGCGGCTGGTCGAGGAGGGCGAGGCGGACGTCCGCCGTCAAGCCCGCCAAGCGGTGACCGCGCGCCGGCCGGCCGTGGGCGCGGGTTCGCGTTACCCGGAGCGGACCCGGGCGCGGTACGCCATCATGGGGCCACCAAGGACAGTCGTAGGTTCTGATCACGGAGCGGAGCCCATGCGCCGGAAGCCGACCACGCGACGCCCAGCCTTCCTCGTCGTACTCCTCACCCCGGTGGCACTGCTGCTCGCGGCGTGCGGAAGCGACGGCACGGACAAGACCGCCCCGGACCCAGGGAGCACGCCCCGGACGTCGACGAGCGCAGCCGCGCGATCGCAGGGCCCGGACGCCACGCCCGACGAGAGTCCGAGTGCCTCTCCCCGCCCCACCGACGACGGCCTCCCGGCGGACCCCACTGTGGACGCGAGCTCCCGCGTCGACGAGGCGTTTGGTGTCGCGCGCACCGTCGCGCTCCAAAGCAACCTGCGCTCTGTCGATCCCGCGCTCGGCGGACCCGGGGACATCGGCAAGGCAGACGCACAGTGCGCCGACCTCCAGCGGAACGTCGCCGATCCGGACCAGGCCGCCGCCCGGCGGTTCAGCTCCGGGAACCACAAGGTGACCGAGGCCGACGGCAAGCGGATCAACACGCTGTTGCGCAACACCTACTGCGGCTGAAGACCGTGGCCCGTGACCGAGCGGGCCGGCGCCGCTCGCTCGCCCTTGCCCCGGCCCTCGTCACCGCCCGGTCTTCCGATGCCCCGCCACGCCGTGACGTGCCGTCCCCGCAGATCCGGCCGGGGCAGCAGGCGGTCGAAGGAAGGGGCGAGGAGGCGGGCTGCTCACGGCTGATCGTGCTTGACGTTGCCGACGAACAGCCGGCCCGCACCATAGATGCAGACGATCATTCCAAGGAGTATCCAGCCCCCGCTCATCCCGGACACGATGAGGAAAACGGAAAAGGCCACTCCAGCGACGGCGAAGACGGTGGCGAACAGCATGAATCGCTTGACCACTGCCCGTTGTTCAACAGACCACCCGACTCGGGGCACGGTTCCTCCTTGGTTGGGCGCGGGCCGGGAATCGGTTCCCGGCCCGCGCACGCTCTTTCCTCAGCCTCCGACGGCGTTCGAGGCTATCTGGCTGGAACTCCATGAGATGGCGTAGCACCCAGCCGTCGCTCCGAGCGACCCTCCCAGGGTCGCCGGAGCCGACGCCGCTACGGCTGCCCCGCAGACAGCGCCTGCCACACCACCCGCGACGACCCCCGCGACGTCGCCCCAGAGGGCTTTGGTGTCCCCTTGTGCCAGGTGTGCCGCACCGGTGGCAAGGTCACCGACCGGGCCGAGGGCGTCTGCGACTCCCGTCAGACTGAGCAGTCCGTCGGGGTCGATGCGGTTGACGGGATCGCCCTCTGCGTAGAGGTAGGGGTTCTTCTCCTGGCCCGAGGGGTCGGGGGAGTTGAAACGGCCGATGTTGGCGTCGTAGTAACGGGCGCCGAAGTGGTAGAGGCCGGTGGGGTCCTGGTAGCCGCCGGCGAACCGGTAGGGCTGGGCGACCGGTTCGCTGGAGCGGGCCAGGATACGGACTCCGCGGGGGCTGTAGGTGTAGGTGTTGACCTTGGTGCCGGTTTCGTCGGCGAGGCCGATCACGCTGCCGACGGCGTCGGTGAGGTAGTAGTAGGACTTGCCCCCGGTCGTCATGGAGTTCAGGGTGCCCCCGGGCTCCCGGTTGAATCCCATGTCCACACCGGCCGTGGTCTTGGCCGACAGGCCGAGCGGGCCGTTGTGGAAGAAGGTGTCCCCGAGCTTGATGCGCTCGGACTGGTCGGTGGAACCGTACTGGCCCTTGTACGTCTTGCTGTCCACGGTGATCGAGGTCAGCTGCGCGTAGTCGGACCAGGTCTCGCCGGTGCGGGTGTACTCGGGTGTGGAGGCGCCGGCGGTCTCGTTGCCGGCCTTGTCGTAGGACCAGTTCACCGCGGAGCCGTTCTTCGCGGTGATCTGCTGGGCGTCGTTGATGGTGTACGTGGTGCCGCGCGGGCAACCGGGGTCGGCCCCCTGGGAGGTCAGGTTGCCCGCCAGGTCGTAGCAGTACTGCCAGGAGTCCGTGATCGCGCCGGCCTTCTCCTCCTTGGCGTAGGAGAAGCGGCCCGCACCGTCGTAGGTGTACGTGAACTTGTGTCCCGAGACGGCGTCGGTGCGGGTGCGGACCTTCGTCCCGTCCTTGGTGCCGTTGAGGTAGGAGTAGGACAGGTCCGTCAGCGTTCCCTTGGGAGAAGTCGCCTTGATCTTCTCCGGCCGACCGGACTTGTCCGGCGTGACGGTCTGCACGGTGCCGCCCGGGTAGGACGTCTTGGTGCGCAGGGCGTTGTTGTTGTACTCGTACTTCGTGGTCTTCCCCGTCGGATCCTTCAGCTCGGTGAGCTTGTTGACCGCGTTCCAGGTGTAGTCGGTGACACCGGCCGGGTCGGTGTAGGTGTCGACGTTTCCGGCCGGGGTGTAGGTCAGCTTCGTCTGCGAACCGTTCTGCAGGGTGCGGACCGTCTCCCGGGACAGCGGGTCGAATTCGTACGTGATGACACCTGAGCCGTCGGACCGCTGCATGAGGTTGCCGTCGCCGTCGTAGGAGTAGGTGACGGTCGCGTAGCCGGAAGTGTCGACCTTGGTGATGCGGTCCCGTTCGTCGTACTCGAACAGCGTGGTGACCCCGCGGCCGTCCTTCGTCGTCGCGGTCCGGCCGAGTGCGTCGTAGGTGGAGGTCGTGACGCCGAGTGGCGCGGGCGGGGTGACCTTGGTCAGGTTGCCCTGGGCGTCGTAGGTGAAGGAGGTGGAGACCGACTTGGTGTCGGACATCTTCACCGTCACTTTGCACCGCTGGCCCTGGAAGCCGCCGCAGGTGGGTGAGGCGGGGTTGTAGTCGAAGGACTGGCTGCCGCCGCCCGTACCGGTCACGGCGACGGACTTGGTGTTGCCGGCGGTGTCGTACTTGTACTCGGTCTTCTCGTCGTCCGCGCCGGTCGTCGTGGCGGGCAGGTCGGTGCCGGCGACGGTCTGCCAGGCGGCCGTGGCCGTCGCGCCCGTGGGCAGCTCGGCGGAGGTGGGGTTGTTGCGGGCGTCCCATCCGTAGTCGGTGACGTTGCCCCCGGTGCCGTCCACGCCCATCGCGTCGCTGGCGGTGTCGATGTTGCGGTTGGCGTCGAACGTGCGCGAGCGTGAGTGGCCGAGGGCGTCGGTGACCCTGGTGACCCCGCCGTCGGCGTTGTGCTGGTACTTCGTGGCGTGCTGCTCGGGGTCGGTGACCGTGGTGGTTCCGGCCTCCGAGGGGTCGACGTTGGAGTACGCGTAGGTGTAGGTGGGGCCGGTGTGGCCGGTGGAGTTGGTCTCGGTGGCGCGCAGCATGGAGCGCACCCGGTTGTGCTCGTCGTAAGTGAAGGTCGTCACCCGCCCCTCCGGGGTGGTGATCTTCACGACGCGCCCGTCGGCGTCGAAGCCGTAGGCCGTGGTCTTGCCCTCGGTGTCGGTGGTGCGTGACAGGTTGCCGCCGCCGTCGAGGTCGAAGACGGCCGTGCGCCCGGTGTGGTCCTTGGCCTGCCACTGGTTCGGGTAGGTCCTGACGAGGTCGATCCAGCGGCCGGAGCGCGTCTCGGTGAGCTTGAAGCCCTTGTGCTCACCGGTCTCGTCGTGCTGGTCGACGGTGATCGTCCCGTTGTTCTTGTCCGTGGCCTTCGTCAGCGTGCCGGAGGCGTTGTAGGTGTCCTTCAGCCCCGACTTGCGAGCGGTCAGTGTGTAGGTGCCGTCCGCGTTCTTCTTCAGGTCCTTCGAGTAGCCCTTGGGCGTGACGAACGTGCCGTCGGCGTTCTTGGCGAAGCGGACCGCGTCCCCGGTCGCGTCGTAGAGCACGACCTCGGAGGTGTCGATCGCGAGGTAGCGCTCGTACTCCTGCCACCACCGCTGGGAGACCTTCCCCCACGGCGCGTCGAAGGAGTTGTAGGTGCGGGCCAGCCGCAGCTTCTGCCCCACACCCGCCACCTCGAAGTCGGTGGCCGCCAGCATCAGGTTGCCGTTGGACAGGTTGATCCGCGCGACCAGCGAATCGGTGATACGGAAGTCGGAGATCTGATGCCACGGAACCGCGCCCTGGCCCTCCGGCCGGTACGGCACGCTCAGCGCGCTCAGCGCGGACTTCCGGGTGGCCGGTGCCGCCGAGCCGGCCCTCTTCTTCTGCGCCGCACGCCACGCCGCCACCTCCGGCGCTGCGGGCGCCTGCGCCTTGTTGGCAACGGGCTTGGTCGAGCCGGTCCGGACCGGCGGGATCTGGAAGCGGGGACCGCTTTTGCCCCATACCGAGGACGGTCCCGGATCGGCCGGAGCGGCCGACGCCGGTGTCATCGGAACGGCCAGCGACAGCGCGGCGAGCGCGGCGACCAGGCCGTACCGGGATGATCTGCGGGCACGCCGAAGAGACGTGTCCGAAACACGTGAGTGCATCAACTTCCCCCCACAGGAAGATCCGTCACGGTGACCCCAGTGGTCACCGAGAGGCTCAGACGCTGCCACGCATGGGTTCAAACGTTCGAGGCGGTGCCCGAAAACCTGCCCATCATGTGCACCAGATCAAGCCGAAACACGGCAGCAGCCCTGCCCGCCCCACCACTCCCTGAGCGCAGCACTCACCGCCCGGTACGCAGGGAGCGGGCGTCCGGAACCTGGCCTGAAATGGTGCAGCCCGGGAGCGGGCCGGACCCCGCCCGGCCACACGAAACAGCGCCCGTCGGGGCGACGGCCGGAGCGAAAGCGGCACCACAGGCAACGGCTGTGATCCGGCTGCCCGGCCGCAACGGCTGTGCCTGAGCGCCTCGGTCGGCCGGTAAGCGTTCCATCCGGCGGGTGTGAGCGCTCCGGGGCCCGGCAGCGCGCCGGACGTGACGTGTCCGGTGAGGGTTTCCCCGAGCGGCGGCCCAGGGCAGTGGTGGACGCATGTCCCGGTGGCACGGCAGCCGCCGGGAGACCTTCCCCCGGGATTCGCCGACCCCGGTCAGATCGGCGGTCTACCGTACGGACATGCCGCGCTGCCTGCCGCGGTCACATGAGGAGGCTCCCGTGCCATCGTCCTGCGACCCCCAGTACGCTCCCGCCGGCGATGTGGGTGCGGCGCTCATGGTGATCGACTCCCGGCTCAAAGCCATCTACGACGGCAAGACCGGGACCGATCCCGAACAGCTGCTGTTGATGAACCAGTTCACCGCGTCTCTGGGTCCCAGGGGAGCCCAGGACCTGCTGGACGGCGCGTGCACGCTCATCTTCATGTTCATGAAGTGGTTGCGGATGGCCCACGAGGACCACGACAAGGACGTCATCGAGTACGTGGTGCCCAGCCTCGTGGCCACGATGCGCATGATGCCCAAGAGCGTCCGCCCCGAGGCCATCCCCACCATGGCCGGCCTGGTCGTCGCGGCAGGCACCGGCCTGAGCCCCAGCCTGTGGCGCAAGCAGTACGGCGACTGGACCGAGGACGAGATGAATCCCCTGGAAGCCACCGCCTTCCTGCTCGCGGAGCACATCAACCGGATCACCGACGACCGCGACTTCGCCTCCCGCCTGATCTCCGAAGCCCTGTCCGGCGCGGACCAGGACTGACGTCCGGCGTCTTCGGGAGAGCTCCCTGCGGCGGCACACTCGGGGGACGGGTGCGTCATCGCACGCCGGGCCGGCTCGGCAGGGCGGCTCTCCGCGGACAGCCGTTAGGTGGCCGGCTCGGTCCGGCCGCGGACATCCCGGCCGGACCGCGGATACTGACGCAACAGCTGTGGGCCGGTTCCCGTGGGTGCCGAGCCTGCCGGCGCGGGTCGGCTGCGCTCGCCGGCCTCGCGGTCGTCACCGCAGGCACAGCCTCCCGGGAGGGCCGACAGGGGCCTGCGGGCCTCAAGGCCGGAGCAGGGCCTTCATCGGGCCGCGATGCCGCTCGTGGCCGTTGCCGTCCGGGTCCGGAAGCGGCGCCGGTACTCGGTCGGTGTCGTGTCGAGTCTGCGGCGGAAGGCCCTGACCAGGGTGTCGACGGTGCCGAATCCGCAGGTGGAGGCGACCCGTTCCAGGGTCGCGTCGGTGGATTCGAGCTGGTGGCGCGCCACTTCGACGCGGGCCGACTCGATGTAGGCGTGCGGTGTCATGCCGAGCTCGGCCTTGAAGATCCGGGTGAGCTGCCGGTCGCTGACGTGGGCGCATGCGGCGAGGTCCGCGACCGTGAGGGGTTCAGCGATGTTACGCATGATGTGGTGGCGGAGATCCTCGATGCGCCGTGTCGTGGCGACCTGCTCCAAGGGAACGCTGAACTGACTCTGCCCGCTCGGCCGTTTCAGGTACATCACGAGTTGCCGGGCGACGCGCAACGCGACGGCCTCGCCCAGGTCGTCGGCGATGAGGGCGAGTGAGAGGTCGAGGCAGGCGCTGATTCCGGCGCCGGTCCAGACATCGCCTTCGCGGATGAAGATCGGGTCGGCGTCGACCTCGACGGCCGGATGGTCGGCGGCGAGTTGCCGCGCTGTCGACCAGTGGGTGGTGGCGCGCTTGCCGTCGAGGAGTCCGGCGGCCGCGAGGATGTGCGCTCCGACGCAGACGGAGGTGACCCTCCGGGTCCGGCCGGCGAGTTGTCTCACCCGCTCCACCACGGCGGGGTCGACGAGCGGGTGCACGCGGCGCTGATCGTCCACCTCGACCGCGCCGGGCACGATCAGCGTGTCGATGCCCTTCGCGGACGGTTCGGACAGCGTGTCGAAGGTGACGTCGGGCAGGACCCGGACCCCGGCGCCGGTGGTGACCGGGTCCATGGTCTCGGCGGCGAGGACGACGTCGTAGGCCGCCGCCTCGTCCGTCTCGCGCCGTGCGAGGGAGAACACCTCCGGTGGTCCGGTTACGTCGAGCAGGTCGACGCCTTCGAAGAGGACTATGACGATCAGTCGTCCGACGGTGCTCACTGGACCCCCCGCGTTCGGCAACAGCCATGTCGGTAACTGCATGTTAGTTGACATTGCCGACGCCCGGCGGTGAGCCATAGCGTCATGGGCACAGGGCACCGCACCGGTGAACTGCTTCCCCCGACACGCGACTCCAGGCGGTTTCCCATGCCCAGAACGACACTGCGTCGGCTCAACGGCTTCGACGACACCCCGGCGAAGCTCGCCGAGTCCACCCTGGTCCTCATCGACTACCAGAACACCTACACGACCGGTGTCATGGAACTGGACGGCTGGCAGGACGCGCTCGGCGCCGCCACCCAACTGCTGGCGCGGGCCCGCCAGGTGGGCACGGAGGTCATCCACGTCATCAACGACGGCGGCGAGGGCACCCCGTACGACATCCGGGCCGAGATCGGCCAGATCCACCCGAGCGTCGCACCGGTCGACGGTGAGCCCGTCGTCGTCAAGAAGGCACCGAACGCCTTCGTCGGCACGGATCTGGACGAGCACGTCGACGCCGCGGGCAACAGCGACCTCGTCATCGCCGGGTTCATGACGCACATGTGCGTGGCGTTCACCGCCCAGGGCGCCTTCCTGCGCGGCAACCGCCCCACCGTCGTGGCCGACGCCAGCGCCACCCGCGCGCTGCCGGTCGCGGGCACCGAACTGGACGCCCGCCAGGTGCACTACAGCGCCCTCGCCACCATCGCCGACCTGTACGGGGTCGTCGTTCCGTCCCAGAAGGAGATCTCCTGATGAAGCTGCTCCGCCCGGCCGTCGCCCTCGCCACCGCCGCCGTCCTCTCGGCCACCGTCACCGCGTGCGGCGGAAGCTCCGAGGCCGCCGCCTCCAAGGACGAGCCGTCGGCCTCCGCCACTGCCACTGCCACTGCCACCGCCGAGAAGAATGTCGCGAAGGACACGACAACACTGCGGAAGCTCAACGGCTTCGGCGAGACCCCGGCCACGCTCTCCGACGCGACGCTCATCCTCGTCGACTACCAGAACACCTACACCGAGGGTGTGATGGAACTCGACGGGTGGAAGCCGGCGGTGGACAACGCCGAAGCCCTGCTGAAGCGGGCCCGCGAGGCGGGTACGCCGGTCATCCACATCGTCGACAAGGGCTACGACCTGAAGTCGAAGGCGGGCCGGATCATCCCGGCACTCAAGCCGGCCAAGGGCGAGCCCGTCGTCGAGAAGAGCGTCCCGAACGGCTTCCACGACACCGATCTCGCCGAGAAGGTCAAGAGGGCCGGGAACGAGAACGTCATCATCGCCGGGTTCATGACGAACATGTGCACCCTGTTCACGACCCAGGGCGCGTTCCTCAACGGCAACAAGCCGACCGTGGTGGCCGACGCCTCCGCGACCCGGCCGCTGCCGCTGAAGGGCGACCCGGACGGCGTCCCCGCCCAGCAGGTCCATCAAGCCGCTCTCGCCACGGTCCAGGACCTCTACGGAGTCGTGGTCCCGTCGCAGAAGTCCCTGACCTGAGGCCACCTGACCCCCACCCCTGACCCCCCACCCTGAAGTCCCCCCACCCTGATCTCCCCCCACGCCGTTCCCCCCACATCACTGAGAGCACTTTCACTCACCACAGAAAGCAGAAGACGGGGCATGGCAACACGTAGAGGATTTCTGGGTACCGCGTCGGCCGTCGGGGCGGCCACGCTCTTCACTGGCCAGTCGGCCTCGGCGGCGACCGCGGGGACCACCGCGACCGACGAGAAAGCGGCACGCGACGCGATACGCGCCGTCAACGCGAGAATGCGCGCGAATTACGCAGCCCTCAAGAGCGAACTGACGACGCAGCTCAGTCCAGTCATCGTCGTCTCGAACAACGCGGTCGGCGGACGCTTCACCCTCATCAACGACGGCAGACAGATCGAGACCGTCGACCCGGTCCCGGAATACTTCGAACTGGCCAAGTCGATCGCCCACGTTCCCCTGGGGATCTACTCGGTGATCGCCGCCTACCTCAGCGACCAGGTCCCCAACATCCCCAACGCGGACCGCATCGACCCGCACGACCTGGGCATGGTCGTCACCAAGGCACCGGGCGACAGTGGCTGGATCACCCCGCTGAACGCCTTCGGGACCACGCTGCAGGCGGCACGGACCAAGCTCGAGACCGCCAACCTCCCTCTCGACCTCGATAATTCCTGCGACAAGATCCTCGGCGAGGCCGTCAAGTTCATCGACGCCTCCGTCGCGGCCCGGTCGTTCGACATGGTGTCGTTCAACCGGTTCGCCGCCACCGTCTACCCGTCCATCCGCGTCAACATGACCTTCGCCGCCACCGCGCAGATCACCGGCATCGAAGGACTCATGAAGCGGTGGCGCACGCTGATCGGCGAGAAGGCGTGGAGCGACCTCTACGTCACGGTGCTGTCGATCTGGACCACGGCCGAGCTGAACCAGGCGTCCATCATCATCCGCCGCACCATGAACCAGGCGAAGGTGGACACCCACCTGATCGACCTGCCGACCGTGGAGACCCCCTCGAACTCGATTTCCGTGGCCCTGGACAACCTGGCACGCATCGTCCAGGACAACGTCGCCGCCGAGATGGTCTTCAACACCGATCTCAAGGTCGCCGACGCCCTCAAGGGCAGGGAAGACCTGCTCTCCGACGAGATCCTCCAGCAGATCGGCGGGACGGCGCCCACCGCCAGGACCGCCGCCCTCGGTGCGGCGGCAGCGACCGGCGCCTGCCCGATCACCGGACGCACCGCAGCGGTGTGATCACCAGGCATTCCCCGCCCCCGAGGCGGGGGATGCCTTTTCGGGACGCTCGGCCCAGCCCTCGCACCCGCACCACACCGCCTTACCCCCCCCCACCAGGACCGGGGCCCCACGCCCCACTTGTCCACCACCGCGTACAGCGGCAGCCCGCAACGGCGGTTCGGGGCGACCGTACGACGTACGTCGTACGGCAGCTCGGTCTCTACTGCTCCGGGCAGTGCCCCACGAGGACCGGGGAAAGGGTTCGTTCACGGCACGAGCCCGACGCCGGACGACTCCCCCGGGCTACCGAACGGATACAGCTGATCCGATTCCGATGGTGGACCGAGCCAAGGAGCCGCCTGCCTTTCGGGCGGTCCTCGTTGTGACAGGCGACCGCTGTCACTCCTCGAGCCAGTTGCCCTGCGCGGCGGTCAGTGCCTCGTCCGTCCTTTGACGAGGACGGCGCCACCCGGGGCTCAACTGCGTTGCGCCTGCAACGTGTTTTCGATAGACATGACTGCTGCGCGGTGGGACGCGTGCGGTGCAGGTGCACACGCACCGCATGAAGCGCCGTTGTGCACACGACTATTCGGGGGTGGGTGCATGAAGTTCGACATGGGCAGTACGACGCTGTCCGACCTTGGCAAGAGCACGGTGGGGTCCAGCACTGACCTGGGCACGCTGATCCAGCTTCTGATTGCAGCCGCTGATCCGCTGGAGGGGAAGTTCAACGGGGCCGGCAAGGCCGCGTTCGACTCTTTCAAGGTGCGCGCGGATGAGATCACCGATGCGCTCAACGGTTCTCTCCAGTCGATCCTGGGCGGGCAGTCCGGCATGGACACCGCGTTCGGTACCGGTGATCAGGAGCAGGAGAGCAACGCTCACCAGAGCATGGCCGGGGCCAACTTCGACGCGGCCCGGTTCTCCGGGCGATAGGGACGGGGATTTCGTCATGGGGCAGAACCAGGACCGCCGCAGTTACGACACGGGTGCCTCGGTGGAGGTGCAGGGCGGGCTGCAGGGCATCATCGGGCAGCTTGAGCTGGTGCTGGGTGACCGGGACCGTGCGGTGAAGGCCGCGATGATGGAGTTCACCGCTGACGGAGTCTCGGACGAGTACCACGGCAAGGAAGCCCGCTGGAACAAGGCGGCGGCCGAGGTGCGCGAGATCATCCGACTGGTACGCAGCACGCTGGAGCAGAACGACGGGACCGCGCAGTCGACGCTGGCAAGGGCCAAGGCCGCAGTCGACGCCATCGGCTAGGAAGCGCGACGGGCGCAGCGGTGCCGGCTGATCGGCCGGCAGTAGGGGGATGATCATGCAGGGGTGGGACATCACTCCGTCCGGAGTCCAGTCTGTGACTTCGCTGGTGGGGGACGCGATGGACGATGTGGCCAAGAGCGTCCAGTCGTACGGGACGGACATCGGCAGCGCGGCGAGCTCGGCCGGGACGCTCAGCGGGGTGTACGGCCCCGCACCGACCGGGCCGATCGGCGCGGCGCTGGGGCTGTTCGTGGAGAAGACCGCGGGCGATGTGCTCTTCCTCGGGGCGCGGGCGGCCAAATCCGTGAACGGCGCGCGCGAGGCGACCGCCTATTACGTCGTCGGGGATCTCGATATGGCTTCGACCGCCGGACACAAGGCGCTGTCGGCTCCAAAGGTCGAGCTGCCGAAGCCTGGCGGCCGGCCGGGCGGCGAGAAGTGAAGATGATTGAACCGTCAGGCATTCCGCATTTCAGTGGCAACCTGGACCAGTTGGACCGTGATGTTTCCGCGCTGCGCAGTGATGCCATCGGCATCCGCAACGGCGGCAGGGATGTGCACTCCCGTTTCCAGGCGTTGGAGGGTGTCTACAAGGCGCCTGAGGCCGGCCAGCTGTTCGCCACCACCCGGCCGGTCATGGACAAGGCCGAGGCCTTTGCCACGAACCTGGAGACGGTGGCGGACGCGCTGGACACGTTCTCCATCGAGGCCCGCCCGCTCGCCAAGAAACTGGCCCAGCTCAAGGCCGATGCCCTCGCCTTCGTCGACAGCGTAAAAGGTGACGACGAGTGGACGGACGACGAAGACAGGATCAACCGGCACCAAGAGCTCCTTGACGGCGTGAGCGCCGCGCGGGCCGCCTTCCAGGAAGCCGAGAACAGAGCCGCCGGCAAGATCTCGGCGATCGTGGGCGGGCCGAAGTTCGTTTTCGACGACGGCAGCCACACCGCCAATGACAAGACGGTGATGTACGGCAACGACCTCGACACCCTCAAGAGCGCCGAGGAACTGCCCTGGGGTGCCCCCGTCTCCGAGACCGGGTTCGGCTACTGGGCCAAGAGCTACTTCTGGGATGGGCTCGTCGTCGACAACATCGGGGGCGGTCTCAAGGGCTTGGGAACCCTGGTCGGTATCGGCGACGACGACACCAGTGACGCCTGGAGCCACCTTCTGGACGTCGTCGGTGGAATCGGCCAGTACACCGCCACGCCCTACAACTGGCTCATGGACCAGGCGCTGGGCGAGGAGCCCAAGGACCCGGAGGTGGAAAAGCAGAAGCAGGCCACCCGGGACTTCGGCAAGGCCCTGGTCGGCTGGGACATGTGGGACGAGAACCCCGCACGCGCCGCCGCGACTGTCACCTTCACCGTCCTCACCCTCGGCAGCGGGGCCCTCGCTACCGCCGCCAAGGCGGGCAGCGGCGGCGCGCTCGCCAAGACCGCCGGCGCCGCCGGCAAGGTCGGCACCTGGATCGACCCGCTCTCCGCCGGCCTCAAGGTCACCGGTAAGGCAGTCGGTTCGATGCCCAGGCTGTCCGAGGTAACGGCCAGTATCCGCAGCGCCTTCGACACGACGGCGACCTCACAGCGCCTGCACAGCGTCATCGAACTCGACAACGGCTCCAAAGTCGTCATCAAGGACGGCGAGTTCATTCCCGTCGACGCCAACGGCAACGTCATCAACTCCACTCCGCGTCACGAAGCCTCAGCCACCG
Organism: Streptomyces sp. NPDC003016; assembly: GCF_053591455.1. Taxonomy (NCBI): domain Bacteria; kingdom Bacillati; phylum Actinomycetota; class Actinomycetes; order Kitasatosporales; family Streptomycetaceae; genus Streptomyces; species Streptomyces sp. NPDC003016. Next base: position 74,258 of record NZ_JBSFTV010000003.1, read on the forward strand.
ACAGGGCTGCAGAGAACACGCCCGCGCAGCGGGAACCTGTCGGAATCGGCGCCGCCAGCCGTACCCCCGAAGCGAGCGCCCGCGCAGGCGAGAACCTCCCCAGTGGCGCGGCCAACCACCTCCCTGGTGGCACCTCCGGGAACGTTCCGGGTGACGGAGGCCACTCCAGTGCGGGCGAGGGCCCAGGCGGCAGCAGGCACGACGGCGATCCCCCAGCCAGCCGCCCTGCTGGCGCCTCGGATCCGCCAGGTGGACCCGCTCCCGCGCTGACCCCGGAAGAGCAGGCCGCACATGCCCGGCACCTGGAAGAGATCGAGCAGCGACATGCAGACGACTTCGACCAGCTGAAGCAGGATCCCGACCACAAGGGGAAGGTGAAGCCATCCGAAATGGACGAGGCTCGCCTTGCCCTCGACTTGCGTGAGCAGGGGAAAGTACCGGCAGATATTCAGCGCCCGCCCGAGGCGAACCACGGCGACCTCTATTCGCCTAGCACCGGCGAGTTTTACGACATTAAGGGCGTGCACTCCGACTGGCCACCGCTCAACAATGTCCGTGATAAGTCCCTGCCGTTCAAGGGAGCGTATAATCCGGCAGATAACCGAGGATGGATCCGGAAGCTAAAGGATCAGATCGTAACCAAGGGCCGCATCGTTGTCCTCGACACACGCAACGCCGATCAGGCCGCGATCAATGACCTTAAGGCGATAGCGGAACAGAATGGTTGGAGTGATCGAATTGTCTGGTATCCGTGATGGTGGGCGCAGTGTGAAGGTGCCCCCAGCCGATGCGCAGGCTGCTGCTGCACTGGATGAGTGGGTTGCCGAGAGCGAGTCCCTGTTGGATGTGGTCGGGCTCGACCTCCGTGGAGCCGACATTTCAGGTGCCGATCTCGCTAACGGAATGCTTGCCGAGGCCATCCTGCGCAGCGTCAACTTGTCCGGGGTTGATCTGTATAGATCCCACCTGGAGGGGGCCGATCTCAGGGAGGCGAACCTTTCCGGGGCCACTCTCGTGAAGGCTGTGCTGGATGAATCCTCTTTGGGCTGCGCAAATCTGGACCGAGCCGACCTCGGAAGTTCGGAGATGTGGGCAGTTGACGCTCGAGGTGCAAGCTTTCGGAACGCGAAGCTTGATGGGGCCGGGCTGCTCGATGTGAAGCTTCAAGGAGCGGACCTGTCGAATGCAAGCGTTCAGCAAACATCATTCCAAGTCGTCATGGATGAACATACGACAGTGCTGGGACTTACCGGTACGGTGTTCGGCCCAGCTTCGGTCACCGAAGGCAACGACTTGCGGGAACTCTCCGGAGCCGACCTCGAAGTGTGGCTGAATAGCCGAGGTGCGCGCGTTCAGGTGTTGCCTCCTCGGCGGCCACAAGGACGTTGATTTCCTCTCGGTCTGCGCTCGGAGAGCTGAATCCCATGATGCCGCTCCGACGTACGGGAAGCGAGAGAGGCGAACAAGCAGAACGGAACGTTGGTAGCCATGGCACCGCAGGATTACGACAGTCAATTGCTGGAGTCGGTGTCGGTGCGGCGTCGGCGGCTGCGGGATGCCTTGTTGTTCGGCGCTCAGCGGCAGCGACGGTCGGTGGATGAACGTCTGGGGAAGGCACTTGCCGGGATCGTGATCGCGGCCATTTTGTGCGCAGGTTGCGTAGGCTGGTCGTTCATCTCTCACCGGCTCATCGGGAAAAGCCCGTACGGGCCCTCGGTTCAACAGCCGGCTACGACCCCGGTGGCACCTTCTTCTCGATGATAGGTTCGAACGCGTGATATCTGCGGGGGCTACGAGCCGTACGGCGTTGAGCCGGGTCACTCTGGTCGGCGAGCGGCGGCGTGTTGATCTCGTACTCCCGTCGCAGGAGCCGGTCGGCTTGCTGCTGCCCGAAGTGATGCGGCTGCTGGACGATCAGGTGTCGGCGCGGCCGATGCTGCGGCAGCTCGTCACTGCGGACGGTTCGGCGCTGGCGCACGACAGCACGCTGGAGTCGGCGGGCGTGCCGGACGGCGCGGTGTTGCGGCTGGTGCGGGTGGAGGACTCCCCGTCGGCGCCGGTGGTGCATGACGTCACCGATGAGGCCGCCGACGATGTGGATGTACGGGCGTGGCGGTGGCGGCCCTCGGCCCGGCGGAAGGTGGCGGGGCTCGCGGCCGTCGGCTGGGCGCTGGCGGCCGGTGTACTGGCCCGGGTTGAGTTCGGGCTGTCGGCGGTGGGCGGTGCGCTGTCGGCCGTCGCTGCGGTGGCGGCGCTGTTGGGCGTCCTGTTCGGGAAGTCCGGTCGGCGCGGCCTGGCGACCGCACTCACCGTCATGGGCGGGGCTCTCGGTGTGCTGGGGGCCTGGACGCTGGCGGACGCGCACGACTGGTCCGGCGCAATGCGTCTGGCTGGTGCGGCGGCGGCCGTGGTCGTGTCGCTACTGCTGCTCGGCCGGGTTTCGCCGTTGGGCCGGGGCGGACTGGTCGGTGCCGGGGCCGTGGCTGGGGCGACGGCATGCTGGGAGGCCGCTGTCGCGCTGCAGTCGGGCGCCGGTACCGCTGTGGGCCAGGCGCGTGCGGGTGCGTTGCTGGTGGTCGTGTCGGTGGTGGTGCTCGGGCTGCTGCCTCGGCTGGCGCTCATGTCTTCGGGGCTGTCCGGGCTCGACGACCGCCGCTCGGGCGGGGTGTCGGTGAGCCGGTACGAGGTGTCGACCGCGCTGGCGGCCACCCATCGTGGGCTGGCGCTCGCCTCGGTCGCCATGGCGGTCTCTGCGGCTGCGGCCGGAATCTTGGTGCTGCGGGCGCCGACGGTGTGGACCGTTCCGCTCGCCGTGGTCGTCGCCGTCGTGCTGGCTCTGCGGGCGCGGGCTTTCCCGCTGATCGCCGAGGTCGTGGCCCTGCTGTCAGCCGCGGCGGCGGTGACCGTGCGTCTGGCCTGGGTGTGGCTCGAGCGTTCCGGCACGGTCGCGCCTCTGGCCGTCCTTGTGGTGCTCGCCGTGGTTCCGCTGGCGGTGCTGTCGGTTCAGCCGGCTGAACATGTCCGGATACGGCTGCGTCGGTTCGGCGATGCGCTGGAGTCGGTCGGCGTGATCGCTCTGTTCCCTTTGGTGCTCGGCGTGTTCGGTGTGTACGGGCGTCTGCTCGGCACATTCGCATAGGGATCCGGCTATGACTCAGGGGGACTGGCAGCGCGATGTGCTGCGCGATGTGGGGCGACAGGACACCGCGGCCGACGCGCCTCCCGCACCTGACCGGCCGGCGCCCGGCCCGTCGGCCGCGCCCCCGCCCCCGCCCCCTGCCTCAGAGCCCATAGGGCCACATGGCGACCTCCCCGCCCGGCCTGCGGACCCGGTCCCTCAGCCGGGGCAGGCTTCGCAGCAGCCCGCCGTCCGGGCGGTGCGGGATCCACGGCTCCCCATGGTCACGCCGGAGTCGCTGCCGACCGTCGATCCCCGGCTGGCCCACGCCATGGGGCGTCCGCGCCACGGGGATTCGATCACCCGGCGTACCGGCCGCTCGCTCCACAAGCTCACCGCGTCGGCTGCGCAGGAGGTGTCCGAGGAGACACGTCTCGCACGGGCGCTGCAGCAGCCGGTGACCACTGGGCGGGTGATCGCGGTCACCTCGATCCGGGGCGGGGTGGGAAAGACCACGGTGGCTGCCCTGCTGGCCCGGACGTTCAACCACTACCGGCACGACCCGGTCCTCGCGCTGGAGGCCGACGCGGCCCTCGGTACCCTTCCGGTCCGGCTCGGCGCGAAGTCGGTGCGGTGGTCGTGCAGGGAGCTCGCCCACCTTCTCACCCCCTCCATGCTGTTGACCGATGTCACCGGCTATCTCGTGCCGGTGACGGATGGCGGCTGGCTGCTGCCCGCGAGCCAGGGGCGGATCGGGGCACCGCTGGACATGCCGACGTACCGGACGGTGTCGCTCGCGCTGCGGCGGTACTTCGCCGTGACGGTGGTGGACTGCGAGACCCTGCCGGGCGAGGTGGCACGTACCGCGATGGATACCGCGCACGCGAGGGTCGTGGTCGCCCCGATGACGGCGGAGGGCGTGGGTGGTACCCGCCTGGTGCTGGACTGGCTGGCGCAGTTGCCGCACTCGGCGCTCGCCACCACCGTGGTCGCGCTCACCGCGAGCTCCCCCGACATGACACTCGATCTCAAGGCGGCCACCGCGCACCTGCGGGAGACGGGAGTCACGGTGGTGGCTCTCCCCTATGACCGTCATCTGGCCCAAGGAGGCCCCATCCAGACCGCGTTGCTCGGTCAGACCACCCGGCAGGCCGCCACTTCGCTGGCCGCCGAGGCGATGGAGCAGGCGGTGAAAGCGCGATGACGCTGCGGTTGGTCCACCGCCCGGCGCGCTCCACCAGGCCGCTCACCCCGGCGCAGCCCCGCACCATCGAGCCGCCCCCGAACCTGCCCGAGGGCAAGACGGGAAGCGCCGCGACCGCACTGTTGCCGATGGCCGGCGTGATGGGTTCGGTCGTGATGATGACCGTGGTCCGTTCCAGCCAGTTCGCGGGGCTGGGGGCTGTGGTGCTGGTGATCGCGCTGATGGGCGCGGTGGGACTGTTCCTGTCCCAGCGGGGCAAGGCGCAGCGCACCCGGCGCGCCCAGCGCGAACGGTATCTGGAGTATCTGGAGGAGTTGCGCGAAGAGCTGGGGACGGTGATGCGGGAGCGCCGCCGGGCGGCGAGGCTGCTCAGTCCGCCGCCGCAGGCGTTGTACGACCTCGCGCAGGACCCGGCGCGGTTGTGGGAGCGCCGCCGTACGGATCCGGACTTCCTGCGGGTACGTGTCGGTACCGGGGACGTACCGACACAGCAGTTGTCCATCGGCCAGAACAGCGCCGGAGGCGTGCTGACGCCCCCCGACCCGTTCATGCTCAACGAGGCCCGGGCGCTGGTGGCCCGGTTCGCCACAGCGACCGAATCCCCGTTGACGGCGCCGCTGGACCGGGCCGGGAACATCAGCATCGTCGGGGACCGCGAGGGTGTACTGCGGGTCGCGCGGGGCCTGTTGATCCAGACGGCGGTCACGCACGCACCCGACGACGTGGCGATCGCGCTCGGCGTGCCCGGTGGGCACGTGGCGGCTTGGGACTGGGCCAAGTGGCTGCCCCACGTACTGGATCCACAGGAGAGCGACGGGCCGGTCTCGGCACGCCGGATCGCCCCCAGCCTGCCGCGACTGGCCCGGCTGATCGCCGCCGATCTGCGGCGGCGGGCCTCGTACGCCGCCGAGGTGCGGCGCGGCCTGTCCGACAGGAACGCGCTGAAGCTCACCAGTCGGCTGCTGGTGGTCAGTGACGAATACGGGGAGAACGCTGCCGAACTGCCGCGCCCCGACGCGGCTGTGTCCCTGGCTGACATGGGCGTCACCGTGCTGCACCTGCTGGAGCAGCAGGTGCACGAGCCGGATCAGGTGACCGTGCGCATCACGGTCGACGGCGACCAGGTCGTGATCGAGGACCTGCGGGCCTCCGAGGCCCCGGCTGCCTCCGGCACCTCGGATGCCGTCAGCGTCGCGGGAGCCGAAGGGCTCGCACGCATGCTGGCTCCGCTGCGGCTGTCCGCCGAGTCGGTGGCCGAGGGCACCCCGGTGTCGGGACCCGTCGACTTCCCCGCACTGCTGGGGATCGACGATCCCGCGGCCCTGGACATCGACCGGCTCTGGACGCCGCGCGGCGAGCGCGCGTTCCTGCGCGTGCCCATCGGCGTGAACGACCGGCACGAGCCGGTGCTGCTGGACCTCAAGGAGTCCTCCGAGCTGGGCATGGGCCCGCACGGTCTGTGCGTGGGCGCCACCGGCTCCGGCAAGAGCGAACTGCTGCGGACCCTCGTCCTCGCCCTGGTGGCCTCCCATCCGCCGGAGGATCTGGCGATGGTCCTGGTCGACTACAAGGGCGGCGCGACCTTCGCCCCGTTCGCCGAGCTGCCGCACGTGGCCGGGGTGATCACGAATCTGGAGAACCAGGCCGGGCTCGTCGAGCGCGTCCACACCAGCCTCGCGGGCGAGGTAAGGCGCCGCCAGCAGGTACTGAAGGACGCGGGCAACGTGGCGGACATCGGGCACTACGCGGCGCTGCGCGCCAAGCGCCCGGACCTGGACCCGCTCCCGCACCTCTTCGTCGTCATCGACGAATTCGGTGAGCTGCTCACCGCCAAGCCGGACTTCATCGACCTGTTCCTGTCCATCGGCCGCATCGGCCGCTCCATCGGTGTGCATCTGCTGCTGTCCAGCCAGCGCATCGAAGGAGGCAAGCTCAAGGGCCTGGACACGTACCTCTCGTACCGGCTCGGTCTGCGTACCTTCTCTGCCGACGAGTCGCGTACGGTGCTGGACACCACCGACGCCTTCCATCTGCCGCCGCTGCCGGGTTTCGGCTACCTGAAGGTCGACACATCGACGTACGAACGGTTCAAGGCGGGGTACGTCTCCGGCGCCTACCGCGGTCCGGCCCTGGCCGAGGCCGTCGACAACAGACCGCTCGCCCTGCCGTACCCCACCTTCAACGCCCCTGCCGACGAAGGGGTGCCGGACGCCGGAGCCGAGCCGGCGATGCGGGAGCGGGAAACCGGCCCCACCGTGATGTCCACGATGGTCGACCAGCTGCGCACCGCTGCCGAACCCGTACGCCGCGTATGGCTGCCCCCGCTGCCCGGCGCCCTCACCCTCGACGCGGCAGCAGGACCCCTCCAGGTCTCCGAGCGCGGCATGCACCTCGCCCACCCCCCAGGCACGATGCGGGTGCCACTTGGACTGCTCGACGACCCCGCCCGGCAATGGCAAGGCCCGTGGACGCTGGACCTCACCGTGTCCGGCGGCCACGTGGCGGTCATCGGCGGCCCCCAGTCCGGCAAGACCACCCTGCTGCGCACCCTCGCGCTCTCCCTCGCTCTGACCCACACCCCGAGCGAAGTCGCCCTGTACGGACTGGACCTGGTGGGCGGCGGCCTCTCAGTCCTGGCCGGGCTGCCGCATGTGGGCGGTATCGCCGGACGGGCCGACCACGAGCGCGCGGCGCGCACCGTCGCCGAGGTGCGTGCCATGCTCGCCACCCGCGAGGACGTATTCCGCGAACACGGCATCGACTCCCTCGACCAGCTCCGCCACCTGCGCGGCCAGGGCCGGCTGTCCGAGCTCGGCGCCACCGACATCGTGCTGCTCATCGACGGGTTCGGCGCGCTGCGCGACGAGTTCGCGCACCTCGACGACACCGTCGCCGACCTCCTCAAGCGGGGCAGCGGCTACGGCATCCACATCGTGGCGGGCATGCTGCGCTGGAACGACGTACGCATCGCCACCCAGTCGATGTTCGGCACCCAGCTCGAACTGCGCCTCAACGACCCGTCCGACTCCGCCATCGACCGCAAGCTCTCCGAGACCCTGGGCCCCGACACCCCCGGCCGCGTCCTCACCGACGGCAAACTCTTCGCCCAGGCCGCCCTGCCCCGTACCGACTCCGTCCCCGCCACCGGCGACCTCGGACCGGCCCTGGAAGACGCGGCCCGGACGATACGCACCACCTGGCACGGCGACCTCGCCTCTCCCGTACGGGTACTGCCCACCCGGCTGCCCGCAGCGCGGCTGCCCTCCGTAGCCGCAGAGCCGAAGCGGATCCCGATCGGCGTCGACCAGGACACCCTCGCCCCCGTACTCCTCGACCTGTTCGAACACGACCAGCACCTGCTGATCCTCGGCGACAACGCATGCGGCAAGACCAACCTGCTCAAGCTGATCGCTCAGCGGTTTGTCGACCGCTACAGCGACGACGAACTGGTCTTCGCCGTCTTCGACCCACGCCGCGGACTGCGCGGCACCGTCCCCGAGCCCTACCGCGGCGGTTACGCCCACAACGCCAGGATCAGCGCCGGGCTCGCCTCCGGAATCGCCACCGAGCTGGAAAAGCGCCTCCCCGACGAGAACGTCGACCACGACACCCTCCCCGACGGCCCGGCCTTCACCGGCCCGCGCATCGTCATCCTCGTCGACGACTACGACGTCCTCACCACAGCGGGCCAGCAGCCCCTCGCCCCGTTCCTGCCGTACGTGTCGTCCGCACAGGACATCGGTCTGCACTTCGTCGTCGCCCGCCGCGTCGCCGGATCGTCGCGTGCGCTGTACGAGCCGTTCCTGACCACTCTGCGCGAGAGCGGCACCGCCGCCCTGGTCATGACCGGCGACCGCACCGAGGGCCAGCTCTTCCCCGGCCTGTACGCATCCGCCCAGCCGCCGGGCCGGGGCACACTGGTCCGCCGCGGTCGCCCCCACCAGCTCATCCAGACCGCCCTCGCACCCGAGGCAGAAGAAACAGAGCTCCCGTGACCAAGGACGTCATCGCCCTCACCCCGAAGATGCCCGACATCCGCACCCTCCTCGCGGGCCTGTACGCCGGAGGCCCGGACGTGGGTGTCGACACCACCGCCGACGGAGCCGTCGTCCAGCTCTGCGCGCCGGGCGGACGCCCACTGGTCTCCATCGAAGCCCCGATCCTCCTCCAGGTCCCGGGCGAAACCAGACGCCTCCTCGGCACCGGCGCCGACGTGGCGGACAGCCCTCTGTGGTGGACCGAAGCCCGGGCATCCACCGCCGTCCCCGAGGCCGAGCCCCTCGCCCGGTCCTTCGCCGGCCGCCTCGTCTCCGTACTGGGCGGCACCACCTGGCCCGCAGGCCCGGTGACCACCGACGTCGTTCCTCTCACCTCTGACCTCGTCCCGGCCCCCGATACCGAGCCCCTGGGCATCGACGTCCTCACCCAGCAGGCCGCGGTCGTCATCCAGGACCGCCCCGTCGTAGCCATGACCAGCTGGCTCTCCGACGCCCTGCGCACGGCCATCACCAGCGACCGGGCCCTGCAGATCGTCACACCCCGCACAACTCGTCTCACCCTCCCCACCCGCACCGCACTCCACGGCCACCCCAACCGGTGGGTCGTACAGGACGCCGACTGCGGTTACTACGACGGCCTGTCCGGCGCCGTGCTGCGCTGGCAGGACGGCACCTTCGCCCCCACCCGCGCCGAGTCGGGTGCCACTGCCGTCGCACCGGCCTTCACCCAGGCCCCCGCCACCGGCGAACGCCAGCTGATCCTCTCCATCCGCACCCAGCACGCTCCGGACACCGACCTCCAGCTCGGCCGCGCCCTGGAGACAGCCTGGCGACACCTCACCAGCGCCCCGCCCGCCGGCTGGAGCACCGCAGAACCCGTCAACCTCCCCTGGTCCACACGGCAGCTGACCGACCTCGCCCGCAACCGCGCCCCCCAGCCCACCTGGCTCGTCGCCATCGGCCACCCCGACCGCCCCGCCATCGCGACTGTGCACATCACCCGCACCACAGCAGGCGTCGAAGAGGACATCACTCTCACGCTGGGCTACGACACCGGCGAGATCCCACCCCTCGACACCATCGAAGCCCTCGCCGGGACACTGGCCACCGACCACAACCTGACGTCCATGCTCGCCTCGCTCCGTCCCGCACGCCGGGACCTCACCGTCCCCCCGCATTTCGAGGCGCCCCCAGTCCCCCTCTCCTTCACACTCGGCACCGACGTCGTCCACGACATCGGGCTGAGCCACGCCCGTCGGCCACCCCTGGACTTGCACGCCATCCTGCTCGGCCCCGCTACGCACCCCGCCCTCCACTACCCGCTCGGAGATGGGACCAGCGCCCACGCGTGGACCACGCTCCAGCGGCTCACCCAGCACCTGAAGAAGGCGCAGCCCAGATCCGGCTGAAGGACAGAGCCCTGGTATCCGGTGGCCGGCCCGTCGACAGCGCCTGCGCCGCGCCATTACGTCCTCAGGATCGACGCCTGCGGCCACCTGCTCCGGGGCGACTTCTCCGCAGTGGCATCCCGACCCATCTGCTCCAGGGCCTCCGGTCCAACCGTCCCCACAACATCGAACTGAGCGAAAAGGGGGCGCTGAATGGCCACGCACGAGGCAACAGCAGAACGTCAGGGACGCTTTTGGGTCATGAGCATCGACGGCCTTCCGGAAGGAAGGCAGAACGTCACGCAGGGCCTCACCTGGACCGAGTCCCACGAGAACGCGCGGGATCCGGTCAGTCTCGTTCTGGATATCGAGGACGATCCGGCTGCCTACACCGTCGGCCTCGTCGCGGCTGGCCCGGCGATGTTCGAGGTCGCGCGGGAGGCCGAAGAGGCCGACGCTGCCGCACAAGAGGCGGAGAGGCGCCGCCGCGTAGCGATGACACGAGCAGCAAAGACACTCGTCGGCCTCGGGCTGACGCAGGCCGAGGCCGGTCGCATGCCCGGCGCCCCGAGTCGAGCCGCGAAGTCACCTCCATGTCAACCCAGCGGAGGCGGCACCGGATCAATCCCTTGATCACGGTTCACCCGATGGCATGAACGGATGTGATGACTCCGTTTCTCTTCCTGTCTCGGTCGTTGGGCCAGGGTGCGGTGTCCGCAGCGGTTCTCCTCGTGCGTTTGCGCCGCATGTCACGTCGAACCACAGGAAGGAGACACCGCGTGCATCTGACCTTGCATGAGCAGGAGCGGCTCATGATCCGTGTCACGGCGGATCTGGTCGAGCGACGCCTCGTTGAGGATCCCGATCTTCCACTGAACTACCCGGAAGTCATGGCGCTGTTCTCGGCCTACGTCCTCGAAGCGGCCCGGCACGACAAGAAGACGGTCGCCGAGCTCATGGACACCAATCTGAGCGATGTGGCGCAGCAGCTCCAAGACCGCCTCACCAAGCTCGGCACCAACGTCACCTTGCCGGCCCCGACGGGCAGTCCGACCCTCAACATCATGCCGGGCGTCCGGGAGATGATCGTCGATGTGCAGGTCGAGGCGACGTTCAAGGACGGGACGAAGCTGGTGACCATCCCGGAGCCGCTCAAGGCCGAGCCGCCCATGACGGACTACCCGGGCAAGCAGGAGCTTCTCTCGGACGACGATCAGTACGCGGTGGTGTACAACACGGACCAGCAAGGCAAGCCCCTGCCGATGGCAGCCCTGTGGGTGAAGAACACCGCGGACCGTCCCATCCAGATCGGCTCCCACTTCCACTTGGCCGACGTCAACGAGAAACTCCGCTTCTTTGTTGATCAGAAGTGCACCCAAGAGGCGAACGTGAGGGGGAAGCGGCTGCACATTCCAGCCGGTACGTCCGAGCGGATCGATCCCAGTGACGTGCGTCCGGTACGGGTGGTGCCCATCCAGGGAGCACAGTTGGTCAAGGGCCTTCGAGCGGGTAAGTCCTCAAGTGCTCCGGCTGGGTCCCTGCTTGATCCGGATGTGTCCCGATGAGCAATATTTCCCAGCAGGCTCCGAGCAGCGCAGCTTCACCAACCCCTCCAGCGTCGCTGAATCGGACCAACTACGCCACGTTGTACGGTCCGACGGCCGGTGACCGGATCAGGCTCGCCGACACCAACCTCATCGTCAAGATCGATCAGGACTGGTGCGGCGGCGACGGCCGCAGCGGCGACGAGATGCTTTTCGGCGGCGGCAAAGTCATCCGTGAGTCGATGGGCATGTCGCACTTTCCGAGGCGCGACACCACACACAAGCCGGTGGACACGGTGATCACCGGTGCTTTGATCATTGATCACTGGGGTGTGGTGAAGGCAGATGTCGGCCTGCGGGACGGGCTCATCCAGGCCATCGGCCAGGCGTACAACCCGGAAACGATGTCCCCGATGGACCAGGATCCAACCAACACGCGTGCCTCGAACTTCGTGGTGGGGCCGGAGACCGAGGTGATCTCCGGCAACGGGCGGATCCTGACCGCGGGCGGCATCGACACCCATGTACATTTCCTGGGCCCCGGACAGATCCACGAGGCACTCGCGTCGGGTGTGACCACGCTCATCGGCGGCGGCACCGGCCCCGCGGAAGGCAGCAGGGCCACCACCATGACACCCGGCGAATGGCACATCCGGCGGACGTTCGAGGCACTGGACGCCTATCCGGTCAACATCGGGCTGTTCGGCAAGGGCGGCACGGTGAACGAGGATGCGCTGAAGGACCAGATCCTCGCCGGCGCCATCGGCCTCAAGATCCACGAGGACTGGGGGGCCACCCCCGGGGCCATCGACAAGGCGCTGGAGGTCTGCGCGACCTACGGGGGCGCCCAGGTCGCCCTGCACGCCGACTCGATGAACGAGTCCGGGTTCGTCGAGGACACCTTCAACGCCACCAAGGACCGCACCACCGGCTTGCCGCGAGGCATTCACGTCTTCCATGTCGAAGGCGCCGGCGGCGGCCACGCACCGGACATCATGAAGCTGGCGGGCAAGGGCTACGAAAGCGTGCTGCCCGCGTCGACCAATCCGACCCGGCCCCTGACGAAGAACACCGTCGCTGAGCACATGTACATGATGGTGATCTGCCATCACCTCAACCTCAAAGTCCCCGCGGACAGGGCATACGCCGACTCGCGCATCCGGCCCTCCACCATGGCCGCCGAGGACTGGCTCCACGACACCGGCGCCATCTCGATGATGTCCTCCGACTCGCAGGCCATGGGGCGTATCGGGGAGATGATCATGCGGACCTGGCAGACCGCGCACGTCATGAAGGCCCGCCGCGGTCCTCTCCAGCCGGAGGCCGGCTGCCAGGAACCGGCGGACGACCAGGACTCGGACAACTTCCGCGTCAGGCGCTATATCGCCAAGTACACGATCAACCCGGCCCTCGCCCATGGCATCGACGGGCACGTCGGTTCCGTCGAGCCCCACAAGGTGGCGGACCTGGTGCTGTGGGAGCCGAAGTTCTTCGGCGTCAAGCCGCACATGATCATCAAGGGTGGACAGATCGCCTACGCGCAGCTCGGTGACGCCAACGCGTCGATCCCGACACCGCAGCCGTACCTGCCCCGCCCGGTGTGGGGGGCATGCGGCCGGGCCCCGGGAGGCAACTCCTTCAACTTCGTGGTGGACCACGACGATGCCGTCGACATCAAGAAGGAGTACGGGCTGACCAAGGGGATGAAGAAGATCACCTCCACCCGCGGCATTGCCAAGAGCCACATGAAGCTCAACTCCGAGTCGCCGGAGATCCAGATCGGCGGCGATGCCTTCAACGTCACCATCGGCTCGCTCACGGCCCCGAACGTGCCCCCGAAAGAGCCCCCGGGCACGCCCCCGGGCGCGGGCAGAGGCTCGACCATGGATACCCCCACCGTGCTGGAAAACTACCCGGGGGACCCGACGAACCCGCAGGACAAGCAGATGTTCGAACCGGGCAAGACGCCCAGCAAAGAGCTCTACGAGTCCGAACTCCCCATGGCACAGCGGTACTTCCTCTTCTGAGTCCGGCGTCGGGCCCGGCGGCACATCGCCGCCGGGCCCGCTGCCCCGGGGAAGCCCCTCCTCTTGAATTCCGTACCTGCGAAAGGCAGGCCACCGCTCCCATGAGCCACGCCGCCCTGCTCGTCCTGGCCGACGGCCGCTTCCCCGCCGGCGGGCACGCCCACTCCGGCGGTGTAGAGGCCGCGGTCGCCTCGCACGGTGTCCACGACGCCTCAAGCCTGGCGGCGTTCTGCCGGGGCCGCCTGCACACCGCCGGGCTGACCGCGGCCGGCCTCGCCGCGGCGGCCGCCACCGGATACGACCCGATGGCGCTGGACGAGGCCGCCGACGCACGCACCCCCGTACCAGCACTGCGGCAGGTCGCCCGCAAGCTCGGCCGGCAGATGCTGCGTGCCGCCCGGGCCGCCTGGCCCTGCCCCGAGCTCGACCAGATCGCCCACCACCTGCCCCAAGGCGCTCACCAGCCCGTGGTCCTGGGCGTCGCCGCCCGCGCCGCCGGCCTGACCCCGCTCGATGCCGCCCAGTGCGCCGCGTACGAGAGCATCGGCGGCCCGGCAACGGCGGCGGTACGGCTGCTGAGCCTCAACCCGTTCGACGCGACCGCCCTGCTCGCCCGGCTCGCCGGCGAACTCGACGATGTCGCGCGCACCGCCGCCGAGGCGGCAGCGCGGCTCGCCACCGACGGTGTCAAAGTCCTGCCCGCCGCGTCCTCGCCGCTCCTTGACATCACCGGCGAACAGCACGCCGCCTGGCCCATGCGGCTCTTCGCCTCCTGATTTCCCACATCCGTTCGGAGAACGCCATGCACCTCGACCACGCCACGACCCTGCCGCACCACCACACCCCCAGCGCCGAGGCACTGCGCCCCGACGGCGGCCGCCGCGCCCTGCGCATCGGCCTCGGCGGGCCCGTCGGATCCGGCAAGACCGCCACCGTCGCCGCACTGTGCCGCGCCCTGCGCGACCGGCTGTCCATCGCGGTCGTCACCAACGACATCTACACCCGCGAGGACGCCGAGTTCCTGCTCCGCGAAGCCGTACTGCCGCCCGAGCGCATCACCGCCGTCGAGACCGGCGCCTGCCCGCACACCGCGATCCGCGACGACATCTCCGCCAACCTCGAAGCCGTCGAACAGCTGGAGGAGACCCTGCCCGCCCTGGACCTGATCCTCATCGAGTCCGGCGGTGACAACCTCACCGCCACCTTCTCCAAGGGCCTCGTCGACCACCAGGTGTTCGTCATCGACGTCTCCAGCGGTGACGACATCCCCCGCAAGGGCGGCCCCGGCATCACCACCGCCGACCTCCTCGTCATCAACAAGACCGACCTCGCCCCCTACGTCGGCGCGGACCTGGACACCATGGCCGCCGACGCCAACAAGCAGCGCGGCGACCTCCCCGTCGCGTTCACCAGCCTGGCCTCGGACGACGGCATCCAGCCGGTCGCCGACTGGGTCAACGGCTGCCTGTCCGCGTGGCGTGCCGAGGCCGCCGTATGACAGCCGCTGCACCACGTACGCGCCCGGCGCCCACGGCGGAACACTCCACGCCGGCGCCGGTCACCGAAGGAAGCGAGAGGGACAGCGGGCGGACAAACGAGGCGCCCGCCGTCGAGTGGGTGCACACAACGGACCCCGCACTCTCCGGGGTCCGGGCCACCGCCTTCATCAGGGCCGCCCACAACGGCTCCATCACCACCGTCCCGCGCCTGCGCAACAGCGGCCCCTTCCACCTGCACCAGACACAGTCCCACGGCGAGTGGGCCCGCGTCAGCGTGATCAGCTCCATGTGCGCCCCACTCGGCGGAGACCGACTCGCCCTCGACATCACCGCCGAGGAACACGCCAAGCTGGAGGTGTCCACGGCAGCCGCCACGATCGCGCTGCCCGGCGCCACCGGCGCCCTCGCCACCTACGACGTCCGTCTCACCGTCGCCGACCACGCCATGCTGACGTGGCTACCGAAACCCCTCATCAGCGCCAGGGGCAGCACGCTTCACCAGACCTGCACCGTCGACCTCGCACCCACTGCCGCCGTCATCCTGCGCGAAGAACAACTCCTCGGCCGCATCCCCGAGCCTCCCGGCCGCCTCACCACCCGCCTGACCGTGAACCGGGGCGGCCGTCCCCTCATCGACCAACAGACGACCTACGGCGGGACGGCACCGTCATGGGACGGCCCCGCCGTACTGGGCGGGTACCGTGCCACCGGCCAACTCCTCGTCGTGGACCCCCGCCTCACCACCGACCACCCGCCGACCCTCATCGGCGACGATCCCGAGCAGGGCCAGGCCGTTCTCACCCCACTCGCCCGGCACCCCGCCTACCTGGCCACCGCCACCGCCCACACTCTCCACCACGTGGGCGAACTCATGGACACAGCCCTCGGACACATCCAGAACATGTAGCGGGGACCCGGGACCTGCCCCGGGCGACAGGTCCCGGTCGGTGCCGTCAGAGCCTGCGGTGGTGGGTCAGCTTCGGCACAGCCGGAAATGTCCACGAGAGCCAGGTGCCGGCGTACAGGTCAATCTGCACAGGCGGGTACGCGCGCGGTTGTACCCGCGTGTGCACTTTGAGATGTACGCCGACACCCAGGCTCCGTGCTGGAAGGACGAGCGGCCTGAGCTCCCCGTGCCGGCGTGGAGCCGAGCGGCATTCGGATTCGAGTAATCACGCCGCTGACTCTCTGGGGCGGCGAAATCCACACAGGTATCTCGACCGGGCCGTGAAGGCGCGGGGCGACCAGGAACGTCTCGCCGACCAGGCAAAGGAGCCGTGGGAGCACTCCACGACGCCTTCTCCAGCGATCGCCACAAAAAGCCAGGTCAGACGCACCTGAAGTGCACTGTCACCGTGCGACAGCGGGTCAGTACCGCACGGTGCGCGGCTAGTACCGCACGGAAAACAGCCGTGAAATCCACGTTTCCGCAGGTCAGAACGTTTCCGCAGGGTAAAACTGGTGGGGCGGGTGGGACTCGAACCCACGGCCGACGGATTATGAGTCCGCTGCTCTAACCGGCTGAGCTACCGCCCCTAACGGCGCGTCGCGCACATTTGTGCGCGCCGTCTGCCGCAGCATAGCCGCTCATACGATCTCCTGCCCCGGGTGGTCGGCTACGCATGCCCATGAGGACATCGCTGCCGCCTGCGCGGTTGCAGGAGACATGAAAAAGGACCCCAGAGGGGCCCTTCTCCTTGCCGCTCCCCCGACTGGACTCGAACCAGTAACCCTCCGGTTAACAGCCGAATGCTCTGCCAATTGAGCTACAGGGGATCGCGCTCCCCCGACTGGACTCGAACCAGTAACCTGCCGGTTAACAGCCGGCTGCTCTGCCAATTGAGCTACAGGGGATTGCTGCGTTGCATCGAACGTACCCACCGGATGGCGTCCCGGGGGGCGTGTGCTCGCTGCGACACATACATTAGCGCAAGCAGGGGGGTGCTCCGCCAATCGGTATCTCCCGGGGTGATCACCGGCGTCTCCGGGTAGGCGCCCAGCACAGCCCCCGCGGTCCGGAACTCCCACGGCACCAGGGGACCGCCGACGCAAGAGAAGGGTGACAGCCATGCGCTACCGGCTCACATTCATCGCCGGACTGGCCATCGGGTACGTGTTCGGGACCCGAGCCGGCCGTGAGCGCTACGAGCAGTTGAAGAAGTCCGCACGCCAGGTCGCCCAGAACCCCGCCGTGCGCAACGCCGCCGAGTCCGCCGCCCAGAACGGCCGCGACATCGCGGGCAAGGCGCTCCACACGGTCAGCGACAAGGTCGGGGACCGGGTGCCCGGCTCCGTGTCCGAGCGGGTGCGGTCGCTGCGCGAGCGGGGCCAGAGCGGCGAGGACGACTGGGGTACGACGAACACCTAGCCCCGGGGCCGGGCGCGGCACGGCCCCGGTCCCGCATGCGGCAGAATCTTGTGCATGGGGATAGTCGCCGGCTTGGACAGTTCGTCTGGTTCTACGCGCATCGTCGTGTGCGACGCGGATACGGGTGCCGTGCTGCGGCAGGGTTACGCCCCCCACCCCGTGGAGGCGAAGTCCACCGAGGCCGATCCACAGGTGTGGCTGTTGTCACTGGGCGAGGCCGCGTCCGGCGGGCTGCTCGAGGGCGTGCAGGCCATCGGTGTATCGGCGCAGCAGCACGGCATGATCCCGCTCGACGCCCACGGCACGTCGGTCCGTCCGGCGCTGCTCGGCAACGACAAGCGGGCCCAGGTGGCGGCCGCCGATCTGGTCGACGCGCTCGGCGGACGCCAGGCCTGGGCCGAGGCCGTCGGGTCCGTGCCGCAGGCTCCGCAGCCGCTGGCGAAACTGCGCTGGCTGGCGCGCAACGAGCCGGAGTCCGCGCGGCAGACCGCCGCGGTGATGCAGCCGCACGACTGGCTGGTGTGGCAGCTGCTCGGGCGGCCCGCCCGCAGGACCACCGACCGGGGCGCGGCCTCGGGCACCGGTTACTGGTCGGCCGCCACCGGCATGTACCGGCCCGACCTGGTCGAGCTGGCGCTGGGGCACCAGGCCGCGCTGCCCGAGGTGCTCGGTCCCTCCGACGCCGCGGGGACCACGCCCGAGGGGCTGCTGATCTCCGCGGGGACCGGCGAGACGATGGCCGCGGCCTTCGGGCTCGGTGTCGGGGTCGGGGACGCCGTGGTGTCCCTGGGGGCCTCCGGTTCGGTGATGGCCGTGCACCACGAGGCGCTGGTCGACCCGAGCGGGCTCATCACGTCGTTCGCGGACGCCACCGGGATGCACCTGCCGGTCGTGCACACGCTCAATGCCGTACGGGCGCTGCGGGGCACGGCCGAGCTGCTGGGGACGGACCTGGAGGGGCTTTCGGAGCTGGCGCTCACCTCGTCGCCCGGATCGTACGGGCTCGTCCTGCTGCCGTACCTGGAGGGTGAGCGTGCGCCGCAACTTCCGCACACCGCCGGGACCTTGAGCGGGCTGCGGCGCGAGTCGATGAAGCCCGAGCACCTGGCGCGGGCGGCCTTCGAGGGCATGCTGTGCTCGCTGGCCGACGCCATGGACGTGCTGCGGGGACGGGGCGTGGAGGTGCGGCGGGTCTTCCTGCTGGGGGCCGCCGCCGAGCTGCCCGCCGTGCAGGCGGCGGCGCCCGCGATCTTCGGTACGCAGGTGGTCGTGCCGCAGCCCGCGGAGTACGCGGCGCTGGGCGCGGCCCGGCAGGCGGCGTGGGCGCTCGGGGTGGCGCAGGGCACGCTGGCCCCGCACACCCCGCCGGCCTGGCAGGGCGCGGCGGCGCAGGTGCTGGAGCCGGGCGACGAGGTGGCGGTGGGGCAGGCGGTGCGTCAGCAGTACGGTGCGACGCGGGACCAGATCCATCCCGGAGCGTTCGGGGCCTGAAGTCTTGACCCGGCGATGGGGTAATCCCTTGGAAATACCGGCGCCGGGTGTCGGAGGATGGGGTGATCCCCTCCCTTGCCGACTCCGAGAGATTTCGTGTGCTCATAAGACTCCTGCGGGCCCGTCTGGGCCCGTACAAGAAACCCGTCGCCCTGCTGGTGGTGCTGCAACTGCTGCAGACTTCCGCCACCCTCTACCTGCCCACCCTCAACGCGGACATCATTGACAACGGTGTCGTGACCGGGGACACCGGTTACATCCTGGAGTTCGGCGCCGTCATGATCGCCGTCAGCCTCCTCCAGGTGGTCTGCAACATCGGCGCCGTCCACTACGGCGCGAAGACCGCGTCGGCGCTCGGACGGGACGTGCGGGCGGCCGTCTTCGAGCGGGTGCAGAGCTTCTCGGCCCGTGAGGTCGGGCACTTCGGGGCGCCCTCGCTGATCACGCGTACGACCAACGACGTCCAGCAGGTCCAGACGCTGGTGCTGATGGCGTTCACGCTGATGGTGTCGGCGCCGATCATGTGCGTGGGCGGCATCGTCATGGCGCTCGGCCAGGACGTGCCGCTGTCGGGTGTGCTGCTCGCGGTCGTGCCCGTGCTCGGGATCGCCGTGAGCCTGATCGTGCGGCGCATGCGGCCGCTGTTCCGCGCGATGCAGGAGCGGCTCGACACGGTCAACCAGGTGCTGCGCGAGCAGATCACCGGCAACCGCGTGATCAGGGCTTTCGTGCGGGACGAGTACGAGAAGGGCCGCTTCCGGGAGGCGAACACCGCGCTGACGGACGTGTCGCTGTCCTCGGGGCGGCTGATGGCGCTGATGTTCCCCATCGTGATGACGGTCGTGAACGTCTCCAGCATCGCGGTGGTCTGGTTCGGCGCGCACCGGATCGACAGCGGCGGCATGGAGATCGGGGCGCTGACGGCGTTCCTCGCGTACCTGATGCAGATCGTGATGGCCGTGATGATGGCCACCTTCATGTTCATGATGGTGCCGCGCGCCGAGGTGTGCGCCGAGCGCATCGAGGAGGTCCTGGACACGGCGTCGAGCGTCGTACCGCCGGCCAGTCCGGTACGGGAACTGCGACGCCACGGGCAACTGGAGCTGCGGGGCGCGGAGTTCCGCTATCCGGGCGCGGAGGAACCGGTGATCAGGGACATCGGCCTGGTGGCCGGTCCGGGCGAGACGACGGCGATCATCGGGTCGACGGGCAGCGGGAAGTCGACGCTGCTCGGGCTCGTACCGCGGCTGTTCGACGCGACGGCCGGGGAGGTGCTGGTGGACGGGGTCGACGTACGGACACTCGATCCGGCGCTGATGGCGAGGACCGTCTCGCTGGTTCCGCAGAAGCCGTATCTGTTCTCCGGGACGGTCGCGACGAATCTGCGGTACGGGAAGCCGGAGGCGACGGACGAGGAGCTGTGGCACGCGCTGGAGGTGGCGCAGGCGCGGGAGTTCGTGGAGCGGCTCGACGGCGGGCTGAACGCGCCGATCGCGCAGGGCGGTAGGAACGTGTCGGGCGGGCAGCGGCAGCGGCTCGCGATCGCGCGGACGCTGGTGCGGCGGCCGGAGATCTATCTGTTCGACGATTCCTTCTCGGCTCTGGACTACACGACCGATGTGGCGCTGCGGACCGCGCTGGCGCGGGAGACGGCCGAGGCGACGGTGGTGATCGTCGCCCAGCGGGTGTCGACCATCCGTGACGCCGACCGGATCGTGGTCCTGGACGAGGGCAGGGTGGTCGGCACGGGACGCCATCACGAGCTGATGGAGAGCAACGCGACGTACCGGGAGATCGTGCTCTCCCAGCTGACGGAGGCTGAGGCGGCATGAGCGGGCCCGGTGGACGCATGATGGCCGGCGGCGCGCCGACCGAGCGGTCGATGGATTTCAAGGGCTCGGGGAAGCGGCTGCTGCGGCAGTTCGCTCCCGAACGGGTCACGTTGTGGTGGATGCTGGCGGCGGGCGTGCTGAGCGTCGCGCTCTCGGTGATCGGACCGAAGATCCTGGGGCGGGCGACCGACCTGGTCTTCGCGGGGATCATCGGCCGGCAGACGGCGGACGGCGGCAGTAAAGGACAGGTCGTCGAGAACCTGCGGGAGAAGGGCGACGGCGGGCTCGCGGACATGCTCTCCGGGGTGGACTTCGTCCCCGGGCGGGGCATCGACTTCGGGGCGGTCGGCGACGTACTGCTGCTGGTGCTCGCGGTGTACGTGGGCGCGGGGCTGCTGATGCTGGTGTCGTCGCGGCTGTCGATCCGGGTCATCAACCGGACCGTGTTCCGGATGCGCGCGGACGTGCAGGCGAAACTGTCGCGGCTGCCGCTGGGCTACTTCGACCGGCAGAAGCGCGGTGAGGTGCTGAGCCGGGCGACGAACGACATCGACAACATCTCGCAGACCATGGCGCAGACGATGGGCCAGCTCGTCAACTCCCTGCTGACCATCGTGGGTGTGCTGGCGATCATGTTCTGGATGTCGCCGCTGCTGGCGCTGGTCGCGCTGGTGACCGTGCCGCTGTCGGTGGTGGTGGCGGCGAAGGTCGGCAAGCGGTCGCAGCCGCAGTTCGTGCAGCAGTGGAAGACCACGGGCAAGCTCAACGCGCACATCGAGGAGATGTACACCGGTCATGCGCTGGTGAAGGTCTTCGGGCGGCAGGAGGAGTCGGCGGAGGCGTTCCGGGAGCAGAACGACGCGCTGTACGAGGCCGGGTTCAAGGCGCAGTTCAACAGCGGGATCATGCAGCCGCTGATGTTCTTCGTGAGCAATCTGAACTACGTGCTGGTGGCGGTGGTGGGCGGACTGCGGGTCGCGTCCGGCACGCTGTCGATCGGCGACGTGCAGGCGTTCATCCAGTACTCGCGGCAGTTCTCGATGCCGCTGACGCAGGTCGCCTCGATGGCGAACCTGGTGCAGTCGGGCGTCGCCTCGGCCGAGCGGGTCTTCGGACTGCTCGACGCGGACGAGCAGGAGCCCGACGCGGCGGGCGCGGAGCGGGCGGAGCTGCCGTCGGCCCCGGAGGGCCGGGTCGCGCTGGACAAGGTGTCTTTCCAGTACGAGCCGGACAAGCCGCTCATCGAGAACCTGTCGCTCGCGGTCGAGCCGGGGCAGACGGTCGCGATCGTCGGGCCGACGGGCGCGGGCAAGACGACGCTGGTGAACCTGTTGATGCGGTTCTACGAGGTGACGGGCGGCCGGATCACCCTCGACGGCGCCGACATCGCGAAGATGACGCGCGAGGACCTGCGGTCGGGCATCGGGATGGTCCTCCAGGACACCTGGCTGTTCGGCGGGACGATCGCCGACAACATCGCGTACGGGGCGCCGCCTTCGCGGAGCGTCACGCGCGAGGAGATCGAGGAGGCGGCGCGGGCCGCCCATGCGGACCGGTTCGTACGGACGCTGCCGGACGGGTACGACACGGTGATCGACGACGAGGGGTCGGGGGTCAGCGCGGGCGAGAAGCAGCTCATCACGATCGCGCGGGCGTTCCTGTCCGATCCGGTGATCCTGGTCCTCGACGAGGCGACGAGCTCGGTCGACACCCGGACGGAGGTGCTGATCCAGAAGGCGATGGCACGGCTGGCCCACGGCCGTACGAGCTTCGTGATCGCGCACCGGCTCTCCACGGTCCGGGACGCCGATGTGATCCTGGTGATGGAGAATGGCTCGATCGTCGAACAGGGGACGCATGACGAGCTGTTGGCGGCGGAGGGCGCGTACGCGCGTCTGTACGCGGCGCAGTTCGCTCAGGCGGTGGCAGAAGTGGACTGACTGACCATGGTGGAGAGCCCGGAGAAGAAGAGCGCGGACCGGAGCGCGCGCAGTGACACGTCCGGCCTCGCGGTCGGGATGTCGCTCGGGATGTCGATCGGCATCGCCGCCGGGCTGCTGCTCGACAACCTGGCGACCGGGCTGGCGTGCGGCATGGGCATCGGCGTGGGGGTCGGCGCCGCGGTCGATGCGCGCCGGAAGGCCGGGAAGGACGCCGCCGAGGGGGTCCGGGCCGGCGGGGGCGGCCCCGTGGACGGCGTCTGACCCCCTGACCCGGGTTGTGCGGGCGGCGCCCGGCCCGGTGGCCGGGCGCCGTCGTGTGCCGTCTTCGTGCGCCGTCGTGGTGTGCCGTCGCCGCGCTGCCCGGGCGGGTCGGCGGTCAGTCCAGGTAGCCGCGGAGCTGGTCGGCGAAGGCGTGGTCGCGGAGCTTGCTGAGAGTCTTGGACTCGATCTGGCGGATGCGTTCGCGCGTCACGCCGAAGAGGCGTCCGATCTCCTCCAGGGTGCGGGGCCTGCCGTCGGCCAGGCCGTACCGGAGCTGGACGACCTTGCGCTCGCGCTCGCCGAGCGTGGAGAGCACGGCGTCCAGATGCTCGCGCAGGAGGAGGAAGGCGGCCGATTCGACGGGGGACGCGGCGTCGCCGTCCTCGATGAGGTCGCCGAGCGCCACCTCGTCCTCCTCGCCCACCGGTGTGTGCAGCGACACCGGTTCCTGGGCGAGGCGCAGGACTTCGCCGACCCGTTCCGGGGTGAGTTCGAGGTGGGCGGCGACCTCCTGCGGGGTGGGCTCGTAGCCGCGTTCCTGGAGCATCCTGCGCTGGACGCGGACGACGCGGTTGATCAGCTCGACGACATGGACCGGGACGCGGATGGTGCGGGCCTGGTCGGCCAGCGCGCGGGACATGGCCTGGCGGATCCACCAGGTCGCGTACGTCGAGAACTTGTAGCCGCGGGCGTAGTCGAACTTCTCGACGGCGCGGATCAGGCCGAGGTTGCCCTCCTGGACCAGGTCGAGCATGGTCAGGCCGCGGCCGACGTAGCGCTTGGCGACGGACACGACGAGGCGCAGGTTCGCCTCGATCAGGCGGCGTTTGGCCGTCCGGCCCATGACCACGAGCCTGTCGAGGTCGACGGCGAGCCGGGAGTCCGGGTCGGAGACGCTGCGGAGCCTCTCCTCGGCGAAGAGCCCGGCTTCGACCTTGCGGGCCAGGTCCACCTCCTCGGCCGCGGTGAGCAGCGGGATGCGGCCGATTTCGCGCAGGTACTGCCGGAAGAGGTCGGAGGACGGGCCCCCGCTGTCGGCGCGGGCGTCGCGCCGCCGCTCGGACGCCTCCGGTGTTCCGGGGGCGTCCACCGGGTCCTCGACGAGGAGTTCGGCGTCCACGGGCTCTATGGGCTCGGCGGGCTCGGCGGGCTCTGCGGGCTCTGCGGGCTCGGCTTCGGGATGGAATTCGCCCCGGCTCTGCGAGGGGAGCGCGGTGATGACGTCGGTCGACGGCTGGGGCTGGCTCTGGGCCTGGCTCTGGGTCTGGGCCTGCACGGGGGGCGACCTCCAGGTGATCGCTGCCGGTTCGGGGGTGTGCGGCAGCGGGACGGGAGCGGCGACCGGGCCGCCGTCCGTCCCGTACACGATGAGCGGATCCGCAGGTGTGTGAGGCCCACTCGGCGTGGGCCGGCCGCGCTCCGAGGACTCAGGCACCGCCACCCAGTGTGGGGTACGACACATCACCGCCACGAGGGGCGTGCGGTGACTTTCTGGGTCCGGGCCCGGTCCGTCACCGGAGGGCCGGAGCTGTCAGAGCGCGGCCGCGCCGTGGTTGCGCAGGGACTGGGCGTACTGCTGGAGGACCCACAGCTCGTTCTGGACGGCGGCGAGCTGCTCGGGGTCGGCGTGCGGGCCGCCGAGGCGGGCCAGGGTGCCCTGGACGTCCAGGATGCGGCGGTCGACCGCGCGCAGGCGGACCCGGATCAGCTGCTCTCCGGCGTAGATCTCGTCGACGGTCTTGCGCATGATCGGCTCGACGGCGAGCTCCGTGACCAGCGCGCGCACCGTGTCGTTGGGGGCGGTCTCGCGGACCCTCGCCAGGTAGTCGGAGGTGTCCTGTGCGCCCTGTTCCGCGCCGCCCGCCTCCTCGATGACCTGGCGTACGGCGGCGTACGGCGGGGCGGTGAACTCGTCCGCCCCGTACGCGTCGAACGCCGGGGAGACCAGCTCGGGGCGCTGGAGGGCGAGCTTCAGCAGCTCGCGCTCGGTGCGGTGCGCGGGGCTGCGCAGGTTCAGCGCGGGACCGGACGGGCCGGGGGGACCGGAGGGGCCCATGTCGTACGAGGGCGCGGCCCGGCGGTCCTGGGGCGCGGCGGGGCCACGGCCGCCCCGGTCGCGCGCCCAGCGGGCGAGCTGCGCGACGCGCTTGACCACGAACTGGGTGTCGAGGATGCCGAGGATGCCCGCGAGCTGGACCGCGGACTCGTGCTGGATCGCGATGTTCTTGATGTTGGCGACGATCGGCGCGGCCTCGTCGAGCGCGGCGGCCCGCCCGGCCGGGGTCTCCAGGTTGTGCCGGGACACGACGTGGCGGATGGCGAACTCGAAGAGCGGTGTGCGCGTCTCGACCAGGGACGCCACCGCCTCGTCGCCCTTGGCGAGCCGCAGGTCGCAGGGGTCCATGCCGCCGGGCGTGATCGCGATGGACGTCTCGGCGGCGAACTTCTGGTCGTCCTCGAACGCGCGCAGCGCCGCCTTCTGGCCGGCCGCGTCGCCGTCGAAGGTGAAGACGACCTCGGCCGAGGCGTGGTCCATGAGCAGCCGGCGGAGGATCTTGATGTGGTCGCCGCCGAACGACGTGCCGCAGGTGGCGATCGCGGTGGTGACGCCGGCCAGGTGGCAGGCCATGACGTCGGTGTACCCCTCGACGACGACCGCCCTGCTGGTCTTGGCGATCTCCTTCTTGGCCAGGTCGATGCCGTACAGGACCTGGGACTTCTTGTAGATCGCCGTCTCGGGGGTGTTCAGGTACTTCGGGCCGTTGTCGTCGTCGCGCAGCTTGCGCGCGCCGAAGCCGACGACCTCGCCCGTGATGTCGCGGATCGGCCACATCAGGCGGCCGCGGAAGCGGTCGATGGGGCCGCGACGGCCCTCCTGGGAGAGACCGGAGAGGGTCAGCTCCTTGTCGGAGAAGCCCTTGCCGCGCAGGTAGCGGGTGAGGTGGTCCCAGCCGGCCGGGCTGTAGCCGACGCCGAAGTGCTGGGCGGCGTCCTGGTCGAAGCCGCGCTCGGCCAGGAACGTGCGGCCGATCTCCGCCTCGGCGGAGTCGAGCTGTTCGGCGTAGAACTGCGCGGCGGCCTTGTGCGCCTCGACCAGGCGGACGCGCTCGCCGCGCTGGTGCGTGGGGTTGTAGCCGCCTTCCTCGTACCGCAGGGTGATGCCCGCCAGGGCGGCGAGGCGCTCGACCGTCTCGGAGAAGGAGAGGTGGTCGATCTTCATCACGAAGGCGATCGTGTCGCCGCCCTCCTGGCAGCCGAAGCAGTGGAAGAGACCCTTGCTCGGGCTGACCTGGAAGGACGGGGACTTCTCGTCGTGGAAGGGGCACAGGCCCTTCAGATTGCCGCCGCCGGCGTTGCGGAGCTGGAGATACTCGGAAACAACGGCGTCGATCGGGACCGCGTCCCGGACCGCCTTCACGTCGTCATCGTTGATCCTGCCTGCCACGCGTGAAGTGTACGGCGGCGCTCGGACACTTCCGTCGGCCGAGCGGCCGGTGAACGGCCGGCCGGGCGGTCAGCCGAGCAGGGAGGCCAGGTCCACGGACGGGTCGGAGAGGGCGTAGGTGTCCACCGGGGCTCCGGAGCGGATCAGCGCCTGGACGGTTTCGGTGACATCCCACACATTCACGTTCATGCCCGCCAGGACCCGGTTCTCCTTCAGCCAGAACGCGATGAACTCGCGCTTTCCCGCGTCGCCGCGGATCACGACCTGGTCGTACGTACCGGGGGGCGCCCAGCCGGAGTACTCCAGCCCGAGGTCGTACTGGTCGGAGAAGAAGTACGGGACGCGGTCGTACGACACGTCCTGGCCCAGCATCGCGCGGGCGGCGGCCGGGCCGCCGTTCAGCGCGTTGGCCCAGTGCTCGACGCGCAGCCGGGTGGAGAGGAGCGGGTGGTGCGCCGCGGCGACGTCACCTGCGGCGTAGATGTCGGGGTCGGAGGTGCGCAGCCCGGCGTCCACGACGATGCCGCCGCCGTGCGCGCGGTCGGCCAGGTCGAGGCCCGCGGCCTCGGCGAGCGCGACGCGCGGGGCGGCGCCGATCGCGGCGAGGACGTCGTGGGCGAGGTGCTCCTCGCCGTCGTCGGTGCGGGCGGCGAGGACCATGCCGTCCTGGCCGACGATCTCGGTGAGGCGGGCGCCGAAGTGGAAGCGGACCCCGTGTTCGCTGTGCAGGTCGGTGAAGAGCTGGCCGAGCTCGGGGCCGACGACCTGGTGGAGGGGTGTCGGCTCGGGTTCGACGACGGTGACCTCGGCGCCGTAACCGCGCGCGGCGGCCGCGACTTCCAGGCCGATCCAGCCGGCCCCGGCGATGACGAGGTGCCCGTTGTCCCGGCCGAGGGAGGCCAGTACGCCGCGCAGCCGCTCGGCGTGGGAGAGGCGGCGCAGGTGGTGGACGCCGGCGAGGCCGGTGCCGGGGATGTCGAGGCGGCGCGGTTCGGAGCCGGTGGCGAGCAGCAGCTTGTCGTAGCGGAGGGCGGTGCCGTCACCGAGCACGGCCGTCCTGCTCGCGCGGTCGAGGTGGACCACGGACTGGCCGAGGTGCAGCTCGATGTCGGCCTGTGCGTACCAGCCGGGGTCGTGGACGAAGACGCTGTCGCGTTCCTTCTCGCCGGTCAGGAATCCCTTGGACAGGGGAGGGCGTTCGTAGGGATGGTCGCGTTCGTCCCCGATGAGGATCACCCGGCCGGTGAACCCCTCGCTGCGGAGAGTTTCGGCGGCCTTCGCCCCCGCCAGCCCTCCACCGACGATGACGAACGTCAGATCTGCGTCGACCACTTGGTGCCTCCTCTGTGGCTGCTCCACACTGTGCCGCCGTATTCGAGCGTCCCCCACAGAGCGTGATGGGGGAAGAGGGGGGTGGGCTGTGGGCGTGTCGCGGACCGGTTCCGGTGGTGCCGCGTCACGGGCGGCGTGGTGTCCGGGTGGTGAGCCGGGCGTGCAGGGACCGGGCGGCGGCGTCCGTGAAGCACGCGATCTGGTCGACGATCACGCGTTTGCGGGCCCTGTCGTCGGGCGCGGCGGCGAACAGCGCGCGGAACTGGGGGTCGAGGCCCTCGGGGGCGCGGGCCGTGAGTGCCTCGGCGAGTTCGGCGATGACGATGCGCTGGTCGGCGCGGAGCCGCTCCTGTTCGTCGCGCTGTATGACGTAACGGTCGGCGACGGCCTTGAGGACGGCGCACTCGTGGCGTACCTCGCGCGGGACGACCAGCTCGGCGGCGTACCGGGTGAGCCTGCCCGTTCCGTACGCCTGGCGGGTGGCGCCCTCGGCGGACAGGCAGAAGCGGCCGATGAGCTGGCTGGTCGCGTCCTTCAGCCGGGCCTGGGCGACGGCGGACCCGTCGTAGCCGTGCGGCCACCACTCCTGGTCGAGGAGGCGGTCGAGGGCCTCCGCCAGCTCCTCGGGACCGGTGTCCTCCGGTACGTACCTGCCGATCGCCACCGCGAAGACGTCCTGGCGCTCGGGCTCGGCGAAGAGGAAGTTGGGGTCGAGGTGGCCGGCGTGCAGGCCGTCCTCGAAGTCGTGCACCGAGTACGCCACGTCGTCGGACCAGTCCATGACCTGGGCCTCGAAGCACTGGCGGTGGGCCGGGGCGCCCTGGCGGACCCAGTCGAAGACGGGCAGGTCGTCCTCGTAGACGCCGAACTTCACCGAGCCGGGGTCCGTGGGGTGGGCGCCGCGCGGCCAGGGGTACTTGGTGGCGGCGTCGAGGGCGGCGCGGGTGAGGTTGAGGCCGACGCTGACCATCTCGCCGCTGTCGCGGGAGCGTACGAAACGCTTGGGTTCGAGGCGGGTCAGGAGACGGAGCGACTGGGCGTTGCCCTCGAAGCCGCCGCAGTCCTTGGCGAAGTCGTTGAGTGCCTGCTCGCCGTTGTGCCCGAAGGGCGGGTGGCCCATGTCGTGGGAGAGGCAGGCCGCCTCGACGAGGTCCGGGTCGCAGCCGAGGGCCGCGCCCAGTTCGCGGCCGACCTGGGCGCATTCGAGGGAGTGGGTGAGGCGGGTGCGGGGGCTGGCGTCCCAGACCTGGCTGCTGGAGCCGGGGGTGACCACCTGGGTCTTTCCCGCGAGGCGGCGCAGCGAGGCGGAGTGCAGCACGCGCGCGCGGTCGCGCTGGAAGGCGGTCCTGCCGGGCCGTTTGTCGGGCTCGGTGGCCCAGCGCTCGGTGGCCGCCCCGTCGTAGAGGGTGTCGTGGAGGGCGGCGTGGGGCGGAACGTGGGGGAACGGGGCCTCGTGCGGTGCGGCGGCGGCCGGTCGGTCTTCGGCGTGTGGGGCGTCGTGCGCTGTGCCTTCCATGCACCGACAGTAGACGCAGGCGGTGACAGTCGGGACTCAGGCGGCGGCCAGCTGGTGCCGGGACGTCAGGGAGCGGCCGGCGAGAGCCTGGTCGTACCGGAGCAGGAGGAGCCGTGCCAGGGCGGGGTGGGTGCCGAGCGGCGCGGCGGCGATCCGGGGCGCGGCGGCGGCGCTCTGCGCGGCGAAGCGGCCGGGTGCGGTGAAGTACGAGGCGACGGCGGCGCGGTGGCGGCCGCGTGCGGCGAGGGCGCGCAGGGCTTCGGGGACGGTGGGCGAGGCGGCGGACGCGTAGGCGGGGACGACGGGGACTCCGCCGAGGCGCTCGCTGAGCAGGGCGGCGGTGCGGCGGGTGTCGGCGGCCGATTCGGGGTCGCGGGAGCCCGCGGCCGCGAGGACGATGCCGCTTCCCGGGTGCGCGGTGTCGGATGCCTGCCAGCCGGCCTCGGTGAGGCGGGTGTACAGCGCCTCGACGAGCAGGGGGTGCGGGCCGAGCGGGGCGGCGATGCGGGTGCGCAGGTGGGGGGCGGTGGCGGCGGCCTGCGGCAGGTCGTGCTTGACGTGGTGGCCGCGGCCGAGCAGCAGCGGTACGAGCACGGCGTCGCCGCCCCGGCCGCGGTGCAGGCCCGCGAGCGTGTCGGTCAGCAGCGGCTCGTTGAGTTCGATGTGGCCGAGGCGTACGTCGAGACCCGGGCGCAGCTCGCGGACGCGCTCCAGCAGGGCGGTGACGGTGCGCAGGGCGTCGGGGTCGCGGCTGCCGTGGGCGACGGCGACGAGGGTGGGCGGCGCGGAAGGCCGGGAGGGCCGGGGCGGGGGCGGGGGCGGGGTCATCGGACGGCGGGTTCCGTTCAGGGAGACGTGCCTCAGCTGCGTGCCGAGCTGGGCGGTGACGCGGGCGAGCAGGTGCGCCGTGCTGTCGAAAGGAAGTGACTCGCGGTGTGCTGCCGACTCCGTCATGGGCCGATACTGCCGGGCTCACGTTGCCGCCTCGTTGCGCGAGGGTGACGGGTGTTTTCCGTGGCCTCACCGGCCGGGCGGGGCCGGTGTCAGGGACCGCGCCGGGCACGCCCCTCCAGTGTCCCTCGCCCCACTGGGAAATCCAGCCCGCCGAGAGGACCGTCGAAGGGGGCCGTCAGGGGGCCGCGGAGAGGGCCCTCAAGGGGCCGTGGAGGGGGAACGTCAAGGGGCCGTGGAGGGGGACCGTCAAGGGGCCGTGGAGGGGGAACGTCGAGGGGCCCCTGCCCTTCGGGCCACGGGGGAGCGGCTCGGCACCGTACGGCCGGAGAGGCTCTCCCCGCGCCGGGGCCGGGAGAGGACCGTCAGACCCCGAACAGCTCCCGGCACGGCTCCAGGCCCGCCACCTCCACCGGCACGGTCCGGGGCGCCTCCCAGTCCTTACGGCTCAGCCGCAGCCGCAGCACCGTCCTGGCCTCCCCCCGTACCGACTCCACCAGCAGGCCGTCCGGCCGGTAGCCGAGCTTCTCCGACACCCGCAGCGAACGCGGATTGTCCGTCATCGCCGCGGACGTGACATGCCGTGCCCCCAGCCCTTCGAAGGCCAGGTGCAGCACGGCCGCCCGCGTCTCCGTGCCGATTCCGCGTCCCTGGTGCGCCAGTCCCAGCCAGGAGCCGGTCTCCCCCTCCCTGGTCACCGGGAAGCTGTCCGTCATGAAGTCCTGCCGACCGACGGTCCTCCCCCGCACCGCACGGCGAGGCTGAGCGTCCACTTCTCCGGCCGCCATGCGGCGACGGTGCCCAGCACGTGCTGGAAGGTCGCCCGCGCCCGGTCCCGCGGGGACCCGTCCGTCCACGGCACCGAGAACGGCATGGATGCCTCGTCGTGCACGCCGTCGGCCGCGACGGCGGCCAGTTCGCCGAGCACGTGGCCGTCCGGCAGCGTCAGTTCGAGGCGCGGAGTCGTGATCCGCAGACCGTACAGGGGCCAGAATTGTCTCGACATGGCGAAATCATTCCAGTCGGGGGCGGGCAAGAGCATGCGATTTTCCTGGGGCACGGCACGGGCCGGGGCACAGCGGTGGGCAGCCGGACGACTGGAGCGACCGCACTTCGCACCTCGCTCCCGCCGCGCCCGGCGGCGTACCGTCCAGGCCCTCATGCTCGCCTCCGTGTTCGCGCTCGCCCCCGCGACCTGGCTGCACGCGGCCGCCGACAGCCGGGTCAGGACGACGGCCGACGCCCCGGCCCGCGACGTGGTCGTCGTCTTCGGGGCCGGCCTCCGGCAGGGCGGCCCCTCGCCGTACCTCGCGAACCGCCTCGACGCCGCAGCCGAGCTCTACCGGGCGGGCAGGGCGAAGGTCGTGCTCGTGACCGGGGACAACAGCCGGGCGGAGTACGACGAACCGGACGCCATGCGCGCCTATCTGATCGAGCACGGCGTGCCCGACGAGCGCATCGTCAGCGACTTCGCGGGCTTCGACACCTGGGACTCCTGCGTACGCGCCAAGAAGATCTTCGGAGTGGACCGGGCGGTCCTGGTGAGCCAGGGGTTCCACATCCGCCGGGCGATCGCGCTGTGCCGGTCAGCCGGGGTCGACGCGTACGGCGTCGGGGTCGACGCCAGGCATGACGCGACCTGGTACTACGGCGGCGTACGGGAGATCTTCGCGGCCGGCAAGGCGGCGCTCGACGCCGCGACCGAGCCCGCCCCGCGCTTCCTGGGGCGCCAGGAGCCGGGTGTGGCCGAAGCACTGGCGGACTGACGGCCGGTCGTGGACCGCAGGTCGCCGTGGACCAGGCGCGCCGTGTGACCGACGGCCTCCCGGCACCGCCACGCCGGCCCGGTCCCCTCATGCCGCCTCACCGGGCGGCCGGGGCCGGGCGGAGCCGGGCGTACCGGGGGCGTAACACCGGGCGCCCGTCGCCGTAACACCGCCGTCGCATGCTGACGGCATGCCCCGCACCTCCCCCGCTCCGGCCGCCGCCCCGCCGTCGACCCCCACCCACTGCCCGTACTGCGCGCTCCAGTGCGGCATGAACCTGCGCGCCGCCGCGACGGGCAGCGACGTGGTGGAAGTCGTCGAGCGTACGGACTTCCCCGTGAACCGGGGCGCGCTGTGCGGCAAGGGCCGTACCGCGCCCGCAGTGCTCTCTTCCCGGGTGCGCCTGACCGAGCCGCTGGTCCGCCGCCCCGCCACCGGCAGGCTGGAGCCGGCCACCTGGGAGGAGGCCCTCGTGAAGATCGCGGAGGGGCTCGGCCGTACACAACAGGTGTACGGCCGCGACGCCGTCGGGGTCTTCGGTGGCGGCGGGCTCACCAACGAGAAGGCGTACGCGCTCGGCAAGTTCGCCCGCGTGGTCCTGTCCACCTCGCAGATCGACTACAACGGCCGCTTCTGCATGTCGTCCGCAGCCGCCGCCCACCAGAGGGCCTTCGGCCTCGACCGCGGCCTGCCCTTCCCGCTGGAGGACATCCCGCGCACCGGCTGCGTGATCCTCGTCGGGTCCAACCTCGCCGAGACGATGCCGCCCGCGCTGCGCTACCTCACGGAGCTGAAGGAGAACGGCGGCACGCTCATCGTCGTCGACCCGCGCCGCACCCGCACCGCCGAACAGGCCGACCTCCACCTCGCGCCCCGCCCCGGCACCGACCTGGCGCTCGCGCTCGGACTGCTGCACATCGTCGTGTCCGAAGGCCGTACGGACGAGTCCTTCGTCCGAGGCCGCACGGCCGGCTGGGACGAGGCGCGGGCGGCCGCGATGGCGCACTGGCCCGAGCTGGTCGAACGCATCACCGGCGTCCCCGTCCCCCAGTTGCGCGACGCGGTGCGGATGTTCTGCGACGCGCCGACCGGCATGGTCCTCACCGCGCGCGGTCCCGAGCAGCAGTCCAAGGGCACCGACACCGTCGGCGCCTGGATCAACCTGTGCCTCGCCACGGGCCGTGCGGGCCGCCCCCTGTCCGGTTACGGCTGCCTCACCGGCCAGGGCAACGGCCAGGGCGGCCGCGAGCACGGCCAGAAGGCCGACCAGCTGCCCGGCTACCGCAAGCTCACCGACCCGGCCGCGCGCGAGCACGTCGCCGGGGTGTGGGGCGTGGACCCCGACAGCCTGCCGGGTCCGGGCCGCAGCGCGTACGAGCTCCTCGACGCGCTCGGCGGCGACATCAAGTCCCTCCTGCTGATGGGATCGAACCCGGTCGTCTCCGCACCCCGCGCCGCCCACATCGAAGAGCGCCTGCGCTCCCTGGACTTCCTCGCGGTGGCGGACGTGGTCCTGTCCGAGACGGCGGCGCTCGCGGACGTCGTCCTTCCGGTCACCCAGTGGGCGGAGGAGACGGGCACGACGACGAACCTGGAGGGCCGGGTGCTGCTGCGCCGCAAGGCGGTCGACCCGCCGCCGGACGTACGGACGGACCTGGAGGTCCTGCACTCGCTGGCCGCCCTGCTCGGCCATGAGAAGGGCTTCCCGGTCGACCCCGAGGAGGTCTTCGCCGAACTGCGCCGGGCCTCGGCGGGCGGCCCCGCCGACTACTCCGGCATCTCGTACCGCCGTATCGCCGAGGAGGACGGCGTCTTCTGGCCCTGCCCGGAGACGGCCGCGGGTGAAGACCGCCCCGCCGAGCCCCACCCCGGTACGCCCCGGCTCTTCCTCGACCGCTTCGCGACGGAGGACGGGCGCGCCCGCTTCGCCCCCGTCACCCACCGGCCGGCGGCCGAGGAGCCGGACGCCGAGTACCCGGTGCTCCTCACGACCGGCCGGGTCGTCGCCCAGTACCAGTCCGGCGCCCAGACCCGCCGCGTCGACGAGCTGAACGCGGCGGCGCCCGGTCCGTTCGTGGAGCTGCATCCACGGCTCGCGCAGCGCCTGGGCGTGTCGGAGGGCGACCGGCTGTCGGTGGTGTCACGGCGCGGGCGGGCGGTGGCCCCGGCCAGGATCACGGACTCGATCCGCTCGGACACGGTCTTCATGCCGTTCCACTGGGCGGGCGAGGGCCGGGCCAACACCCTGACGAATCCGGCGCTGGACCCGACGTCCCGTATGCCGGAGTTCAAGGTGTGCGCGGTACGGATCGAGCGCGCGCAGGACTGAGCGGGGTCAGGGGCCGGCGTTCTCCGGGCCGGCGGTCTCCTCCCCCACCCAGGCCAGGTACTCCGCGCTGCCGCGGACAAGGGCCGTAGCGATGATCTCGGGCGTCTCGTAGTCGTGCGCGGCCTTGAGGTGCGCCTCCAGATCGGCGTACCGCGCGCCCGCCGTCTTGAAGACCACCTGCCACTCCTCGGCGGTCTCGGTCGCCCCCTCCCACCAGTAGACGGAGGCCACGGGCCCGCTGACCTGCGCACAGGCCGCCAGCCGCGCATCGACGGCACCACGCGCGAGCTCCAGCGCCTTCTCGCGGCTGTCGGTCGTGGTCAGTACGCTCAGCCATTCGGCCACTGTCACGGGCGTTCCCCTCATGGATGGATTTCTGCCGGGGCCGGCCCCACCAGTCGGCCAGCCAGTCGGTCGGTCAGGCCGCGAAGGCGAATTCCGCCTTGGGCGGCCCCAGCTCGAACCAGAGCAGTTTGCCCCCGGGCCCGGCCCCGATGGGGCAGCCACCCCACTTGTCGGCACACAGCCGCACGAGCAGCAGCCCCCGCCCGCCGGTGGAGTGGCGGTAGGAGTTGGTGACCACCTCGGAGGTCAGCAGTTCTGCCACGTCGATGAGTTCGCCTGTGCCGTGCCCGCCCAGAACGGCCCGGAGCGTCATCCGGGCGACACGCGGAGCACGCGGATGACGCGGCAGGTGAAAGGCGTACGCCCAGGGTGCGGGCGGGGATACGGTGGCCATGAACGCCTCCTGCCGAAGGACGGAGTCGACCCCGCTCACCCTCGGCACCGCGCGGTGGCAATGCCGCCCCGACGGGAGCGGTGCACTTCCGGGCTCGCGGCACTGGTGGCAAGTGGTTTGAGTCAGTTCCACCACAGAGCGACCAACGAGATAGTTGTCATCAATACACGGGGATGCCTGCCGATCAACCTCTTGTGGGTGACACGGGCACGCCGCGCGCACGAAGAGGGGGAGCCTCGCGTCACCCAGCACCGCACCCAGCCTGCGGCAGCGCCGTCTCGGCGCCGGGTTGCGTGGACTCCGCGAACACGCAGGTCTGACCGCCCCTGCGGCCGCCACCCTCCTCGGCGTCGGCCAAGCGCGGATCAGCAGCATCGAAGCCGGCCGCTACGCCGTCAGCGCCATCCGGGTCCGCGCCTTTGCCCGCGCCTGCTCATGCGGAGACGACCGACTCGTCGAGGCTCTCGCCGCCATGACCGGCGGCCGCAAGCGCGGTTGGTGGGACGAGCATCGCGAACACCTTCCCGCCGTATTCGCCGATCCGGCAGAACTGGCAGAACTGGAGCACCGTGCGACCGCGTTGAGGGGGCGCTGGTGATTCACATCCCGGCACTCCTCCAGACAGCGGTCGGCGGCGCCGACTCCTCCTCGGTGTCGAGGAGGTTGAAGGCGCGCCCGGCCGACGCGGCACCCGGCGGGAGGAGGTTCGCCATCGCCGCGACCTGCGTGGTCGGGCCGTTGAATTCGTACGAGTACCGGACGAAGGCATGGCCGTCGCCGATGGGGAGGGAGCCGGAGGCGATCCGCAGGCCGCCGACCGCCGCGATCAGGACCTGGTCGAGTTTGCCGGTGACCGCCCGCTGCTTGACGAACTGCGGCTGGGCGCGCTTGCCCATGAGCACGGCACCGAGGACCGGCAGTGGCACGATCGCCGGCACCACCAGCGCCGGCAGTGGCGAGACCCAGACCACCACCACCGGTACGCCGACGATGGTCAGCACCGCCCGCAGCATCTGCCCGAAGGTCTGCTGCGCGTACGTGACCGAAGGGAAGCGAGCTCCCTGACACCCACCGAGTCACGCGACTTCATTCGCCGCATCGCACAGGATCCCCGAGAGGGATCTGCCTTGTCCTCGTCCACCTGGCAGAAATCGTCCTTCAGCCCTGATGGATCCAACTGCCTGGAGATCCGCGCCGCCGGAACGGGAGCCGTCCAGCTCCGCGGGAGCGACGACCCGGGGCACCCTGACCGCCACCACCCAAGAACCGCGCCGCCTCGGGCTCGGCCTCAGAAACGAGAACTTCAGCTCCCGCTTCACCAGCGAAGCCCGAGAGCCCGCCCCATCGCCTCACCGACCACCCGAGCAGTCCGACAGCCCGACAGCCCGAGTCAGGACTTCGGCCCATATGTGACCTGACACACAATCGGGTTTCCTCGAGCAACCATCCCCCCGCCTGCTGAATCTGATTCAGAGATTGGTCTGTACCTCGTGCCGTCGGCCGGGCAGGCCGAGTACCGGCCATGGGGAATGCATGTCGGCCACAAGGGGACGGGGAACAGTATGAAGATCGCTTTTCTGATCTACAACGCCTACGGGATCGGCGGAACCATCCGCTCCACGGTCAACCTCAGCGGCGCACTGGCCGCCGCCGGCCACGAGGTGGAGGTCGTCTCCGTCTACCGCCCCCAGGAGGCGACCAGTCTCCAGCTGGGTCATGGCGTGCGCCTGCGGCCTTTGATCGACTGGCGCCGGGACACTCCCGGCTACGAGGGCGGGTCCGCCGCGGCCGCCGAGCCCTCCGTCATGTTCGCCGACCGGGGCGTGCAGCACGGCCCGCTCGCCCCCAGCCGGCTGACCGACGAGCGCGTCGCCGGGTACCTGGGGGCGACGGATGCCGACGTCGTCATCGCCACCCGCCCGGTCCTCAACGGCTACCTGTCCCGTTACGGCGAGCCGCGCTACCTGCGCATCGGCCAGGAGCACCTGACCTTCGACATGCACGACGACCAGCTGCGCGAGGACCAGAACCGCGCGCTCGCCGGGCTGGACGCCTTCGTGACCGTCTCGGAAGCGGACGCCGCCCGCTACCGCGCCGCCCTGCCCCAGGTGTCCACCCGCATCCTGTGCATCCCCAACAGCGTCCCCGCACCCGGTGTCGAACCCTCCACCGGAGACTCGCGCACCATCGTCGCCGCCGGCCGGCTGGTGGAGATCAAGCGCTACGACCGGCTGCTGGACGCCTTCGCCAAGATCGCCCCGCAGTACCCCGACTGGTCCCTGCGCATCTACGGGCGCGGGACGCAGAAGCAGTTCCTGCGCAGGCGGATCGACGAGCTGGGGCTCTACGACCGGGTGCGGCTGATGGGGGCGGTCTCCCCCATCGAGCCGGAGTGGGCCAAGGGGGCCATCGCCGCCGTCTCCTCCGACGGCGAGTCCTTCGGCATGACCATCGTCGAGGCCATGCACTGCGGCGTGCCGGTCGTGGCCACCGACTGCCCGCACGGCCCCGGGGAGATCATCAGCGACGGCCGGGACGGTGTGCTCGTCCCGCTGGAGGGCGGCTCCGACGCCTTCGCCCGCGCGCTCGCCTCACTCATGCAGGATGCCGGGCGGCGCAGCGCCATGGCGGACGCCGCCCGTGAGAAGGCCGCCCGCTACGCCCCCGACCGGATCTGCGCCCGCTACCTCGGCCTCTTCGACGAACTGCGCGGCACTGACCGCCGGTTGCCCCCGTTGGGGCAGCGGCTCCGTGCGGCCGTGTCGGCGTTGCGCCTGACGCGCCACCAACCGTCCCGCGCCGCCACGCCGTCCGCCCCCTGGGTGCCCCGCGCGGCAGCCGCGGCCACCGCGGACGGCGGGATCCGCTTCCAGGTGGACATCGACGGAGTACCCCAGGGCCACCCGGAGCTGCTGCTGAGGCTGCGCAAGGACCCGGACAAGCGCACCGTGCGGCTCCCGCTGTCCCCCACCGGACAGGCCACCCTGGAACGGGCCGCGCACACGCTCGCCGAGGGCCGCTGGGACGCCTACATCGCCCCGCCCGAGGGCAAGGAGCGGCGCGTGGCCGCCCTCACCGTCGAACAGGCACGCCTGCTCTCCCTGCCGCTCCGGGTCCGCGAGGGCACCGTCTCGGCATGGATCCCCTACTCCACCGAGGAGGGCAACCTCAGCGTCCGGACCTGGCTGCGCGACGGACACGCCGAGGTGGAGAGCGTCCAGGTCGTCGATCAGGCCGTGCACATCACCGGACGCCTGCACGGCCTGGAGGCCGGCCCGGACGCCACGGTGGTGGCCACATCCCGGAACGGGACAGCCGGCGGCTTCAGCCGGCCGCTCACCCTCCTGCCCGGCAACCGGTTCGCCTGCACGCTCCCCCATCCCGAAGCCCTGGCCCGCCACACCGGCGAGCACACCATGTGGGACCTCGCCCTCCACCCGGCGGACCACGAACCCCCGGTGCGGCTGTCCCGCATCGCCGGAGACACCGTCCACCGCAAGAAGACCGACGTCCTGCCCGCCACCGAGACCCGCCGCCCCGGACCGGAGACGGTGCGGCTGCGCCCCTACTTCACCATCAACAACGACCTCGCCCTCAGCGCCCGCACCCTCCCCCCGGAGACCACCGCGCAAGCGGCGCCCCCCGCCGGCGGCGCGCACTGAGCCGAACGCACGAACGCGCCCGCCCCGACCCCGTACCCGCGCTCAGGCCGCCGTCGCCGCCTCGGCGACCCGCTCGCGCGACACGTCTCCGGCGACACGTCTCCAGCGACGCCGTACGTGATGCCGGGCGTGTCACCGGCCTCAGCCGGTGTACGGACGGACGGACTTGGCGTCGCGCAGGGCGTGGGCCCACCAGGTGAGCTGGTTGAGCAGGGCCTTGGCGGCGGTGTCGGCGGCGGCCGGGTCCTTGTGCTGCCCGTCCTCGTCGAACTGGCCCCAGGGCCCGTGGAAGCTGACGGTCTCGCGGATGGTGGTGGCGTGCATCTCGGCGAAGACCTGGCGCAGCTGCTCGACGGCGCGCAGGCCGCCCGACATCCCGCCGTAGGAGACGAAGCCGACGGGCTTGGCGTGCCATTCGCTGCCGTGCCAGTCGATGAGGTTCTTGAGGGAGGCGGGGAAGGAGTGGTTGTACTCGGGGGTGAGGACGACGAAGGCGTCGGCGGCGGCGAGGCGCGGGGAGACCTGCGCGAGTACGGCCTTGGTCGCGTCGGACGGGTTGCGGGAGAGGGTGGTCGGCAGGTCGATGCCGGCCAGGTCGATCACATCGACGTCGAGGTCGTCGTGTGCGGCGGCCCGGGAGACGAACCAGTCGGCGATGACGGGGGCGAAGCGGCCCTCGCGGTTGCTCGCCACGACGACGGCGACACGCAGCGGCCGTTCGGAGGCGGGGACCGCAGCGGCGTCGAGGGTACTGACCTGGGCGGATTCATGCGTCGTGATGTCCATGCACGAAGACTCGTACGTCAACCACGGTTGAGGTCAAGTCACTCCTGCCGCCATGTCCCACGCGCTCGGAACGCGAAGGGAACCAGCGTCGCCTCATCCGTGACAGGCTCCGCCGCCTCGCCTCTACGGTGAGCGCATGACCACACCCGCCACGTCTCCCACACCTCCCCCACCTCCCACCTCCGCCGCGCCTCACATCGAGATCGACGGCCGCAGCGCGACCACCGCGGACGACCTCCTGGTCCCCGCCCTGTACGGCGGTTACGCGCACTTCACCGCGATGCAGGTCAGAGACGGCCGGGTGCGCGGACTCCCCCTGCACCTCGCGCGGCTCGACGCCGCCACCCAGGAGGTGTTCGGCGCCGGACTCGACGGGGAGCTGGTGCGCGAGCGGGTGCGGCACGCGCTCGACGGGGCCGGGGTCCGGGACGGCGCGGTGCGGGTGTACGTGTTCCGGGCCCCCGAGGCGGAGACCACCACCCTGATGGTCACCGTCCGTCCGCCCGCCACCATGCCTCCGGCACCGCAGGCCCTGATGTCCGTCCCGTACGCACGTCCCTTCCCGCACCTCAAGCACCTGGGCGGCTTCGCCCAGACCCACTACGGCCACCTCGCGCGGCGCGCGGGCTTCGACGACGCGCTGCTGACCGGACCGGGCGGGGTGGTCACGGAGGGGGCGATCACCAACATCGCCTTCCACGACGGCACTTCGGTCGTCTGGCCCGACGCGCCGTCGTTGCACGGCATCACCATGGCCCTGCTCGAAACCCGTCTCCCGGAGTCCGTCGGCCTTCCGTCGGTACGGGGACCGGTGACACTGGACGGCCTCGCCGGCTACCGGGCCGCGTTCGTC
The DNA here is from genome assembly GCF_053591455.1 of Streptomyces sp. NPDC003016. Taxonomy (NCBI): domain Bacteria; kingdom Bacillati; phylum Actinomycetota; class Actinomycetes; order Kitasatosporales; family Streptomycetaceae; genus Streptomyces; species Streptomyces sp. NPDC003016. The sequence goes on from NZ_JBSFTV010000003.1 coordinate 114,310, forward strand.
ACGAACTCGCAGGGCATCGCTCCGGTGCGGCGCATCGACGACGTGGAGTTCGCGGTCGACGAGGAACTGATGAGGACGGTCATGTCGGTGTACGAGGCGACGCCCTGGGACCGCGTCTGAGACGTGGCCCCGCCGGCCGGCGCCCCCGTCACCCGTTCGGGGCGCAGCGCGGGACGGACCGCCGGATCTCCCGCCACCCCGGCACTGACCTGGACGAACGCCCCGCACGCACGATGTGGCACCCGGGGCGGGACAGCCCATCTGACCCGTCGTCAGCAGGCGCCGGGCCCGTACCGCTGGTTGTCTCGGGGGCAGTGCCGTACCGACGCGTCCGGGAGGATCACCATGCGCCCTGCACTTCTGCTGGCCGGCACCGCACTGACGGCCGCCGTGTCCGGCCTCGGCGCAGGTCCGGCGTACGCCGGGAACGACGCTCCGGAGCACACGCTGGAGGTGTATCCGGCGAGCGCGGGCCCCGGCACCACCATCACGGTGAACACCACCGCCTGCGGTTCCGGCAGCGGCGGCACGGGCGACGCCAACGCCCTGGACGCGGGCGACTTCCCTCTCCGGCCCGCCACGCACAAAGAGGCCGTCACCGGACAGTTCAAGATCCCGGCGGACGCCCTGCCCGGGACGTACGACATCGCGGTGGCCTGCGACAACGGCAACACCGCCCAGGGGTCCCTGACCGTGACCGCCGGTTCCACTCCTGACCCCGCACACCCCACGCACCCCGCACATCCCCCGGCTCACCCGCCCGCCCACCCCAAGGGGCACGTCAGGACCGGCGTCGGCGGGTCCACCGGCTCGGACACCACCCAGATCGCGGCGGGTGCGGCCGTCCTGGCCGCGACCGCCGTCGGCGGTACCTGGCTCCTGCGTCGCCGGGCGAGCGGCACGCGGGACAGCTGACGGGCCGGCCTCCGCTGCCGCCCGTACCGCCGGAGTTCCCCGTGTCCCCGCCCGCCCCGTCCCCGAGTCGGGCGGGGGCACGCGGGGCGTACGCCCTGACGGGCCGGCGGGCCGGCGGGTCGACGACTTTGGACTGGAGGGCGATCACCGATGACGGACCGGCGCACGAAGGGCGGGCTCGTCGCCATCGCCGTCTGCACCGGACTGTGGCTGGTCCAGAACGGCGCCGAAGGGCAGGACCCGCCCCAGCCGTCGCCCGCCGAGGCGTTCACCGCCGGGTCCCAGCATGCCGCGAGGAGCGCGGCCCCGCCGGCGGAACCGCTGCGGCCCTCCGAGCCCGTACGGATCCGGATACCCGCCGTCCGGGTGGACGCACCCGTCGTGCGCCTGGGGCTGGGTCCCGACGGGAGCCTCGACGTACCGCCGGCCGCGCACCGCAATGTCGCCGGCTGGTACAAGGACGGCACCCCGCCGGGCGCCGAGGGCACGTCGCTCGTCGTCGGGCACGTCGACAACGCGCGGGGACCGGCCGTCTTCTACCACCTCGGTGCGCTGAAGAAGGGCCATACCGTCGAGGTGGACCGCAGGGACGGGCGTACCGCCGTCTTCACGATCGACGCCATCGAGGTGTACGACAACGAGGACTTCCCCGAGCAGCGGGTGTACGGGGCCTCCCGACGGGCCGAGCTGCGGGTCATCACCTGCGGCGGCGCCTTCTCGGAGAAGACCGGCTACCGGGGGAACGTGGTGGCGTACGCGCACCTCACGGCGGTGCGCTGAGCCTGCCCCGGTGCCCCGGTGCCCCGGCACCCTAGGTCCACTGGTCGAACGCCAGCTTCGCGACCAGTGAGAAGACCACCACCAGCAGCACCCCGCGCACGAACTCGCTGCCCTTCCTGAGCGCCATCCGCGCGCCCGCCATCGCGCCCGCCAGGTTGAAGAGCGCCATGAGCCCGGCGAGCTGCCACAGCACCGTTCCCTGGTACGCGAACATCGCGAGCGCGCCGGCGTTGGTGCAGACGTTGACGATCTTGGCGTTGGCGGAGGCGGTGACCAGGTCGAGGTGGAGCACGGCGGTCAGTGCCAGCACCAGGAACGTACCGGTGCCGGGTCCGAAGAGGCCGTCGTAGAAGCCGATGCCGCCGCCGACGAGGACGATCGCGGTGGCCGTACGGGCCCGGGTGACCGGCGCCTTCGCCCCTTCGGCGGCGGCGCGGCCGAAGGAGGGGCGCAGGAGCACGAAGGCCGCGACGGCGAGCAGCACCACCATGATGACCGGGCGCAGTACGTCGCTGCTGATCCCGGCGGCGAAGAACGCGCCGGCCATGGAGCCGGCGAGGGCCGTGAGCCCGATCCGTACCGCCGTCCCCACCTCCACCGGCGTCTTGCGGAGGTACGTCACGGCCGCGCCCGAAGTGCCGACGATGGCCACTGCCTTGTTGGTGCCGAGGATGTGCGCGGCGGGTACGTGCGGCAGCCCGAGCAGCAGGGCCGGCAGGAGCAGCAGCCCTCCCCCGCCCACCACCGCGTCGATCCAGCCGGCCGCAGCCGCGGCGAGGCACAGGACAACAAGCGTGGCCAGCGATATGTCGGGCATGATCGCGACCTTAAGGGAGGAGACGGGTGCAGCACCCATCAATCCCCGGAGAGTTGAGCGACATCTGAGGTTCCGGCGGAGGACGGCCGGTCGGGGGCGGCCGGAGCCGCCGGTGCGACGGTGACCGAGAGGAACGTCGCGGCGAGCGCGCTCGCGCCGAACAGACCGGCGGCGAGCTGCCTGCGGGCGCGGTCCGTGGGGCCGGGAGCGGCGGGGAGCGGTCTGCGGTGACGGGCCATCAAGGGTCCTCGGAATTCGAAGTAACAAGAAGTTGGCATGATCGGAAGCTGACGTGATCAGAAGCTGAAGTGCTCGGAATGGATGCGTTCGGCGGGTACTCCGGCCCTGGTCAGTGCGGCCACGGCGGTGTCCGCCATCCGGGGCGGACCGCACAGGTAGACGTCGTGTCCGGCGATGTCGGGGACGAGAGCGCGCAGCGCCTCGGGGGCGAGCGGGTCGAAGACCGCGCCGGACGGGCCGAGGAGGTAGTGCAGTCCTGCCCGGCGGGTCCTGGCGATCTCCTCGAGTTCCTCCTTGAGGACCAGCTGGTCCGCGTTGTTGGCCCGGTAGAGGAGGGTGAGGTCGCCGGGGCCGCCGGGCAGCGTCTCGAAGAGCGCGCGCAGGGGTGTGATGCCGACGCCGCCCGCGAGCAGCAGTACCTTGCGGCATGTGCGCCGGTGCGCGGTCAGGGCACCGAACGGGCCGGTGGCCAGGACGCGCGTCCCCGGCTTGAGGCGGCGGATACGGCGGGTGTGGTCACCGGCCGCCTTGACCGTGATGCGCAGGATGTCGCCGCGTACGGGTGCCGACAGCGAGAACGGCAGCGCGGTGTGCCAGATCCTGCGCTGGAGGAACCGCCAGCGGAAGAACTGCCCCGGCTCGGCGCGCAGTGCGTCGACCCCGAGGCCCTGCATGAGGACGGACACCACCTCGGGCCCCTCGGTCCGTACTTCGACGACGCGCAGACGGTGGCGCAGGGCCTGGCGTACGGGCACGATGCCCCGGTACCAGACGAGGAGGACGGCGACGGTGGCGTGCATCATCGCCCACAGCCAGACCGTCAGCGCGCTGCCGGCGACATCGGGGCCGACGAGCTGGTGCGCGAAGGCGAGCGCGGTACCGAGGTAGGTGAGCAGGTGGACGGCGCGCCAGGTCTCGTGCGGGAGCCTGCGGCGTACCGCACGGGCCGAGGTGACGCCGACGGCCACCAGCAGGGCCGTTCCCGCCGTCGCGGTGGCGATCGCGCCGTAACCGAGGAGGCCCTCGACCGTGGCGAAGAGGCCGGTGCCGGAGTGCGCGGCGTACCCGCAGAGGGCGAGCAGGGCGTGGCCGAGGCAGAGGGACAGGACGTACCGGCCGCCGAGGACGTGCCAGCGGGCGAGCCGGTCGGCGCCCACGCCGTGCTCGACGGCGGGGACGCGGGCCATCAGCAGGAGCATGACGAGGACGCCGTAGCCGGCGAGCAGTCCGGTGAGATGCGCGCCGGTCGCGAACAGCACGTCGAGCCGCCCGGACGGCGCCGCCTGCACCCCCCACATCCCGCCGACGGCCCCCGCCCCGGCGACGATCCCCGTCCGCATGCTCCGGGGCCCGACCCGCACGGTCGTACCGACGCCCGACGCGGCAGCGGCAGCGGCATGCGAACCGGGACCGTCGGCGGCCGGGCCGGGTGCCGGTGGGTGCGGGGGGCGGGGCGGGGCCTCGGGCGTCGGGGGTGTCCTCGGGTCCGGGGGCGGACTCCACGGTGCGCCCGGGCCGGGGGCCCTGGCAGCGTCCCTGCCGGCCGACGGCGCACTCCCGGCACGCTCCTTCCCGGGCACGGCCGCGCGGCGGCGGCACGTACCGGAAGCCGGCCTGCCGGTGGCCCCCTCCGCCCGCGACAGGTACGCCGACAACGCCGGGTACGCCTTGTGCGGCGTCTGCGGCGTCTGCGGCGGATCCGTCCACGGGGCGGTCCGGAGGTCGGTCTGCGGGTCGGTGGCCTCGAACGTCACGCTCGCCAAAGTAGGCGCAGCCGTGCCCCCGAAAGCCCTGGTCAGGCGCCGGCGCATGATCCTTAAGGCCGCCTTGAGGATCGGCTGACCGGTAGTTAAGCCGCGGCGCCCGTCTCCGGGTGAAGGACCATGCCGGCCCCCCGCCCCTCACAGCGCGGGGCGGGACGCGCTGAGCGCAGTGTTCCCCGCGGGAAACAGGCGGGATGCGGCCGGGTAACACCGTCCCCGCAAGCTGCGGTCATGAGCAAGGACATCGTGGTGATCGGCGGCGGGACGGCAGGTGCCCGGCTGGCCCGGCAGCTGACCCGCCGGCCCCTCCCGGCGGCCGGGCCGGCAGGACCGGCCGGGTCGGCGGGGGAAGCCGCGCCGACCGCACCGGCGGTCACCGTCATCGGCGAGGAGGAGCACGCCCCGTACAACAGGGTGCTGCTCGCCGAGGTCCTCGCCGGGCGCTACGGCCCCGACGTCATCGCGCTGCCCGGCACTCCGGTGCGGCGCGGGGTGCGGGTGGTCCGCATCGACCGCGCCGAGCGCGTGGTGCAGTGCGACGACGGCAGCGTCGTCCCGTACGGCACGCTGGTCATCGCGACCGGTTCCAACCCGGTCCTGCCGCCGTTGCGCGGTCTCGGCGCCGAGCTCCCCGACGGCGTCCACCCCTTCCGTACGCTGGACGACTGCCTGGCACTCGCCGCCGCCGTGCGCGCCGGCACCCGCGCCGTCGTCATCGGCGGCGGCCTCCTCGGCGTCTCGGCGGCCCGCGCGCTCGCGGAACGCGGCGCCCAGGTCGTCCTGGCCCAACAGGGCGAACACCTCATGCAGCGCCACCTCGACCCGGCCGCGAGCGAACTGCTGCGCGGCCATCTGGAAACACTGGGCGTCGAGGTCCACACGGAGTGCCGGGTGCGCGGCCTGCGCTGCGAGGCCGGGACCGTGCGGGCCGTCGAGCTCGCCGACGGCTACGCCCTCGACGCGGATCTCGTCGTCCTGGCCTGCGGTGTACGCCCCCGGGTCGGCCTCGCGCAGGCCGCGGGCCTGGACGTGCGGCACGGCATCGTCGTGGACGACGAGCTGCGCACCTCGGACCCGCACATCCGCGCCATCGGCGACTGCGCCGAGCACGACGGCCGTGTGTACGGTCTCGCGGGCCCCGCCCTCGAACAGGCCGACATCCTGGCCGCGCTGCTGCTCGCCCCGGCCCCGGCCGCCGCGCAGCCCACGCAGCCGGCGGGCCATGCCGGGGTCGCCGCGGCAGCGGTGTCCGCCGGGCCCGCCGCGGTCACCGGCCCCGCGAGCGCTCCCCCGCCGCGCTACACCGGCACCCGCGCCCTCACCCGGCTCACTCTCCACAGCGGCGGCACCGGCACCGCCGCCGGGCCGCTGGACCTCGCCGCCTTCGGCGAGACGAATCCGCTCCCCGGCGACGACGTCGTCCGCCTCGCCGACGCCACCCGTGGCGCGTACCGGAAGGTCGTCGTGCGCGGCGACCGGCTGATCGGCGGCATCCTGCTGGGCGATCTCGGCGCCGTCGGCGAACTCGCCCGCACCTGGGAGGGCGACGAGCCGCTCCCCTCCACCCCGTTGTTCCATCTGCTTGGAGGCGCCTGAGATGTCCACAACCCCCACGATCGTGGTCGTCGGCCACGGCATGGTCGGTCAGCGCTTCCTGGAGGCCCTCGCGGAGCGGGGCGTGACCGGGAGGGCGCGGATCGTCGTCCTGTGCGAAGAGCCGCGCCCCGCGTACGACCGTGTCCAGCTCACCTCGTACTTCTCGGGCCGCACCCCGGACGACCTCACACTCGGCGAGCCGGACTTCATGGACCGGCACGGCATCGAGCTGCACCTCGACGACCCGGCGACGGCCGTCGACCGCGAGACGCGCACCGTCACCTCGCGTGCCGGACGGACCTTCGTGTACGACGCGCTCGTCCTCGCCACTGGTTCGTACCCCTTCGTACCACCCGTTCCCGGGAAGGACGCGGAAGGCTGCTTCGTCTACCGCACCATCGAGGACCTCCTGGCGATAGAGGCGTACGCGAAAACGGCGCGCACGGGAGCGGTCGTCGGCGGCGGGCTGCTGGGCCTGGAGGCGGCGGGCGCGCTGAGCGGCCTCGGGCTCGCCACGCACGTCGTGGAGTTCGCCCCCCGGCTGATGCCCGTCCAGGTCGACGAGGGCGGCGGCGCGGCCCTTCTCCGTACGATCGAGGGCATGGGGCTGACGGTCCACACGGGCGTCGGCACCCAGGCCGTCACCACCGACGCCGCCGGAGCCGTCAACGGCATGTCCCTCTCGGACGGTTCGACGGTCGAGACGGACCTCGTCGTCTTCTCGGCCGGCGTACGGCCGCGCGACCAGCTGGCCCGCGACTGCGGTCTGCCGGTCGGCGAGCGGGGCGGCGTCGCGGTCGACGAGCAGTGCCGTACGTCCGACCCCGCCGTGTTCGCGATCGGCGAGTGCGCGCTGGCCTCGGACGGCCGGGTGTACGGGCTCGTGGCGCCCGGTTACGAGATGGCCGAGACGGCCGCCGAGGCGATCGCGGGAACGCTCGCGGGGCCGCTCCCGGGAACGGCCGAAAGCGCGCCCAGGGCGTTCACGGGTGCGGACATGTCCACCAAGCTCAAGCTCCTCGGTGTGGACGTGGCGTCCTTCGGCGACGCGCACGGCCACGCGGAGGGCTGCCTGGACGTCACGTACTCCGACTCGCGCTCCGGCGTCTACAAGAAGCTGGTGGTCAGCCCGGACGGCAGGCTCCTCGGCGGCGTCCTGGTCGGCGACGCCGACGCGTACACGATGCTGCGGCCGCTCACCGGTTCCGTACCGCCCGTCGCACCGGAACAGCTGATCGCCCCGGCCGGCAGCGGCCAGGTCACCCTCGGCCCGTCCGCCCTCCCCGACAACGCGGTCGTCTGCAACTGCCACAACGTGACCAAGGGCCAGGTCACCGCCTGCTCCTCGCTCCCCGAGGTGAAGAAGTGCACCAAGGCGGGCACGGGCTGCGGCAGCTGCGTGAAGCTGATCGGCCAGCTGCTCCCCCAGACCGGCGACAAGGGCCTGTGCGGCTGCTTCCCGCACACGCGCTCCGAGCTGTACGAGATCGTCCGCACCCTGCGCATCACGTCGTACGCCGCGCTTCTCGACTCGCACGGACGCGAGGCGGCCCGCGGCGGCGACGGCTGCGAGGTCTGCAAGCCGACGGTCGGCTCGATCCTGGCCAGCCTCAGCAACGGCTACATCCTCGACGGCGAACAGGCCGCCCTCCAGGACACCAACGACCACTTCCTCGCCAACATGCAGCGCAACGGCTCGTACTCGATCGTGCCGCGCATCCCGGGCGGCGAGGTCACCCCCGAGAAGCTGATCGTGATCGGTGAGGTGGCCCGCGACTTCGGCCTCTACACGAAGATCACGGGCGGCCAGCGCATCGACCTCTTCGGCGCCCGGGTCGACCAGCTCCCGCTGATCTGGACGAGGCTGGTGGACGCCGGCTTCGAATCGGGTCACGCCTACGGCAAGGCCCTCAGGACGGTGAAGTCCTGCGTCGGACAGACGTGGTGCCGGTACGGCGTCCAGGACAGCGTCCGGATGGCCATCGACCTGGAACTGCGCTACCGGGGTCTGCGCGCGCCGCACAAGCTGAAGTCGGCGGTCTCGGGATGCGCGCGCGAGTGCGCCGAGGCGCAGTCGAAGGACTTCGGTGTGATCGCCACCGCGAACGGCTGGAACCTCTACGTCGGCGGCAACGGCGGCGCGACCCCGCGTCACGCCGATCTCCTCGCCCAGGACCTGTCCGACGCGGAACTCGTCCGTCTCATCGACCGGTTCCTGATGTTCTACATCCGCACCGCAGACCGCCTGGAGCGCACCTCCACCTGGCTGGAACGCCTGGAGGGCGGCCTGGACCACCTCAGGGACGTGGTCGTCCACGACTCCCTCGGCATCTGCGAACAGCTGGAAGCCCTGATGGCCGATCACGTCTCCGGCTACCGCGACGAATGGGCCGAGACGATCAACGACCCCGAGCGGCTGTCCCGCTTCGTGTCCTTCGTCAACGCGCCCGACGCGCCGGACCCGTCCGTACGGTTCGTTCCCGAGCGCGACCAGATGAAGCCGGACCTGACCGTTCTCACCCTCGAAGGGACCCGTGCCGGATGACCCTGCAACTGCGCATCGACGACTCCTGGTTCACCGCCTGCGAACTGTCCGCCCTCACCCCCGGGCGCGGCGTGGCGGCCCTGCTGCCCGACGGCCGTCAGGCAGCGCTGTTCACGGACCGCGCGGGGCGCCCGTACGCCATCGACAACCGTGACCCCTTCTCCGGCGCCCAGGTCCTGTCCCGCGGCCTGACGGGGTCCGTGAACGGCCGCCCCTTCGTCGCGTCGCCTCTGCTCAAGCAGCGCTTCGATCTGGAGACGGGGCACTGTCTGGACGACGAGTCGGTCACGGTGCAGACGTTCGCTGTCCGCGTCCAAGCGAGTTGACCGATCGTCCAATAAAACTACGGTCCATGACGTGGCCAGGACCAAGGAATTCGATCCCGACGCCGCGCTGCGGGCAGCCCTGGAGCTGTTCTGGCGACGCGGTGCCGCCGTCTCCGCCCTGACCCGCGCCGCCGCCCTCGACCACGTCCAGGACGGCGTCCGGATCAACGCGGTCAGCCCTGGGTCCACCGCCACCGCCATGTCGCTGCGGTCCGGCGAGAGCGAAGCGGAGCGAGCCGTCCGCATGAAGGACGAGTCGCCGCTCGGCCGGGTTTCGACGACCGGCGAGGTCGCCGCCGCCGTGCTGTACCTGGCCTCCGCCGACGCCGCTTCCGTCGTCGGAAGTGACCTCGTCATCGACGCAGGCGCCTCCGCCTGACGGCCGCCGGCCTCCCGGTCGCATGCGGCAGCAGGGCGCGGCCACGGGCTCGCGGCCGCGCCCTGGACGCCGGACGACGCGGCGAGCGATCCGCCGCTCAGCCCTGGCCCTCGACCGCCGACGGGTCCATCCAGACGATCTCCCAGGTGTGGCCGTCGGGGTCCTGGAAGGAACGGCCGTACATGAAGCCGTGGTCCAGGGGCTCGTTCGCGGGGGAACCGCCGGACGCGAGGGCCGTGTCGGCCAGTTCGTCGACCTTCTCCCGGCTGTCGGCGCTGAGCCCGAGCAGGACCTCCGTGGTCCGGCTCGTGTCCGCGATCTCCTTCTCCGTGAACTCCTTGAAGCGCGGCTCGGTGAGCAGCATGGCGAAGATCGTGTCGCTGATCACCAGGCAGGCGGTCCTGTCGTCACTGAACTGCGGGTTGAAGGAGAACCCGAGCTTGCCGAAGAAGGACTTCGTGGTGTCGAGGTTCTTCACCGGCAGGTTCACAAAGATCATCTGAGGCATGAGCCGTGCTCTCTTCTCTCACCGGCGGTGCGGGCCCGCCGTTGTGCCGTCGTTGCCGTGTGCAGGGGTAGACCCGGGCCCCACGCGAAACTCATCGCCCGAACGGAAGACCGCAGAGAAGAAGCAGAGAAAAACCGGGGGACTACGCGCGGAGCTCTTCCGCCGCGTCCGCGACCCGGCCGATCAGCCGCAGCAGCGTCTCCTGCTCCCCCTCGTCGAGGGGGGCGAGGAACACCCGGTTCATCCGGGTCGTCCGGGTGACCAGCTTGCGGTGCACCGCCACGCCCTCGTCCGTCAGCTTGAGCACGCTGCGCCGGCCGTCCCGCGGATCGCGCCCCCGCTCCAGCAGGCCGCGCCTGCCGAGGCGCGCCACCAGGTCCGCGATGGTCGAGCGGTCGAGGTGGACGTGCTCGCTCAGGGTGCGCTGGTCGATGTCCGGCTTCCCGGCCAGCGCGTTGAGTACGGCGAACTGCGGCGACGTGGTCTCCTCCGAGACCATCGCGGTCCACAGCAGGGTGTGCGCCTGCTGGAGCCGCCGGGCGAGGTGCCCGGGGTGGGTGCTCAGATCGACCGCAGCCATGCGGGCCTCCTGCAATCGCGGGTGATGCTCTGTGTACTGAGCCATTGACGTGGACGTAACTCGGTGGAATTGTACGGCCTCGACGAGAAACTAGTCAGTACACTGAGCAACTCGCGGAGTGAGTGACGATGGCCGACATACGCAGCCTGCACGACGCCGTGGCGGACCTCGTCCATGACGGGGACACCCTCGCCATGGAGGGCTTCACCCACCTGATCCCGTACGCCGCGGCGCACGAGGTCATCCGCCAGGGCATCACCGACCTGACCCTCGCCCGGATGACTCCGGACGTCATCTACGACCAGCTGATCGGCGCCGGTCTGGTGAAGAAGCTGATCTTCTCCTGGGGCGGCAATCCGGGCGTCGGCTCCCTGCACCGCTTCCGCGACGCCGTCGAGAACGGCTGGCCCCGCCCCCTGGAGCTCGACGAGCACAGCCACGCCGGCATGGCCAACCGTTACGTCGCGGGCGCGTCGCGCCTGCCGTTCGCCGTACTGCGCGGCTACCGGGGCTCCGACCTCGCCACCCGTACGGACACGGTCTCCTCCGTCACCTGCCCGTTCACCGGCGAGGAGCTGGCCGCCGTCGCCGCGCTCAACCCCGACGTCACCGTCATCCACGCCCAGCAGGCCGACCGTGACGGAAACGTCCAGCTGTGGGGCCTGACCGGTGTGCAGAAGGAGGCCGCGCTGGCCGCCGGCCGGGTGCTGGTGACGGTCGAGGAGATCGTCGACGGGCTGACGCCCCGGCCCGGCGGCGTGGTCCTGCCGACCTGGGTCATCGACGCGGTCGCGGTGGTGCCGGGCGGCGCCCATCCGTCGTACGCCACCGGATACACCGTGCGCGACAACGCCTTCTACCAGGCGTGGGACCCGATCGCCCGGGACCGCGACACGTTCGCGCGGTGGCTCGACACGCACGTGCGAACCGACACCGTACGAACCGAAGGGGCTGCCGTCCGATGACGACCACCGAGGACTCCACCGACTCCACCGACTTCACCCGCGACGAGCTGATGGAGGTCAACGCCGCCCGCGCGCTGGCCGGGGCGCGGACCTGTTTCGTCGGCATCGGACTGCCGTCCACCGCCGCCAACCTCGCCCGCCACACCGTCAACCCCGGCCTCGTGCTGATCTACGAGTCGGGAACGATCGGCTCCAAGCCGACCCGGCTGCCGCTCTCCATCGGCGACGGCGAACTGGCCGAGACCGCCGACGCGGTGGTGCCCGTGCCCGAGATGTTCAACTACTGGCTCCAGGGCGGCCGGATCGACGTCGGCTTCCTCGGCGCGGCCCAGGTCGACCGTTTCGCCAACATCAACACGACGGTCGTGGACCGGGGCCCCGACAAACCGGAGGGCCGGCTTCCGGGCGCGGGCGGCGCACCCGAGATCGCGTCGAACTGCGGCAAGGTACTGATGGTGCTGCGCCACTCCACCCGCAACTTCGTGCGCAAGCTCGACTTCGTCACCACGCTCGGCCACGGCTCCGGCCCCGGTGACCGCAAGGAGCTGGGCATGCCGGGCGCGGGCCCGGTCGCCGTCATCACCGACCTCGGCATCCTGCGCCCCGACCCGGCCACCGCCGAGCTCGTCCTCACCGAACTGCACCCCGGCGTCACCGTCGCACAGGCACGGGCCGCCACCGGCTGGGAGCTGAGGACCGCGGACACGGTCGGGGTCACCGAGCCCCCGACGCCCGCCGAACTGGCCGCACTGCGCGCCCTGAAGTCCGCAGGAAAGGACCCCGCCTGATGCCTCTCACCCAGTCCGACATCGACGGCGAGCTCGCCGAGATCCGAACCGGCTACGAGAAGGCCCGCGCCGCAGGGGCCCCGGCCGCGCACCACCCGCCGCGCGACTTCCCGCCGTACCGCAGCAGCCTCCTGCGCCACCCGAAGCAGCCGCTGGTGGCCGTCGGCGGGGACCCCGAGGCCGTCGAGCTCTCCGGCCCCGTCTTCGGCCGCACCGACGTCACCGCACTCGACCACGACCTGACCCGGCAGCACGCGGGCGAGCCGCTCGGCGAGCGCATCACCGTCTCCGGGCGGCTGCTCGACAGCGCGGGCCGGCCGGTGCGCGGCCAGCTCGTCGAACTGTGGCAGGCCAACGCCTCCGGCCGGTACGCCCACCAGCGCGACCAGCACCCGGCGCCCCTGGACCCCAACTTCACGGGCGTGGGGCGGGTCCTGACGGGCGACGACGGCTCGTACAGCTTCACCACCGTCAAGCCGGGCGCCTATCCGTGGCGCAACCACGAGAACGCGTGGCGCCCCGCCCACATCCACTTCTCGCTCTTCGGCTCGGCCTTCACGCAGCGCCTGGTCACCCAGATGTACTTCCCGGGCGACCCGCTCTTCGCGTACGACCCGATCCTCCAGTCGGTGACGGACGAGGCGGCGCGCGCCCGGCTCGTCGCCGCGTACGACCACTCCCTCTCCCGCCCCGAACGGTCGCTGGGCTACCGCTGGGACATCGTCCTGGGCGGCCCGTCCGCCACCTGGATCGAGGAAGGCCGCTGATGCCGTCCCTGCCGCCCACCCCTTCGCACACCGTCGGTCCCTTCTACGGGTACGCCCTGCCCTTCCCGGGAGGCGGCGACATCGCCCCGGCCGGCCATCCCGACGCGATCACGCTGCACGGGTACGTCTACGACGGCGCCGGGGAGCCGGTCCCGGACGCGATCGTCGAGTTCTGGCAGGCGGGACCGGACGGCTCCCTGGCCGGCGCGCCCGGGTCGATGCGCCGCGACCCCGTGACCGGCGGTTTCCTCGGCCGCAACGGTGTCGACTTCACGGGCTTCGGCCGGGTCCCGACGGACGCGGACGGCCACTACACCGTCCGCACCCTTCCCCCAGGGGGCCCGTCCACTCCGTACATCGGCGTGTGCGTGTTCGCGCGCGGCCTGACCCACCACCTCTTCACGCGCGCGTACCTGGCGGACGGACCGGACGCACTGCTCGCCTCGCTGACTCCCGAGCGCCGCGCGACACTGATCGCCCGACCGGAGCCGAACCGCGACCGCACCCACCGCTTCGACATCCGCCTCCAGGGCGAGGAAGAGACGGTCTTCCTTGACTTCGCCTGACGCACCTGACCACGGACTGCTCGCTCCCGTACGCGCCGGAACCGCGGCCGAAACCGCGACCGGTGACGCGGCCCTCCTCCAGGCGATGCTGGACGCGGAGGCGGCCCTGACCCGGGCCCAGGGCCCCGGCTGGGCGGGCGAGGCGGTCACAGCGGCGGCGAAGGCCGACCGCTTCGACGTACGTGACCTGGCGCTGCGCGCCCGTTCCGGGGGCAACCCGGTGATCCCGCTGGTGGCCGACCTCACGGCGGCGGCGGGCCCGGAAGCGGCGCCGTACGTGCACCGGGGAGCGACGAGCCAGGACATCGTCGACACGGCGATGATGCTGGTGGCCACGCGCACGCTCCCGCTCATCACGGCCGACCTGACCCGCACGGCGGCGGCCCTCACCACCCTGGCGGCGGAACACCGGGACACCCCCATGCCGGGCCGCACCCTGACCCAGCACGCGGTCCCCACCACCTTCGGCCTGAAGGCGGCGGGCTGGCGAAGCCTCACCCTCGACGCCCACGCCCGCCTCCGGTCCTTGACCCTCCCCGCGCAACTCGGCGGAGCGGCGGGCACGCTGGCCGCGTTCGGCCGAACGGCCGCCGACGACGCCTTCACAGCTCAGGCAGAGAACACGCCGGGACACTCCCCCCAGAACACACCCGCCCCCGCCGCACACTCCACGGTGCCGGGAGGGGACGCGCCGGGGCGCTCCCCGCAGGGCGCCGAACGCAACCACCCCGAACACACCGGCGTACCCGAACGTTCGACGCCCGAGGAGACGCCCCGGCGCGGCACCGACCCCGAAGCCCCCGCAACAGCACCCGCACCCACCCCCGACCCCGCCCTCGCCCTCCTCACCGCCTACGCCGCCGAGCTGAACCTCGCGGTGCCCACCCTCCCCTGGCACACCCTCCGCACCCCCGTCGCCGACCTCGCCACCGCCCTCGCCTTCACCTGCGCAGCCCTCGGCAAACTGGCCACGGACGTCCTCACCCTCTCCCGCACCGAGATCGCCGAGCTCTCCGAAGGCACCGGTGGCGGCTCCTCAGCCATGCCCCACAAGGCCAACCCGGCCCACTCCACCCTGATCGCCTCCGCCGCCCACCAGGCCCCCGCCCTGGCCTCCGTGCTCCTCGCCTCCCTCGCCTCCGCCGGGGACGAGCGCCCCGCGGGCGCCTGGCACGCCGAGTGGCAGCCCCTGCGCGAGCTCCTGCGCCTGGCCGGCGGCGCGGCCGCCCACGCGGCCGAGCTGACGGAGAACCTCCGCGTCCACCCCCACCGCATGCGCGAGAACCTCGACCTCACCCACGGCCTGATCGTCAGCGAACGCGTCGCCGCGGCCCTGGCCCCCGCCCTCGGCCGGGCCCGCGCCAGGGAACTCCTCACCGAGGCCTCACGGCGCACAGCCGCGGAAGGCATCCCCCTGGCCGAGGCCCTCTCGGGCGCACTCCCGGCGGACCGGCTGGCCGAACTCACCGACCCCACGCACTACACCGGTTCCGCGGCGGCCCTGGTGGACCGCGCCCTGGACCGGAAACCGGAGCACCCCCATGCCTGACACCCACCCCCGCCCCCTCCCCCACGTGCGCCTGGACGGCCCGGAATCGGGCACTCCGCTGATCCTCGGCCCCTCCCTGGGCGCCTCCCTCGCCGTCTGGGAGCCCCAGCTCGCCGCCCTGGCCCGCACCCACCGCGTCCTGCGCTGGGACCTGCCGGGCCACGGCTCCACCCCCGCCGGCCTGATCCCGCTGGACGGCACCGCGACCGTCGCCGGCCTCGCGGCGCTCGTGCTGCGGGCGGCCGACGCGCAGGGCTGGGAGACGTTCGCGTACGCCGGCGTCTCCCTCGGCGGCGCCGTCGGGCTCCACCTGGCGACGCACCACCCCGAGCGGATCACCTCCCTCGCCGTGGTCTGCTCGTCGGCACGGTTCGGCGACCCCGCCGCGTGGCACGAGCGCGCCGGTCTCGTCCGTACCCAGGGCACCGAGGCCATGGTGGCGAGCCGCCCGGGCACCTGGTTCGCGCCCGCGTTCGCCACGGCGCCGATCGCCCGCGCCCTCATCGACGACCTGCGGGCCGCCGACCCGGCCGGTTACGCCGCCTGCTGCGACGCCCTCGCGGCGTACGACCTGCGCGGCGCGCTCCCCACGGTCGCCGCACCGACCCTGGTCGTCGCCGGCCGCGACGACCCGGCCACGCCGCCCGCGCACGCCCGCGAGATCGCCGACGCCATCCCCGGGGCGAGTCTGCTGGAAGTCGCCGGCGCGGCCCATCTGGCGGGCGTGGAGAAGCCGGAGGCGGTGACCGCCGCCCTGCTCGCCCACTTCGCCCCGGGCCCGCCGCCCGCGGCCACCGACGCGTCCCGCCACGCGGCGGGCATGCGGGTGCGCCGGGCGGTCCTGGGCTCGGCCCACGTGGACCGCGCGGTCAGCCGTACGACGCCGTTCACCGCCCGCTTCCAGGACTTCATCACGCGGTACGCCTGGGGCGAGATCTGGACGAACGACACCCTGGACCGGCGTACCCGCAGCTGCGTCACGCTCACCGCACTCGTCGCCCACGGCCACGAGGCGGAGCTGGCGATGCACGTACGGGCCGCGCTGACCAACGGTCTGACCAGGGAAGAGATCGGCGAGGTCCTGCTCCAGACGGCGGTGTACTGCGGAGTCCCGGCGGCGAACGCGGCGTTCACGGCGGCGCAGAACGTCTTCGACGACCTCGACTCCGACGAGTGATCACCTTCCGCTCACCGGTTGTTGATGCACCGTCAATTCGAGAGCCTTACGTTCCGAGGTCACAGTCCCGGTACCACCCCACCCTGGAGTGACACATGGAACGTCGTAGCTTCCTGCGCGGCGCTGTCATCGGCACCTCCGTCGCCGCCTTCGGCGGCACCCTCTGGCGCGGCGCCTCGTACGCCGCCCCCGCGCAGCCCGGCACCGGCCCCTACGGGGCGCTCGGCTCTCCCGACGCCAACGGCCTGCGCCTGCCGTCCGGCTTCACCGGCCGGGTCGTCGCCCGCTCCGGCCAGAAAGTCGGCTCCACCGCGTACACCTGGCACAACGCGCCGGACGGCGGCGCCTGCTACGCGGACGGCACCGGCTGGATCTACGTCTCCAACTCCGAGATCAACCCCTCCGGCGGCGCGGGCGCGATCCGCTTCTCCTCGACGGGCGCGATCACCGGCGCGTACCGCATCCTCTCCTCCACCCGCCAGAACTGTGCGGGCGGCAAGACCCCGTGGAACACCTGGCTGTCCTGCGAGGAGGTCGACCGCGGGTACGTCTACGAGACCGACCCGTGGGGCGTGAAGGCCGCCGTACGCCGCGACGCGATGGGCCGCTTCAAGCACGAGGCCGCCGCGGCCGACCCCGTGCGCAGGACCATCTACCTCACCGAGGACGTCACCGACGGCTGCTTCTACCGCTTCACCCCCACCACCTGGGGCGACCTGTCGGCGGGCAGGCTCGAAGTCCTGAAGATGGGTTCGGGTACGTCCGGACCGGTCACCTGGGCCACCGTCCCGGACCCGAGCGGCGCCACGACCGCCACCCGCAACCAGGTCTCGGGCGCCAAGCGGTTCACGGGCGGCGAGGGCTGCTACTACGCCGACGACACGTGCTGGTTCACCACCAAGGGCGACAACCGCGTCTGGCAGTACAACGCGGCGGCGCAGACCATCGAGCTGGCCTACGACGACTCGCTGGTGAGCGGCACCGCCCCGCTGACGGGCGTCGACAACGTCACCGGCACGTCCTCCGGCGACCTGTTCGTCGCGGAGGACGGCGGCACCATGGAGATCTGCCTGATCACCCCGGACGACGTCGTCGCGCCCTTCCTGCGGATCGACGGGCAGTCGGGTTCGGAGATCACGGGCCCGGCGTTCTCACCGGACGGCAAGCGCCTGTACTTCTCCAGCCAGCGCGGCACGAGCGGCAGCTCCTCGGGCGGCATCACGTACGAGGTGACGGGCCCCTTCCGCAGCTGACGGCCCCGGACGGGCCGGCCGCCCCCGTGCGGCCGGCCGGCACCCGCGTCACCGCAGCGCTTCCGCCGTGGCGCCGCCCCGCAGGAGGGCGGCGCCCAGTGGCGTCAGGGTGTGCAGGACCGCGTTCCCGTGGCGCAGGGTCACGACGAGGCCCGCCTCGCGCAGTACGCACGCGTGCTGGCTCGCCGAGGCGAGCGACACCCCGGCCCTGCGGGCGAGTTCGCTCGTCGTACAGCCGCCGCCGATGGCCGCGAGGACCGCCGAGCGGGTCTGGCCGACCAGGCGGCCCAGGGGCGGGCCCGGGTCGTCCGAGGGGGCCGGGGCCTCGGCGTGGGTCATCGGGTAGACCAGGACGGGCGGCAGGTTCGAGTCGCGGTAGACGACCGGGGTGCCGCGGCAGAAGAACGAGGGCTGGAGCAGCAGGCCCCGGCCGCGCAGGTACAGGTCCCGGTCGACCGGATAGTCGGCCTCCAGGACCGGCGGACGCCACCGCAGCATCGGCGGGAGCGAGGTGAGGAGTTCGTCCGCGCCGCCGTCGAGCAGCGCGCGGCCCCGGGCCGCCCGGTCGGCTTCGACACGGGCCCGGATGTGCGGCCAGTACGGCTCCACGGCGGCGCGGTGGTAGCCGCGCAGGACTCCGGCGAGCCGGCCGAGGACGTCGCCCCGGCGCCCGGTGAGCGGGGCGACGCCGTGCCGTGCCAATGCCGCACGGCCTGGCGGAGCCGTACGGTCCGGTCGGTGCGAGGCGGCCAGCAGGGCCAGTTCGGCGCGCAGCCGGTCGGAGGCGGTGGCCCGGAGCGCTTCGAGTCCCGCGTCCATGCCGCGCACCCCCTCACGAGGTGTGAGGAAATCCGGGAAATAACCCCTGTTCGGTATCACGGAGGCCAGCAGCCGTGTTTCACCATTCAACCGAGTCCGCGATTCCCGGCGCCATTCTCCGAACACCTTGGCGCCGCGCCGGTCTCTTAGTCTGTGAAAACTGAGGACTGTTTCCCATAACGCGTCCGGCCGGTCGGACAGCCGAACCCTCGACAAGTCAACACCGGAGAAATGAACACGCAGCACCGAAGTCCCATCTGTTGCATCCGCAATCGCCCCCGCAGTCGAGTATGCATGCCATCACACGCCGTCACCACGGCCTTTCGGCCACAGTTGAAACGCATCGCGCGCACCCTGTGCCGAACGAAATGCTGTTCCCCGTCGGGCACGACACCGGAGTCACCGGAAAGGCACAGCGAAGGCCGTGGGGGGCTTCGCCGGGTCTGGCGGCGGTTGGCGAAGGGAGCAGTTCGGTGTCCGGCGAGGTATCAGGATGCGGTCGGCGGGTGGGGATCCGGCGACCGCATCCTGCCTTGTTTTCAGCAGAGAATGGCGGAATTCAACTGCTGCTGCTTTCTGTTGTTTCCTGAACTTTCCGTCGTCGGCACTTCCCGTCGGCACTTCCCGTCGGCACAGCAGAGCGGCGGCACCTCCGCACGAGGTGCCGCCGCTTCTTTGTTGCGCCGGAGCCGTTGCCGGTTCGTTCGAGGGTTGGGGTGAACCGACGGCAGCTCCGGTGGTCCCGCTAGCGCGAGTCGCTGCCCGTGGACTGCGCCGCCGCGCGGCCCGCCTCCAGGCGTGCCACCGGGATCCGGAACGGCGAGCAGGAGACGTAGTCCAGGCCCACCTCGTGGAAGAAGTGCACCGACTCCGGGTCACCGCCGTGCTCGCCGCAGACGCCGAGCTTCAGGTCGGGGCGCGTGGCGCGGCCGGCCTCGACGGCGGAGCGCACCAGCGCGCCGACGCCGTCCCGGTCGATCGTCTCGAACGGGGAGACCCCGAAGATGCCCTTCTCCAGGTACGCCGTGAAGAAGCTCGCCTCGACGTCGTCGCGGGAGAAGCCCCACACGGTCTGGGTGAGGTCGTTCGTACCGAAGGAGAAGAACTGCGCGGCCTCGGCGATCTGGCCGGCGGTCAGCGCGGCGCGCGGGAGCTCGATCATCGTGCCGATGGTCAGCTTCAGCTTCGTGCCGGTGGCGGCCTCGACCTCCGCGATGACCTGGTCGGCCTCCTCGCGGACGATCTCCAGCTCCTGGACCGTGCCGACGAGCGGAATCATGATCTCCGCGCGCGGGTCGCCCTTGGCGTTCTTGCGGTGGGCGGCCGCCTCGGCGATGGCGCGGACCTGCATCGCGAACAGGCCCGGGATGACCAGACCCAGACGTACACCGCGCAGACCCAGCATCGGGTTCTGCTCGTGCAGCTTGTGGACGGCCTGGAGGAGGCGCAGGTCGTTCTCGTTCGCGTCCTTGCGGGACTCGGCGAGGGCGACGCGCACCGACAGCTCGGTGATGTCGGGGAGGAACTCGTGCAGCGGCGGGTCCAGCAGCCGCACCGTCACCGGCAGTCCGTCCATCGACTCGAACAGCTCGATGAAGTCGGCCTTCTGGAGCGGCAGCAGCGCGCCCAGCGCCTGCTCGCGCTCGTCGTCCGTGTCGGCCAGGATCAGCCGCTCGACGAGCCCGCGGCGCTCACCGAGGAACATGTGCTCGGTGCGGCACAGGCCGATGCCCTGGGCGCCGAAGCGGCGGGCCCGCAGGGCGTCCTCGGCGTTGTCGGCGTTGGCGCGCACCCGCAGGCGGCGCACCCGGTCGGCGTACGCCATGATCCGGTGCACGGCGGCGACCAGCTCGTCGGCGTCGTCGGCGCCCGCGTGCATGCGGCCCTCGAAGTACTCGACGACCGGCGACGGCACGACGGGCACCTCACCGAGGTACACCTTGCCGGTGGAGCCGTCGATGGAGACGACGTCGCCCTCCTCCACGACGATCCCGCCCGGGGCCGTCATCCGGCGGCGCTTGGTGTCGACCTCGATCTCCTCGGCGCCGCAGACACAGGTCTTGCCCATGCCGCGCGCCACGACGGCGGCGTGCGAGGTCTTGCCGCCGCGCGAGGTCAGGATGCCCTCGGCGGCGATCATGCCGTCGAGGTCGTCCGGGTTGGTCTCACGGCGGATGAGGATGACCTTCTCGCCGGACCGCGACCACTTGACGGCCGTGTACGAGTCGAAGACGGCCTTGCCGACCGCGGCGCCCGGGGAGGCGGCGATGCCGCGCCCGAGCTTCTGGGTCTTCGCCTCGTCGTCGAAGCGCGGGAACATCAGCTGCGCGAGCTGCGCGCCGTTGACGCGCTGGAGCGCCTCGGCCTCGTCGATGAGTCCCTGGTCGACGAGCTGGGTGGCGATGCGGAAGGCGGCGCCGGCGGTGCGCTTGCCGACCCGGGTCTGGAGCATCCACAGCTGACCGCGCTCGATCGTGAACTCGATGTCGCAGAGATCCTTGTAGTGGGTCTCCAGCGTCTCCATGATCTGCATGAGCTGGTCGTACGACGCCTTGTCGATGCGCTCGAGGTCGGCGAGCGGCACGGTGTTGCGGATGCCGGCGACGACGTCCTCGCCCTGCGCGTTCTGCAGGTAGTCGCCGTACACGCCCTGGTGGCCGCTGGCGGGGTCGCGGGTGAAGGCGACGCCGGTGCCGGAGTCGGGGCCGAGGTTGCCGAAGACCATGGAGCACACGTTGACGGCCGTGCCGAGGTCGCCGGGGATGCGCTCCTGGCGGCGGTAGAGCTTGGCGCGGTCGGTGTTCCACGAGTCGAAGACCGCGTTTATGGCGAGGTCCATCTGCTCGCGCGGGTCCTGCGGGAAGTCGCGTCCGGCCTGCTCGGAGACGATCTTCTTGAACTTCCGGACCAGCTTCTTGAGGTCGGCCGCCTCCAGGTCGGTGTCGACCGTGACCTTCTTGGCCGCCTTCGCCTGCTCCAGCGCCTCTTCGAAGAGCTCGCCGTCGACCCCGAGGACGGTCTTGCCGAACATCTGGATGAGACGGCGGTACGAGTCCCACGCGAAGCGCTCGTCGCCGCCGGCCTGCTGGGCGAGGCCGGTGACCGACTTGTCGGAGAGCCCGATGTTCAGGACGGTGTCCATCATGCCGGGCATGGAGAACTTGGCGCCCGAGCGGACGGAGACGAGCAGCGGGTTGTCGGCCTGGCCGAGCTTCTTGCCCATCTTCTGCTCAAGGGCGTCGAGGTGCGCGCTGACCTCGTCGCGCAGGGCGTCGGGCGCCTCGCCGCTGTCGAGGTAGACCTTGCACGCCTCGGTGGTGATGGTGAAGCCGGGAGGAACCGGCAGCCCGAGGTTGGTCATCTCGGCGAGGTTGGCGCCCTTGCCACCCAGCAGGTCCTTGAGGTTCCTGTTGCCCTCGGTGAAGTCATAAACGAACTTCTGCCCCTGGGGCTCGCTGGCTACCTGGGGTTCTTTGTTTTCCGACACGGGTCTCGACTCCTCGAGGACGCGGTGGCTGCCCTGACGGCCAGGAACATACCCAGATCGAAGGTGCCTGGGTACGTCCACCTGACTGTCATACGGCCTTAACCACTCGTCCGCCAGCAGATCGAAAGTGATCAACGCGACCGGACCGATCAGCCTTTCCGTTCAAGTGTTTTACACATCAACACGCAGTGCATCGAACTTCTCCCACATCGGTAACGGAGAGTGCCGGATGATGTGATCGATTAAAACAAAAGAAGGTGGCACCCAGTGCCACCTTTTGAGAGGTGCAGCCCCGCCTGATGTGCTCATCTGAGCAATGAGCGCATCAGGCGTGGCGAGAATCACGTCACAGATGAGACCCGAACGAGACCCGAATCTCAGCCTCCGGACGTGTCCAGCTCGGCCTCCGCGCTCACACCCGAGCAGTCGTACGGGTCCTTCAGCCAGCCATCCGGCAGGACAACCCGCCCATTGCCGGACGAACGGCCCCGCGGCCCGTCCGCCCCTTCGGGCCACGGCTGGTCCAGATTGAGCTCGCTCAAGTGAGCGTCCATTTCATCCAGGGATGAGGAGATTGCAAGCTTCTTACGCATCTCCGAACCGACCGAGAACCCCTTGAGGTACCAGGCGACGTGCTTACGGAAGTCAATGACCCCGCGTGCCTCGTCCCCGATCCACTCCCCGAGCAGCTCCGCGTGCCTGCGCATCACCGCGGCGACCTCGCGCAGCGTCGGAGCGGCGTACGCGCCCGTGCCCTCGAACCCTGCGACCAGGTCCCCGAACAGCCACGGCCGCCCCAGGCAGCCGCGCCCGACGACCACGCCGTCGCAGCCGGTCTCGCGCATCATCCGCAGCGCGTCGTCCGCCGACCAGATGTCGCCGTTTCCGAGCACCGGGATCTCCGGCACGTGCTCCTTGAGGCGCGCGATGGCGTCCCAGTCGGCCGTACCGCCGTAGTGCTGGGCAGCGGTCCGCCCGTGCAGCGCGATCGCCGTCACGCCCTCCTCGACCGCGATGCGGCCGGCGTCCAGGAAGGTGATGTGGTCGTCGTCGATGCCCTTGCGCATCTTCATCGTGACCGGCAGGTCCCCGGCGTTGGAGACCGCCTCGCCCAGGATCGCCCGCAGCAGCGGCCGCTTGTACGGAAGCGCCGAGCCGCCGCCCTTGCGCGTCACCTTCGGCACCGGGCAGCCGAAGTTCAGGTCGATGTGGTCGGCCAGGTCCTCGTCCACGATCATGCGGACCGCCTTGCCGACGGTGACCGGATCCACCCCGTACAGCTGAATGGACCGAGGCGTCTCGGTCGCGTCGAAGTGGATCAGCTGCATGGTCTTCTCGTTGCGCTCGACCAGCGCCCTCGTCGTGATCATCTCGCTCACGAACAGCCCCTTGCCACCGGAGGCCGCACCCACCGGGGGGCGGCCCCCGAACCCCCGCACGCCTTCGGCGAACTCGCGGCACAGGGTGCGGAAGGGGGCGTTGGTGATGCCGGCCATGGGGGCGAGCACCACCGGCGGCTGCACGGAGTGCGGGCCGATGGACAACGTGGGGGACAGGGGGAGCGCGGTCGTCATGGCCCCATTGTCCCGTACGACGAGAGTCGTTAGTGAGCCGTACTATCGACTCATGCCCGAGCTCAGCCACCGGCGGCGGTTGCTGGTGCTGGCGATCTGCTGCATGAGCCTGCTGATCGTCAGCCTCGACAACACCGCACTCAATGTCGCCCTCCCTTCCATGCGGAGGGAACTGGGCGCGTCGGTCGCCGGAATGCAGTGGACGGTCGACGCGTACACGCTCGTCCTCGCCTCACTGCTGATGCTCGCCGGCTCCACCGCCGACCGGATCGGGCGGCGCAAGGTCTTCAAGGCCGGGCTCGTGCTCTTCACGCTCGGGTCGCTGCTCTGCTCCCTCGCGCCGAACCTCGAATCGCTCGTCGTCTTCCGCATGGTGCAGGCCGTCGGCGGCTCGATGCTCAACCCCGTCGCGATGTCGATCATCACCAATACCTTCACCGAACCGCGCGAGCGGGCCCGCGCGATCGGGGTGTGGGGCGGGGTGGTGGGCATCTCGATGGCCGCGGGCCCGCTGGTCGGCGGACTGCTGGTGGACTCGGTCGGCTGGCGGGCGATCTTCTGGGTCAATCTGCCGGTCGGGCTCGCCGCGCTGCTGCTGACCGCCCGGTACGTACCCGAGTCGCGCGCCCCGAAGGCGCGCCGCCCCGATCCCGTCGGGCAACTGCTGATCATCGCGCTGCTCGGGTCGCTCACGTACGCGATCATCGAGGCGCCCCTGGCGGGCTGGACGTCACCGCTCATCCTGACGTCCGCGGGAACGGCCGCGCTGTCCCTCGTGGGGCTCCTCGTGTACGAACCACGGCGGACGGAGCCGCTGATCGACCTGCGGTTCTTCCGGAGCGCGCCGTTCAGCGGCGCGACGGTGATCGCCGTGTGCGCGTTCGCCGCACTCGGCGGCTTCCTCTTCGTCAACACCCTGTACCTCCAGGACGTACGCGGGTTCTCCGCCCTGCACGCCGGCCTCTACATGCTCCCCATGGCGGCCCTGACGTTCGTCTGCGCACCGCTCTCGGGAAGGCTCGTCGGCAGCCGCGGGCCACGGCTGCCGCTCCTGGTGGCCGGGGTCGCGATGGCGGCGAGCGGGCTGCTGTTCGCCGCCTTCGAGGCGGAGACGTCCACGCCCCTGCTGTTCACCGGTTACGTCCTCTTCGGCCTGGGTTTCGGCATGGTGAACGCGCCGATCACCAACACCGCCGTGTCCGGGATGCCGCGCACCCAGGCGGGCGTCGCCGCCGCGGTCGCCTCGACCAGCAGGCAGGTCGGCACGACGCTGGGCGTCGCCGTGATCGGCGCGGTGCTCGCGGCCGGGGTGCACGGACGGTCGTACGACGACACCTTCGTGGCGGCGAGCAGGCCGGCCTGGTGGATCCTCACCGGCTGCGGACTGTGCGTACTGCTGGTGGGGGCGCTGACCAGCGGACCGTGGGCACTGAGGTCGGCACGGCGGACGGCGGCCCGGCTGGAGGGGGCCGAGACCGGCCGGGCCCCGGCGGGCGCGGTGCGCTGAGGACGGGCCGGACACAGGCGTGGGCCCGGACCGCTGTGTGCGGTCCGGGCCCACTGCCGTGCCGGAAAGCAGGTCAGCCCTGGGTGCCCTGAGCGTCCTGGGTGCCCTCTGCGGTCGCCTCGCCGCCGTCTTCGCCGTCTTCCCCGGCGGTGCGCTCGCGCATCTTGCGCAGCAGGTCTTCCTTCTGCTCGGCGGCCGTCCTGCGGTCGGCGTTGCGCGTGGGGCCGTTGTCCGCGAGTTCGGCGCGGGACATCCTCTTGCGCTGCCCGCCTACGCCGAGAAGGTTGTTGCGGCTCTTTGCCACGGGGTTCTCCCGAAGTGGTGAGAAGTGATCTGCGGATTCGTCTGGTGGGGGGCGGACGTGGGACCCGCCGCGCGCTCACTCGTAGATCTGGAAGAACATGCTTGTGAGAGTACCGGGCCGCGGCGCCGCCGGTCACCAGGTTTCCCGCCGCCCGGCCCCGGCCGGTGAACGCGAAGACCCCGGCTCCGCCGTGCGGAACCGGGGTCTCGGGGGCGTACGCGTACGCGTACGCCCGGACAGCGTCAGCAGGTCAGCAGCCGAGGAGGCGGCCGCCCAGGTAGGACTGGATCTGGTCCAGCGAGACGCGCTCCTGCTTCATGGTGTCGCGCTCGCGCACCGTCACCGCGTTGTCGTCGAGGGTGTCGAAGTCGACGGTCACGCAGAACGGCGTACCGATCTCGTCCTGACGGCGGTAGCGGCGGCCGATGGCGCCCGCGTCGTCGAACTCGATGTTCCAGTTCTTGCGCAGGTCGGTCGCCAGGCCCTTGGCCTTCGGCGACAGCTGCGGGTTGCGGGACAGCGGCAGGACGGCGACCTTGACCGGCGCCAGGCGCGGGTCGAGGCGCATCACGGTGCGCTTCTCCATGACGCCCTTGGCGTTCGGGGCCTCGTCCTCGATGTACGCGTCGAGCATGAAGGCGAGCATGGCGCGGTTCACGCCGGCCGCCGGCTCGATGACGTACGGGGTCCAGCGCTCGCCGGCCTCCTGGTCGAAGAACGACAGGTCCTGGCCGGAAGCCTTGGAGTGGGCCTTGAGGTCGAAGTCGGTGCGGTTGGCCACGCCCTCGAGCTCGGAGAACTCGTTGCCGCCGAAGTTGAAGCGGTACTCGATGTCCGCGGTGCGCTTCGAGTAGTGGGAGAGCTTCTCCGCCGGGTGCTCGAACCAGCGCATGTTCTCCTCACGGAGACCAAGCTCGCGGTACCAGCTCCAGCGCTGCTCCATCCAGTATTCCTGCCACTGCTCGTCCTCGCCCGGCTTGACGAAGAACTCCATCTCCATCTGCTCGAACTCGCGCGTGCGGAAGATGAAGTTGCCCGGAGTGATCTCGTTCCGGAAGGACTTGCCCATCTGCGCGATGCCGAACGGCGGCTTCTTGCGGGAAGTCTGCTGCACCTGGGCGAAGTTGGTGAAGATGCCCTGCGCGGTCTCGGGACGCAGGAACGCGCGCGAGCCGGTGTCCTGGGTCGGGCCGAGGTGCGTCTCCAGCATGCCGGAGAACTGCTTGGGCTCGGTGAACTGGCCCTTGGTGCCGCAGTTCGGGCAGTTGACGTCGGCCAGACCGTTCTCGGGGGCGCGGCCGTTGTGCTTGGCCTCGTACGCCTCGATCAGGTGGTCCGCGCGGTGACGCTTGTGGCAGGCGGTGCACTCGGTGAGCGGGTCGGAGAACGTCGCGACGTGACCGGACGCCTCCCAGACCTCGGGCGCCAGGATCACGGAGGAGTCGAGACCGACCACGTCCTCGCGCGCGATGACCATGGAGCGCCACCACTGGCGCTTGATGTTCTCCTTGAGTTCGACACCCAGCGGTCCGTAGTCCCAGGCGGCCCGGGAGCCGCCGTAGATCTCACTGCACGGGTAGACGAAGCCACGGCGCTTGCTCAGGCTGACGATGGTGTCGATCTTGTCGGCGGCCACGGTGCTCTCTTCATTACGACGACGACGAACGCGAATGATTCAGATTACCGGCGCTCACACCCCCCGGATCAAATCGGTATCCCGGTAAGGGGGCCGGGCCCGGATCACACCCGGCATTATTGACAATCGTTTCCAGTTTTGTTGAAAATGGGTGTCATGAACGTACGACGACGCCTCATACCCACCGCCGCGACCGCCGGAGCCGTCGCCCTCGGCCTGATGGCCGTGAGCGCCTGCTCCTCCTCCGGCGCCGCCGACAAGGACGGCAACGGCAAACTCGACGTGGTGGCGTCGTTCTATCCCCTGCAGTACCTGGCCGAGGAGATAGGCGGCGAGCACGTCGCCGTATCGACCCTGACGAAGCCCGGCGTGGAGCCGCACGACCTGGAGCTCAGCCCGAAGCAGACCGCCGGGCTCGGCGAAGCCGACTTCGTCCTCTACCTCAAGGGCCTCCAGCCCGCCGTCGACGAGGCCGTCGCGCAGTCCGGTGTGAAGAACACCGTCGACGCCGCCGGCCTCACCCACCTCGAAGAGCACGGCACCGAGGCCGGCCACGCCGAGCACGAGGACGAGGGCGGGGAACACGCCGACGAGCACGCCGCCGAGGACGGGCACGACCACGCCGGCGCCGCCGGCGACCCCCACGTCTGGCTGGACCCCGTGAAGTACTCCGAGGTCGCCGAGGGCGTCGGCAAGGCCCTGGAGAAGGCCGACCCCGACAACGCCGCCGCGTACAGGAAGAACACCGCCGCCCTGGTCGGCAAGCTCGACGGCCTGCACGCGAAGTTCGAGAAGGGCCTGAAGAACACCGACACCAGGACCTTCATCACCACCCACGCCGCCTTCGGTTACCTCGCCGAGCGCTACGACCTCACGCAGGAAGGCATCAGCGGCCTCGACCCCGACTCCGAGCCCAGCCTGTCCCGCATGAAGGACCTCCAGAAGATCGCCGAGCAGGACAGGGTCACCACGGTCTTCTTCGAGACGCTCGCCAGCGACAAGACCGCCAGGACCCTCGCGGGCGACGCCGGCCTCAAGACCGACGTCCTGGACCCGCTGGAGGGAATCACGGACAAGTCCGAGGGCGCTGACTACATCGAGGTCATGGAGTCCAACCTCGCCGCGCTGGAGAAGGCCCTCGGCGCGAAGTGAAGCAGATCACCCCAGCAGCACCGGAGGCGCGAGCCATGAAGCCAGAGCCAGAGCAGCCCGTGATATCCCTGCGCGGCGCCACGGCCACCCTCGGCTCGCGCCCCGTGCTGCGCGGCGTCGACCTCGCCGTGCACCGCGGTGAGGTCGTCTCCCTGCTCGGCGCCAACGGCTCCGGCAAGTCGACGGCCGTACGTTCCGTGATCGGCCAGGTGCCACTCACCGGCGGCACCGTCGACCTCTTCGGTACGCCGCTGCGCCGCTTCCGCGACTGGTCGCGCGTCGGGTACGTACCGCAGCGCACCACGGCTGCGAGCGGCGTTCCCGCGACCGTGTACGAGGTCGTCTCCTCCGGCCGCCTCTCCCGCGCGAAGCTGCGCTGGCCCTCCAAGGCCGACCGCGCCGCCGTGCACCGCGCCATCGAACTCGTCGGGCTCGCGGACCGCACCAAGGACTCCGTGAACGCCCTCTCCGGCGGCCAGCACCAGCGCGTGCTCATCGCGCGGGCCCTCGCCGCCGAGCCGGAACTGCTGATCATGGACGAGCCGATGGCGGGCGTGGACCTGAACAGCCAGGAGATCCTCGCGGCGACCCTGCGCGAGCAGGTGGCGGCCGGTACGACCGTGCTGCTCGTCCTGCACGAACTCGGCGCCCTGGAGCCGCTGATCGACCGCGCGGTGGTCCTGCGCGACGGCTGCGTCACGCACGACGGGCCGCCCCCGGAGTCCCTGGGCCAGCACGCGCTGCCCGGCCACGACCACGTACACCCGCACGCGGCTTCCGAGCCCGTCCGCACAGGACTGCTGACCTGACTGATGGAAATCCTCGAAACAGCCTTCATGCAGCGGGCCCTGCTCGCCGCCGTCCTCGTCGGCATCACCGCCCCCGCCGTCGGCATCTACCTCGTGCAGCGCCGCCAGGCCCTGATGGGCGACGGCATCGGCCACGTCGCGATGACCGGCGTCGGCCTCGGCTTCCTGCTGAGCGCCAACCCGGTGTGGATGGCCGCGCTCGTCTCGATCGCCGGCGCCGTCGCGATGGAGCTGATCCGCTGGTACGGACGCATGCGCGGCGACATGGCGCTGGCCATGCTCTTCTACGGCGGCATGGCGGGCGGTGTCCTGCTGATCAACCTCGCGCCGGGCGGCTCCAACTCGAACCTCACCTCGTACCTCTTCGGTTCGCTGTCGACGGTCTCGGACGCGGACGTCGTCGCGATCTGCCTGCTCGCCACTTTTGTGATGCTGGTCACTGTCGGTCTGCGGCGCCATCTCTTCGCGGTCAGTCAGGACGAGGAGTTCGCGCGGGTGACCGGTCTGCCGGTGCGCGCCCTGAATCTGCTGATCGCGGTCACCGCGGCCGTCACGGTCACCGTCGCCATGCGCGTCGTCGGGCTGCTGCTGGTCAGCGCGCTGATGGTGGTGCCGGTGGCGGCGGCGCAGCAGATCACCCGGTCGTTCAAGGTCACGTTCGTCCTGTCCGTGGCCATCGGCACGGTCGTGACGCTGGCCGGCACGGTGGCCTCGTACGAGTACGAAGTGCCGCCGGGCGCGACGATCGTGCTGCTGGCCATCGCCGCCTTCTTCGTACTGACCGCGCTGGCCGCTCCCCTCGCGAGGCGCCGGGCACGGGCCCTGGGCGGGGCGGAGACCGGGTCCGCGGGCGGCTGTAGCGTGGAGGCGGGCGGCCTGCCGGACACCCGGCGCCCCGCTGACGACGTGAAGGTCTGACCGGCGGTCGGCAACGACCTGGCAGAATGGCCCGGCATACGTACGGGCGACCAGAGGAGGCACCTGTGACGACTGCGGGAACCCCATCCCCGGTGCGTGGCCGGTCCACCCGCCAGCGGGCCGCCGTAGCGGCCGCGCTCGACGAGGTGGACGAGTTCCGCAGCGCGCAGGAGCTTCACGACATGCTCAAGCACCGGGGCGACTCGGTCGGGCTGACGACGGTCTACCGCACCCTGCAGTCCCTCGCCGACGCCGGCGAGGTGGACGTACTGCGCACCAGTGAGGGCGAGGCGGTGTACCGGCGCTGCTCCAGCGGCGAGCACCACCACCACCTGGTGTGCCGGGTGTGCGGCAAGGCCGTCGAGGTCGAGGGCCCCGCGGTGGAGAAGTGGGCCGAGGCCATCGCCGCCCAGCACGGCTACGTGAACGTGGCCCACACCGTGGAGATCTTCGGCACGTGCGTGGAGTGCGCGGCGAGCGTCTGAGGCCGTACGAGTGCGGGCCCGTACCGGATGACTCCCGGTGCGGGCCCGCACTCGTACCGGGGCGCCTCACAGCCGCCGCAGGTTCCGGTCGAGGATCGCCCGCAGCCGGTCGACGTCCCCCGGGGCCCCGAGCCCGCGCTTGGGCAGGACCTCCAGGCACAGGACGTTCGGGTCGCCGCCGAGCAGGACGAGGTGGCCGCCGGTCTCCCGGTAGCCCCGGAAGAGCGGCCGGCGCACGGTCAGGGCCGCGTGCTCGACGGCGGCCGACACACCCGCCCCGGTGACCGTCGTACGGTATTCGCCCTGCCACCGCACCATGCGCAGCACGTGGTGGGCCTGAAGGTGCGGAATCGACCACACGAGCAGGACGAGCAGTCCGTACACGAGGACGTTCATCGCCCCCGCGCCGCCCGGTCTCATCGCCGGCAGCAGGCCCAGGCCCGCGATCAGCGCCCCCCGGAGCACGTTGATCCGCCGCACGCGGTCGCGCACCCGGATGCCCGCCGGAATGTCGCCGCGCGTCGGCCGGTAGGTCAGCTCGCCCCTCTCCGCGACCTCGATCGCGTCCCGCCCCTGGTCATCCATGGGGCGGGAGCCTGGCCACGCCGTCCCGGCGGCTCCGCGCCGCCCTACATGCTGCCCGCGGCGAGCTGCTCCTCGTTCGGGACGGCGCCGCCGAAGCGGCGGTCGCGGGAGGCGTACTCGACGCAGGCGCGCCACAGGTCGCGGCGGTCGAAGTCGGGCCACAGGACGTCCTGGAAGACCATCTCGGCGTACGCGCTCTGCCAGATCAGGTAGTTGGACGTGCGCTGCTCGCCGCTGGGGCGCACGAAGAGGTCGACGTCCGGCATGTCCGGGTAGTACAGGTACTTCGCCAGGGTCTTCTCGTTGACCTTCGACGGGTCGAGTCTGCCCGCCGCGACGTCGCGCGCGATCGCCTGCGCCGCGTCCGCGATCTCCGCGCGCCCGCCGTAGTTGACGCAGAAGTACAGCGTCATCGCGTCGTTGTCCTTGGTCTGCTCCTGGGCGACCTGGAGCTCCTGGACGACGGACTTCCACATCTTCGGCATGCGGCCGGTCCAGCGGATGCGGATGCCGAGTTCGTCCATCTCGTCACGGCGGCGGCGGATGACGTCCCGGTTGAAGTTCATCAGGAAGCGCACCTCCTCGGGCGAGCGCTTCCAGTTCTCGGTGGAGAAGGCGTACAGGGAGAGGTTCTTGACGCCCATTTCCAGGCAGCCCTTGAGCACGTCGAGCACGACGCCCTCACCGACCTTGTGGCCCTCGGTGCGCGGCAGTCCGCGCTCCTTCGCCCAGCGGCCGTTGCCGTCCATGACGATCGCCACGTGCTCCGGAACCAGCTCGCCGGGGATCTTCGGCGGCCGCGCACCGGACGGGTGCGGTTCCGGCGTCTTGTATTCGCGCCGGTTACGGCCGAGAATCCCGCGTCGCGCCATGAGCTCTTCTCCCTCGATCCACTTCTCTACTTCTCCACGTACCGCAGCGAGCGCAGTCCGCGTTCCAAGTGCCAGTGCAGATAGGCCGACACCAGCCCACTGCCCTCCCTGACGTGCCGGGCCTCGCAGCTGTCCGCGGTCTCCCAGTCCCCCGTGAGCAGCGCGCTGAGCAGACCGACGGCCTCCGCCGAGGGTACGACGCTTCCGGGCACCCGGCAGTCGCCGCACACGACGCCGCCGGCCGCCACCGAGAAGAACCGGTTCGGCCCGTCGAGGCCGCAGCGCGCGCAGTCGGTGAAGCTGGGCGCGTAGCCGTTGACGGCCAGCGAGCGCAGCAGGAAGGCGTCCAGGATCAGGTGGGGGGCGTGCTCGGCGCGGGCGAGGGTGCGCAGGGCGCCGACGAGCAGCAGGTACTGCTGTACGGCGGGCTCGCCCTCGTGGTCGGTGAACCGCTCGGCGGTCTCCAGCATCGCCGTACCGGCGGTGTAGCGGCCGTAGTCCGTGACGATGCCGCCGCCGTACGGGGCGATGATCTCGCCCTGCGTGCACAGCGGCAGCCCACGCCCGACCAGCTCGCTGCCGCGCGAGAAGAACTGCACGTCGACGTGCGAGAAGGGCTCCAGGCGGGCCCCGAACTTCGACTTGGTCCGCCGGACCCCGCGCGCGACGGCGCGTACCCGTCCGTGACCGCGGGTGAGCAGCGTGATGATCCGGTCCGCCTCGCCCAGCTTCTGGGTGCGCAGCACGATGCCGTCGTCGCGGAACAGACTCATACGTCCATTCTCGCCCACCGCACGGCCGCACTCGCCTCGCCGGGCCCCGCGGTGCATGGCGTACGTCACAGGGCTTGTGCCGCCGGGCCCATGCCACCGGGTCTGTGCCACCGGGTCCATGTCACCGGGCCGCGTCCCCTCCGGTCACCGCCCACGCCGGCTGAGGGCATTGGCCGCCGCGACCTTGGCGTGCATCGTCTCGGCGAGGGTGGCGGGACGCGCGTCACCGGAAGGGCAGTCCCATTCCCGTCCGCCGCCGACGGGCCGGAGCCGAAGCCGCGGCCCCTCGTTCCCCCTGACGCACCCCACGCTCCCGGTGCGCGTATCGATGACGAAATCGCCTTCTTCCATTCCCTTTGACACCATGCAAGCCTCTTTCTTACCCTTTTCCCTTTTCTCCCTCCACCTTGAGGGCACGTATCCGAAATCGGCAGGACGACATGCTCTACAACCCGTCGGCACCACAAGGGGGTTAACCCATGGCCAACACATGCGGCAGCCCGCCCCCGTCAAGGCGGCCTATGAGAAGTCATAAGTACCGCTTATGAGGTCATAGGGAGGGGTCAGGTACCTGGCCGGGTATTTTCTTGCCTAGGGTGACGCTTGAGACAGTTGTCCAGTTGTCGCCGCTCGAAGGGAACCCCCATGCCCCGCCCCCTGCGGATAGCGATCGTCGGTGCCGGACCCGCCGGGATCTACGCCGCCGACGCCCTGCTGAAATCCGAGGCGGCCTCCGAGCCCGGCGTTTCCATCGACCTCTTCGAGCGGATGCCCGCGCCCTTCGGCCTGATCCGTTACGGCGTCGCGCCCGACCACCCCCGCATCAAGGGCATCATCACCGCCCTGCACCAGGTCCTCGACAAGCCGCAGACACGCCTCTTCGGCAACGTCGACTACCCGTCCGACATCGGCCTGGACGACCTCCGCGCGTTCTACGACGCGGTGATCTTCTCCACCGGCGCGAGCGCCGACCGGGCGATGGACATCCCCGGCATCGGGCTGGACGGCTCGTACGGGGCCGCCGACTTCGTCTCCTGGTACGACGGCCACCCGGACGTCCCGCGCACCTGGCCGCTGGAGGCCGAGAAGGTCGCCGTCCTCGGCGTCGGCAACGTCGCCCTGGACGTGGCCCGCATCCTCGCCAAGACCGCCGACGAGCTGCTGTCCACCGAGATCCCGCCGAACGTCTACGACGGCCTCGCCGCCAACAAGGCGCGCGAGATCCACGTCTTCGGGCGGCGCGGCCCCGCGCAGGCGAAGTTCAGCCCGATGGAGCTGCGCGAGCTCGACCACTCCCCGAACATCGAAGTCATCGTCAACCCCGAGGACATCGACTACGACGAGGGCAGCATCGCCACCCGCCGCGCCAACAAGCAGGCCGACATGGTCGCCAAAACGCTGGAGAACTGGGCGATCCGGGACGTCGGCGACCGGCCCCACAAGCTCTTCCTGCACTTCTTCGAGTCGCCCACCGAGGTCGTCGGCGAGGACGGCAGGGTCGTCGGACTGCGCACCGAGCGGACCCGCCTCGACGGCACGGGCAACGTCACCGGAACCGGCGAGACGCAGACGTGGGACGTGCAGGCCGTCTACCGGGCGGTCGGCTACCTCTCCGACGAGCTGCCCAAGCTGCCCTTCGACTTCACCACCGGCACCGTTCCGCACGAGGGCGGCCGCGTCGTCGAGGCGGGCGAGCACCTCACGTCGACGTACGTCACGGGATGGATCAAGCGGGGTCCCGTCGGCCTCATCGGCCACACCAAGGGCGACGCCAACGAGACCGTCGCCAACCTGCTGGCGGACCACGGCGCGGGCCGTCTGCCGGCGCCCGCCGCGCCCGCCGAGGACGCCGTGGTGGACTTCCTCGCGGCCAAGGGCGTGGCGTACACGACGTGGGAGGGGTGGCACCACCTCGACAGCGCCGAGCGCGCGCTGGGCGCCGCCGAGGGACGCGAGCGCGTGAAGATCGTCGACCGCGAGGCGATGCTGCGGGCGAGCGAGGCCCCGGCTCAGGACTGAGCCGGGCGGACCGGGCCCCGGGCGGCCAGGGCGAGGACCCGGCGTCCACGGCCGGTCAGGCCGTCGGGGCCGCCGGCCGTTCACCGCTGCACTGCTCGCCGGGGAGCAGGGCAGCGGTGAACGGCGGACGGTTCAGGACGGCGTGCGGGCGGTCTCCAGCAGCCGGACCGTGTCCTCGGGGCGGATCAGCAGCGCGCCGCCCACGATCGTCAGCACCTCGCGCTCGGCCGGGCTGTACGGGCCGTCGGCGAGGGCGATCCTGGCGCCCTGGAGCAGAATCGATTCGCGGCCGCCGGGCGCGAGGTGCGGGGCCAGCGGTCCGAGTGCCTCGTGCAGTTCGATGGCGAGCGCGGCGCCGCAGGGCTCGCCGACCCCTTCGTACGCCCCGGGAAGTCGCCCGGTGTCGGCGGCGAGCGCGTCGATGAGGGTGGTGAGCTGGTCCTCGGTGCAGTCGTCGAATCCGGCCGCGCGCACCGCGGCGACGGCGGTCACCCTGACCGTGCGGGAGGAGGTGCCGCCCGCGGTGAGTACGGCGAGGGCGACGGTGTGGACGGCGTCGCGCAGCATCGCGGAGAGGCGGGCGGAGGTGGGGTGGTCGAGCGCGTCGGTGCTGAAGTGGTGCCGGCAGGCGGCGCATTCGACGACCGGGCCCTCGTAGCCGCGCGGCAGCAGCGGGACACCGAGGAGGGTGAGGCGCCTGCGGCCCGTGCGGCGGCGGTAGTTGCGGTCGCCGCCGCAGCCGGGGCAGAAGAAGTCACCGTCACCGACGGTGCTCCAAGCGGTGCTCATGCCCCATACGTATCGTCTCCGCCCTCGAACTGGCAGCACGTCGCACCTCCATATCCGGCAACACTGCCGCTTTGACGTGATGTTAGCCACATCAGTGATGCGGCGTCAGTACCCCGCCACGACAAGTGACGGCCCCGCCCACCGGTTCGGGTGGACGGGGCCGGGCAAAACGTGAGGTCAGGAACCGGCCTGGGCGCGGCGGCGGCGCACCGAGTACGCGACGAGTCCGCCACCGGCCAGGACCGCGGCGGCGGCGATCCCGATGACGCCGGGGCCGATCGAGCTGCCGGTGGTGGCCAGGTCGCCCTCGGGGCCGTCCTGGGAGGGCTCGGGGGCCCGGGTCCGGTCCGAGGGCTCGGAGGGCGCCGCGGCGTCCGGGGTCTTCGACTCCTCCGGGGCCGGCGCACCGGAGGCGTCCGGCGTGGACTGCGGCTCCGGCGTGGATTCGGGCTCCGGCTCCGGCTTGGGCTGCTCGGGGATCTCGGTGGGCGTCGGCGTCGGGACCGGGGCCGGGACGATCGGCTCACCGGGGGTCTCGCCGGCCGGCAGGCAGCCGGTGAAGGCCATCCGGTGGGTCTCGGCGCCCGGTACGGAGACGAGTTCCCTGGCGACGACCGAGCCGTTGACGTGACCGGGACCCGACTCGCCGCCCGTCCCCTGCTTGCGGCCGAGCTCGACCTTGGCGTTCGGCGCGAAGACCGTGCCGGGCCAGGAGGTGTAGTTCTTCACCACCTCGGCCGCCTGCGGGAAGTTCCACAGCAGCTTGGAGCGGATGTCCTTGAAGGCCGCGCTGCCCGCCGCGTAGTCGTCCTGGACGAAGGCGCCCGCCTGCGGGTCGAAGAGGTTCACGCCGTAGGTGGGTGCGGAGTTCATGTCGTACGACGCGCCGAGGACGTTGACGACGGTGGAGGAGCCCGCGGGCACCTTGAGGTTGATCTCGGCGGCCCGCTGGAGGTCGGAGGCGTTGACCGCGAAGACGTTCAGCTCGGCGTCGTCGCCGGTCAGCAGCAGCGACGTGGAGCCCTCGGGGCGGGCGGCGGAGCCGTTGGGCGTGAGGGCCGCCCAGCTCTTGGACAGCGAGCGCAACGTGGTGAACTCGGCCGCGAAGTCGACGGGCGAAGCACCCTGTGCGTGCGTGCCGTCGACGGCGAAGTTGCCGGTGCTCTTGTCGACGAGCCTGCCGTAGACGCCCGCCCCCTTCGCGATGACGACCTGGTTGGCGTTGAGCGTGCCGCCCACGACGAGGCTCTTCCCGCCCGGCAGGGCGTTCACGTCGGCGTCGGTCAGCTTGCCGCCGACCGAGAAGCCCTGGTTGCTCGCGCCGTCGCCGAAGTACGCGTCACCGCCCACGGCCACCGCGCCCTCGGAGTCCGAGAAGCGGGTCGAGTCCCCCTCGACGAACTCGGCGTAGCGGCCGGCCGCGCCGAGCGGGTCCGTCGCGCAGGAAGGGGTGGCAGTGGCGGCGGGGGCCCAGGCGACGGCGAGGGAGCCGGTCACCGCGAGCACGGCGGCGACAGCGGACGTACGCATGCGGAACTGCAGGTCAGGCAGGTGCGAAGAGACGTCCGAGTGGACTGGGCCGACCTTCCGCCATCCCCTGATGTACCGTCAACTACCCTCATATGCTAGGAATCCGGGCATCAGCCCATGATCTTCCTTGAGCGAACCTCAAGCCGTGACGCACCTCACCCACCAAGACGCCGGGCGGGCCGAAGAATCGGCCCGCCCGGCGTCCGCCCGTACGAGGTGCGAGGACCGGGGTCCCCTCAGCGCGTGGCCCTGTTCACCGCCGACACGACCGCCTTCAGCGAGGCGCGCGTGGTGTTGGCGTCGATGCCGATGCCCCACAGCACCTTGCCGTCGATCGCGCACTCGATGTACGACGCGGCCTGGGCACTCGCGCCCTCGCTCATCGTGTGCTCCTGGTAGTCCAGCAGCCTGGCGTCCACGCCGACCGCGCCCAGCGCCTCGAAGAAGGCCGAGATCGGGCCGTTGCCGGTGCCGGTCAGCACGGTGTCGACGCCGTCCACGACCGCCTCCACGGTCAGCGTGTCCTGGCCGTCCGTGTCGGTGGTGGTCTGCCCGGAGCGCAGCTGGATGCGCCCCCAGGCGTTGTCCGGGTTGGGCAGGTACTCGTCCTGGAAGACCGACCAGATCGCCTTCGGTGTGACCTCGCCGCCCTCGGCGTCCGTCTTGGCCTGGATGATCCGGGAGAACTCGATCTGCATGCGGCGCGGCAGGTCCAGCTTGTGGTCGTTCTTCAGGACGTACGCGATGCCGCCCTTGCCGGACTGCGAGTTGACCCGGATGACCGCCTCGTACGAACGCCCCACGTCCTTCGGGTCGATCGGCAGGTACGGGACGGCCCACTCGATCTCGTCGACCGTCTTGCCGGCGGCGGCCGCCTCGGCCTCCATCGCGTCGAAGCCCTTCTTGATGGCGTCCTGGTGGGAGCCGGAGAAGGCGGTGTAGACCAGGTCGCCCGCGTAGGGGTGGCGCGGGTGGACCTCCATCTGGTTGCAGTACTCGCTGGTGCGGCGGATCTCGTCGATCTGCGAGAAGTCGATCTGCGGGTCGACGCCCTGGGAGAAGAGGTTCATGCCCAGGGTGACCAGGTCGACGTTGCCGGTGCGCTCGCCCTGCCCGAACAGGCAGCCCTCGATGCGGTCGGCGCCCGCCATGATCGCCAGCTCGGCGGCGGCGACGGCGGTGCCCCGGTCGTTGTGCGGGTGCACGGACAGGCAGACGTACGCGCGCCGGGACAGGTGGCGGGACATCCACTCGAAGCGGTCCGCGTGCGTGGACGGGGTCGAACGCTCCACGGTGGCGGGCAGGTTGAGGATGATCTCCCGGCCCTCCTCCGGCTTCCACACGTCGCAGACGGCCTCGCAGACCTCCAGCGCGAAGTCCAGCTCGGTGTCGGTGAAGATCTCCGGGCTGTACTGGTAGCCGAAGACCGTCTCCGGGCCCAGCAGCTTGTCGGCGTACTCCATGACCAGCCGCGTGCCGTCCACGGCGATCTGCTTGACCTGCTCCTTGGAGCCGCGGAAGACGACGCGGCGGAAGGTCGGCGCGGTGGCGTTGTACAGGTGCACGGTGGCGCGGCGGGCGCCGACCAGCGACTCCACGGTCCGCTCGATCAGCTCTTCGCGCGCCTGGGTCAGGACGGAGATCGTCACGTCCTCGGGGATCGCGCCCTCTTCGATGATGGAGCGTACGAAGTTGAAGTCGGTCTCGCCGGACGAGGGGAAGCCGACCTCGATCTCCTTGTAGCCCATGCGCACCAGCAGGTCGAACATCTCGCGCTTGCGGGCGGGGGACATCGGGTCGAT
The DNA here is from genome assembly GCF_053591455.1 of Streptomyces sp. NPDC003016. Classification (NCBI taxonomy): domain Bacteria; kingdom Bacillati; phylum Actinomycetota; class Actinomycetes; order Kitasatosporales; family Streptomycetaceae; genus Streptomyces; species Streptomyces sp. NPDC003016. The sequence goes on from NZ_JBSFTV010000003.1 coordinate 152,885, forward strand.
CAGGGCCTGGTTGCCGTCGCGCAGGTCGGTGGACAGCCAGCGGGGTGCCTTGGTGATCCGCCGGTCCGGCCAGGTGCGGTCGGGGATCTCGACGGCCTCGTACGAACCGTACTTGTGGACCGGCATCCCGGACGGCTTCTGCAGCTGCGTCGCGTTGGTGATCGGCGTGGGGCGTCCAACAGGGGCGTTCATCGCGTGGGGCTCCTCGGTGTCCTGCGGAGGGGACGGCCGACGGTGTCGCTGCAGCACCAGACTCCGCGGGGAGGGGGTCGGCCTATGACTACAGACCCTCACCGCGGCAGCTAAGGAGGAGCAGCCCGTAACGCATGATGTGCCGCAGCCTAGCCCAGGGACGCCGGAAACGCCGGTCCTGTATCAGTATGCGGGACCGGTTGCCGATAAGGGGTTGAGAGTGATCCTTCACTCGATTTCGTCAATCCCGGTGACAGGGGACGACATGGGGATTACGCAGTGCCACATTGCCGTCATGAAGGCCACGCGTCCCGTTCTCTGCACCATCGTGCCGCCCCACGTCCTCGACAAGCTGGCCCGGGCCGACGACCCCGCGCTCGCGGGCCCCGCCCGCCGGACCCTCGAGGCGGACGCCGCACAGCGCGCCCGCCGCCAGTTCGCCCCGGTGCTCGGGGCCACACGGACCGCCCCGCCCGGGGACGCGGCCGCCCGCACACCCCACCGCACCGTCCACGACGTGGAGCACCTCCAGAGCCTGCCGGGCCGCAAGGTGCGCGGCGAGGGCGACGAGCCCCACCCGGACGCGACCGTCAACCGGGCGTACGCCGGTCTCGGCGCGACCTTCGAGCTGCTGCTGAAGGCGTTCGGCCGCGATTCGGTCGACGGCAACGGTCTGCCGCTCGTCGCGAGCGTCCACTACGGCGAGAACTACGGAAACGCCTTCTGGGACGGCGAGCAGATGGTCTTCGGCGACGGTGACGAGATCTTCCGCGACTTCACCCTCCCCGTGGACGTCATCGCCCACGAGCTGGCCCACGGCATGACGCAGTACACGGCCGACCTCACGTACTTCGGCCAGTCCGGCGCGCTCAACGAGTCCGTGTCCGACGTCTTCGGCTCCCTGGTCAAGCAGTACGTCGACGACCAGAGCGCCGACCGGGCCGACTGGCTGATCGGCGCGGGCCTGCTGACCGAGCGGGTCGCCGGAGTGGCCCTGCGCTCCCTGAAGGCGCCCGGCACGGCGTACGACGACGACCTGCTCGGCAAGGACCCGCAGCCCGCGACGGTGGACGACTACGTCCACACCTCCCGGGACAACGGCGGTGTCCACATCAACTCCGGCATCCCCAACCACGCCTTCTACCTGCTCGCCACCGCCCTCGGCGGCAGGGCGTGGGAGCGGGCGGGGCAGATCTGGTACGACACCCTGACCGCCGGGAGCCTCCGGGCGGACGCGGGCTTCGCCGACTTCGCGCGGGCCACCGTGGCGGCCGCGCACGCCCGTTTCGGTGACGGCGCGGAACGGGAGGCGCTGCTGAAAGCATGGTCCCGGGTCGGGGTGCCTACCGGCTGAGCCGTATCCGTACTAGAACGGAACCCATGCGGATTGGGGTAAGGCGCACGGGCGGATTCGCCGGCATCGAACGGTACGCCGAGGTGGACACCTCCGGACGGGCCGACGCGGGCGAGTGGCAGACCCTGGCCGAGGAGGCGGTCGCCGAGGGCCGGGCCACGCCGCCCGTCGGCGTACCGGACGGGTTCAGCTACCAGATCACGGTCGACGGCACGACCGTGTACTGCGCGGATCCGCGGCTGACCGAGGCGCAGAGCCGGCTGATCTCGCAGGTCCTGAAGGAAGGGGCCTGAGGGAAGGCGCCGTGCGGGAAGGGGCCGTGCGGGAAGGGGCCGTGCGGGAAGGGACCCGAGCGCCCGGAAAGCAAGGGGCGCCCGGCGTCGGCCGGACAGGGCCGCCGGCTCAGAACCCCAGCTTGCGCAGCTGCTTCGGGTCGCGCTGCCAGTCCTTCGCGACCTTCACGTGCAGGTCCAGGAAGACCGGGGTGCCCAGCAGTGCCTCGATCTGCTTGCGCGACTTCGTCCCGACGTCCTTCAGGCGCTGGCCCTTGGGGCCGATGATGATGCCCTTCTGGCTGGGGCGCTCGATGTAGACGTTCGCGTGGATGTCCAGCAGCGGCCTGTCCGCCGGGCGGTCCTCGCGCGGCAGCATCTCCTCGACGACGACCGCGATGGAGTGCGGCAGTTCGTCCCGTACGCCTTCGAGGGCGGCCTCGCGGATCAGCTCCGCGACCATCACCATCTCCGGCTCGTCGGTGAGGTCGCCCTCGGGGTAGAGCGGCGGGCTCTCGGGCAGCAGCGGGATCAGCAGGTCGGCGAGGAGCGAGACCTGGCTGCCGCTGACGGCGGAGACCGGAACGATCTCCTGCCACTCGAAGCCGAGCTCCTTGGAGAGCTGGTCGATGGCGATGAGCTGCTCGGCGAGCTGCTTGGAGTCGACGAGGTCGGTCTTGGTGACGATCGCGATCTTCGGCGTCTTCTTGATGCCCGCGAGCTCCTTGGCGATGAACTTGTCGCCGGGGCCGAGCTTCTGGTCGGCGGGCAGGCAGAAACCGATCACGTCCACCTCGGCCCAGGTGGTCCGCACGACGTCGTTGAGCCGCTCGCCCAGCAGCGTGCGCGGCTTGTGGAGCCCCGGGGTGTCGACCAGGATCAGCTGCGCGTCGGGGCGGTGCACGATGCCGCGCACGGTGTGACGCGTGGTCTGCGGGCGGCTGGAGGTGATGGCCACCTTCTGGCCGACCAGAGCGTTCGTCAGGGTGGACTTGCCCGCGTTGGGGCGGCCGACGAAGCAGGCGAAGCCGGCCCGGTGGGGGGCCTCGGAAGACTGGGTGCGAGCGCTCATGCGTGCCATTCTCCCCGATGTACGCCGCAGGGCCGACCAGTGCGGCTCGGGCGGTGGCCCCGCGGGGCTTTCCACCCGCTCGCCCCCGCCCGCCACTCCCCGCTGCGGCACGGTGCGGCTCCGCCGCGTGGGGCGCCGCCCCGGACCCCGTCAGCCCGCGGTGACGCTGACCCGCAGCGCTCCGTCCGGCCCCGCCACCAGCACCGGCGTCCCGGGGCCGCCCAGGTCCCGCACCGCCGCCCGGTCCTCCTCCGAGGCCGTGTCCGCCTCGGTCACGACCGCCGCCGCCTCCAGCGACTTCGCGCCACTCGCGACGGCCATCGCGACCGCGGTGCGCACCGCGCTGAGCTGGAGGGAGTCCAGCGCGACGGTTCCGGCGACGTACGTACGTCCCGTCTCGTCCCGTACGGCCGCCCCCTCCGGCACCCCGTTGCGGGCACGCGCGCTCCGCGCCAGCGTGATGATCTTGCGGTCCTCGGCGTCGAGCTCGGCGCTCGCAGTGGTCTCAGTCATGCCCAGAGCATAGGGAGCGGACCCCGGACATCCCGCGACCGGGTGCATCGACCCGCGCCGCCCCTCCGGCGAGGCCGGCCACTCCGCCTTCGCCGCCGTGTCCGCCTCCGGGAGCGGCGTGTGCAGCACGATCGCCAGGTCGGGGCGGGCCGGGATCCGCAGCCGGGCCGACTCCACGACCAGCGTGCCGACGACGGGGTGTTCCCTCTCCTTGCGGACCTGGCCGCCGGGCGCGATGTCGCGCCGCTGCCACGGTTCGGCGAACTCCGGGGAGAGTTCCCCCACCTCGTCGGCGACCGCGCGCGGCCCGTCGTCGCCGGGGCGCTCGGAGCAGGCCGCCCGGTACTGGGCGGCGACATGGGCCGCGTTCTGCTGCCGGCTCTCCGTCCTCGCGCGGTAGAGGGGGTCGGTGAAGAAGGCGACCAGACAGTTCCGGGTGATCCCCGGCCGCGTGCCGGGGACCGCCCCGGCCGCGTCGTCGTACATGACCGCGTTCCCGTACGCGTCCATGAGGTGCGCGGGGTACGGCAACCACGTGTCGATCAGCCGGTGCAGCCCCTCGCACATGTCGGCGTAGCGCGGATCGGCCTCCGGCGCGGGCGGGTCGAGCCCGGCCAGGACGTACGGGTGACGGCGTTCCGCGCTGCTCGGCCGCAGCACCCGCCCCACCGGGTCGAGCACCTGCGGCGAGACGGTGATGGCCCTGCCCTGCTCCAGCCACTGGTACCAGGAGACGCCGACGCCCGCGAGCACCGCGACCCCCTCGCGGCGCAGTCCGGGCGTGCGCCGCCGCGCTCCGCCGCCCGCGAGTCCCGCCTCCGCGGGGCTGATCCGGGCGCTCCTGCTCAGGAGGAACTCGCGCAGGCGTGCCACCTGGGCGCGATCATCTCGTACGGACTGGTCGTGACGTCCGGGGTGCCGGACGGGGAGCAGGGCCTGACGGCCGGTCCGGTCACCACGGCCCAGCAGGTCGGCCTCACGGTCGGCATCCCGCTGCTCGGTGTGCCGGCCACGACGCGGGGGACGCTCTTCGGCGGCGTACGCACCGTGCTCGCCGTGGACGCGGTGATCGTGCTGGTGGCGGCGGTGGCGGTGGGTGCGGGGCCGCGGAGGAGGAAGGAGCGGTCAGGCCCGGTCGAGCCGCAGGCGCTCCGCCTTCGGCAGGCCGGCCACCACCAGGTCGTACGAGTCCTCGATCAGCTCCCGGACCATGCGGTCCGGGAGCTGCCCGTCGACGGTGACCGTGTTCCAGTGGCGCTTGTTCATGTGCCACCCGGGGACGATCTCCTCGTGCTCCGCGCGGAGCCTCAGGGCGATCTCCGGGTCGCACTTGAGATTGACCGTGAGCGGTTCGGCGTCCAGGGCGCTGAGCGCGAAGAGCTTCCCGAGGACCTTGAAGACGGAGGTCTCGGGGCCGAAGGGGAACTCCTCGGCCGCCCCGGCGAAGTCCAGACAGAACGCCCTGAGTTCCTGCGGCGTCATGCCGCCTCCTTCTTCTCCTCCGGCTCCACCAGTACCGTGACGATCTTGTTCCGGCGGCCGGCCGGGGACTCGGCGGTCAGGCGCAGCGCGCGGCCGTCGGGCAGGTCCACCGTCACGGACGCGCCCGCGATCGGCACCCGGCCGAGCGCCTTGGCGAGCAGCCCGCCGACCGTCTCCACGTCCTCGTCGTCGAACTCGTCGAAGCCGAAGAGCTCGCCGAGGTCGCCGATGTCGAGCCGGGCGGTCACCCGGTAGCAGCCGTCGTCCAGCTCCTCGACGGGCGGCAGTTCGCGGTCGTACTCGTCGGTGATCTCGCCGACGATCTCTTCGAGGATGTCCTCGATGGTGACGATGCCGGCCGTGCCGCCGTACTCGTCGATGACGACGGCGACGTGGTTGCGCTCCTGCTGCATCTCGCGCAGCAGGTCGCCCGCGTTCTTCGTGTCGGGGACGAAGACGGCGGGGCGCATCGCGGTGGAGACCAGCTCGGACTCGGAGTCGCGGTTGATGTGGGTCCTGCGGACCAGGTCCTTGAGGTAGACGATGCCGACGATGTCGTCCTCGTTCTCGCCGGTCACCGGTATGCGGGAGAAACCGGAGCGCAGGGCGAGGGTGAGGGCCTGGCGGATCGTCTTGAAGCGCTCGATGGAGACCAGGTCGGTCCTGGGGACCATGACTTCGCGCACGAGCGTGTCGCCGAGCTCGAAGACGGAGTGCACCATGCGGCGCTCGTCGTCCTCGATCAGGGACTCCTGCTCGGCCAGGTCGACCATCGCGCGCAGCTCGGCCTCGCTGGCGAAGGGGCCCTTGCGGAAGCCCTTGCCGGGGGTCAGCGCGTTGCCGATGAGGATCAGCAGCTGCGGGACGGGGCCCATGACGCGGGCGAGGGGCAGCAGGACGTACGCGGAGGCGGTCGCCGTGTTCATGGGGTGCTGGCGGCCGATGGTGCGCGGGGAGACGCCGACGGCGACGTACGAGACGAGGACCATCACCACGATGGCGACGGTCAGCGCCTCCCAGGTCGTGTCGAACTCCCGCAGGCAGGCGTACGTGACGAGGACCCCGGCGGCCATCTCGCAGGCCACCCGCATCAGCAGGGCCACGTTCAGGTAGCGGGTCGGGTCGGAGGCGACCTGCGCCAGCTTGGCGCCGCCGCGCCGGCCCGACCGTACGGCCTCGGCGGCCCGGAAGGTGGAGACGCGGGCGATGCCGGCCTCGGCGCAGGCCGCCAGCCAGGCGACCACGACGAGGAGGACCGCGCCCGTGACCAGTTGCGCGGTCATGAAACGGTCGGCGCGGGGGACGGACCGGTCAGGCCCTTCTCCGATCGCCAGCCGTCCACGATGGCCGCCTGGAGGCCGAACATCTCGGCCTTCTCGTCCGGCTCCTCGTGGTCGTAGCCGAGCAGGTGCAGCACGCCGTGGACGGTGAGGAGCTGGAGCTCCTCGTCCATGGAGTGCTGCGTCTGGGCGTCCTCGCCCTGCTTCTTGGCGACCTCGGGGCAGAGCACGATGTCACCGAGGAGCCCCTGCGGGGGCTCCTCGTCGTCCTTGGACGGCGGACGCAGTTCGTCCATCGGGAAGGACATGACATCGGTCGGGCCCGGGAGGTCCATCCACTGGATGTGGAGCTGCTCCATGGCGGCCGTGTCCACGACGATCACCGAGAGCTCGGAGAGCGGGTGGATCCGCATCCGGGCGAGTGCGTAGCGGGCGATGTCGAGGATCGCCTGCTCGTCGACCTCGGTTCCGGACTCGTTGTTGACGTCGATCGACATGGTGCTGGTTCTACCCCTGCTCGTCCGTCACAGCCCTTTTTGGCTGTCGTCGTACTTCTCGTACGCGTCGACGATACGGCCGACCAGCTTGTGCCGGACCACGTCCTGCGACGTGAGGCGGGAGAAGTGCACGTCGTCGAGGCCCTCCAGGATGCCCTGCACCTGGCGCAGACCGCTCTTGGTCCCGCCGGGCAGGTCGACCTGGGTGATGTCGCCCGTGATGACGATCTTCGAGTCGAAGCCGAGCCTCGTCAGGAACATCTTCATCTGCTCGGCGCTGGTGTTCTGCGCCTCGTCGAGGATGATGAACGCGTCGTTGAGGGTCCGGCCCCGCATGTACGCCAGCGGGGCGACCTCGATCGTGCCCGCCGCCATCAGGCGCGGGATCGAGTCGGGGTCGATCATGTCGTGCAGGGCGTCGTAGAGCGGGCGCAGGTAGGGGTCGATCTTCTCGTAGAGCGTGCCGGGCAGGAAGCCGAGCCGCTCGCCCGCCTCGACGGCGGGCCTGGTCAGGATGATCCGGTTGACCTGCTTGGACTGCAGGGCCTGGACCGCCTTGGCCATGGCGAGGTAGGTCTTGCCCGTACCGGCGGGGCCGATGCCGAAGACGATCGTGTGCTTGTCGATGGCGTCGACATACCGCTTCTGGTTGAGCGTCTTGGGGCGGATGGTGCGGCCGCGGCTGGAGAGGATGTTCTGGGTGAGCACCTCGGCCGGGGTCTCGGTGACCGCTCCCGCGACGCCGTCGGCCGCTCTGAGCATGGCGATCGATCGTTCCACTGAGTCCTCCGTCATCGGCTGTCCGGTGCGGAGCACCAGCATCATCTCGGCCAGCAGGCGCTGGACCAGGGCGACCTCGGTCGCGTCACCGGTCGTGCTGACCTCGTTCCCCCTGACGTGGATGTCCACGCCCGGGAAGGCTTTCTCGATCACGCGCAACAGGGAGTCGCTGGAACCCAGGACCATCACCATGGGGTGCCTGTCCGGGACGGTGAACTGGGCGCGGGCCTGTGGCTGTGTGGGTGTCTGAGTCATGGGCCGGCACTATGGCCTGCGCATACCTCCTGTTGCAGGGTTCTCGCCGATCGACAACCTCTGGAACATCAAGCCTACGTCGGTGCACCGACAAGACCGAGAGTTTTTCGGCGCGGCAGCGCGCGGCTCACCGCGCCCTGCGGAAGCCGATCGTCGGGACCGCCCTGCGCAGGGGCCACACACGGACCGCCGCGGCCGGCAGCAGCTCGTCCAGGAAGGCGTAGCGGCGCAGTGCCTGGGGGTCCTGCCCGTCGAGCGCCTGCACCCGCTCCCACCAGCCCGCGACCTCCGACCAGCCGGGCGCCGACAGCGACCCGCCGAACTCCTGCACCGACAGGGCGGCGGTCAGTCCCGCGAAGGCCAGGCGGTCGGCGAGCGGCCAGCCCGCGAGCGTACCGGTGACGAATCCGGCGACGAAGACGTCACCGGCTCCGGTCGGGTCGAGCGCCTCGACGTCGATGGCGGGGACCTCGGCGGTCTCCCCGGTCGAGCCGTCCACGGCGTACGCGCCCTCCGCGCCCAGCGTGACCACCGCGACCGGCACCTTGTCGGCCAGGGCGCGGGCGGCGGCGCGCGGGCAGTCGGTGCGGGTGTAGCGCATCGCCTCCTCGGCGTTGGGCAGGAACGCCTCGCAGTGCTCCAGGCCGGTGAGGCCCGCCAGGTCCCAGCGGCCCGTCTCGTCCCAGCCCACGTCGGCGAAGATCTTGGCGCCGCGGCGGGCGGCCGAGGCGATCCACTCCTCGGTGCGGCCGGGGGTGAGCGCGGCGACGGCGGCCCGCGCGCGGGGCGGGCAGTCGGGGAAGGGGCCGGGTTCGGCGGGCGGCGGGGCCTCGTGGCCGTGGGACACCATGGTCCGCTCGCCCTCGTACGCCATGGAGACGGTGACCGGTGAGTGCCAGCCGGGGACGGTCCGGGACATGTCCAGGTCGATGCCCTCGCCGTCGGCGAGCGCGTCCCAGCAGTACTCCCCGTAGTGGTCGTCGCCGAAGGCGGCGGCCAGCGACGTGTGCAGGCCGAGCCGGGCCAGCGCGGTGGCCATGTTGGCGACGCCGCCGGGGCTGGAGCCCATGCCGCGCGCCCAGGACTCGGTGCCGCGCACGGGGGCGCTGTCGAGGCCGGTGAAGATGATGTCGAGAAAGACCGTACCGGTGAGGAACACGTCGCAGCGGGGGCCGTCGGGGGCGCGGAGCCCGTCCAGCGGATCGAGGTGCGTGGCCCCGTGCTGCTGCCTGGTGCGGTCCGTCGCCGCTGCGTGCTTTCTCACCGTGCTCACCCTGTGCTCCCGTGGTGTGGTGCGGATTCAGGCCAGTGTGCCCGATACGCGTCCACGGGGCTCGCGGCCGTGCGACAGCGCTTCGCCACGTCCGCGGAGCGGCGCGGGTGCCGTCCGCGCCCCGTGGTCCCCGGCCCCGCGAGGCGGCCGGCCGGGCGCGGTTCGACTTCCCGTCCCCGCTCGGAAAGTATGGGGCCGCTGATCAACGCTTTGCCGGCCGCGGACCGCATCGGCTGTCCGCACCGCCCGGCCCCTGGAACACCCCGGAGGTATCTCGCCGTGAGCTTTGGCGACCCCAACAACCCGTACGCCCAGCAGCCGCCGCAGGACCGGCCCGCCGGTTACGGCTACCCGCAGCAGGGCCAGCCCGCCGGTTACGGCTACCCGCAGCAGGCCCCGCAGGGCATACCGCCGCAGGGCGTGCCTCCGCAGTACGGGTACCCGCAGCAGCCTCCTTACGGGGCCTACCCGCCGCCCGGCATGCCGGCCATGCCGGGCATGCCCGGAGCCGGCCTGCCTCCCCTGGCCCACTGGGGACAGCGGGTCGGCGCCTACCTGCTCGACATGCTGATCATCGCCGGTCCGATGTACGTGCTGGGCTTCATCGACCTCGCGGGCAGCGAAGACCCGACCACCCCGGGGGTCTTGGGCCTCGTCGCCATGCTGTACACCTTCGCGATGGCCTTCTTCCAGCTCTACAAGGAGGGGAAGACCGGCCAGTCCATCGGCAAGAAGGTCCTCGGGATCAGCCTCCGCCGGGAGCGGGACGGCCTCCCCCTCGGCTTCGGCATGGCCTTCGTCCGCAAGCTGGCCCACTTCCTGGACAGCATCGCGTGCTACCTGGGCTGGCTGTGGCCGCTGTGGGACGACAAGAAGCAGACCTTCGCCGACAAGGTGTGCAGCACCGTCGTCATCCAGGTCGGCAAGGGCTGAGCGCACCCGCTCGGCGTTTTCACGCCGCTCCGCGTCCGGAGGGCGTGACACCCGCCGAGGCGGATGTCACGCCCTCCGGGCATCCGGCCCCGCGGACCGCCGCCGCCCGGGGGAGGGCGCGCCTACGGGAAGACGTACGCGTCGACCTCGGCGAGGTACGCCGCCCTGCGCTCCTCGTCGTGGTCGAGGAAGGCCGCCAGGAAGGAGTTGCGGGCGATCTCGCGCAGCTGCTCCCGGCCGAGGCCGAGCGCCTCGTGCACCGCGTGGAAGGCGTCGCCGACGTAACCCCCGAAGTAGGCGGGGTCGTCGGAGTTCACGGTGACCAGCAGCCCGGCCTCCATCATCTCCTTCAGCGGGTGCTCCTCCAGGACGTCGACGGCCCGCAGCCGTACGTTCGACAGCGGGCACAGCGTCAGCGGCACCCGGTCCCGCACCAGCCGCTCGACGAGCTCCGGGTCCTCCATGGAGCGCAGCCCGTGGTCGACGCGCTCGACACCGAGGACGTCCAGGGCCTCCCAGACGTACGCCGGCGGGCCCTCCTCCCCCGCGTGCGCGACCTTGCGCAGCCCCAGCGCGGCGGCCGCCTCGTACACCTCACGGAACTTCGACGGCGGGTTGCCGGCCTCCGCCGAGTCCAGGCCGACGGCCGCGATCCGGTGCAGGTACGGCTTGGCGGCCTCCAGGGTCTCCAGCGCCGACTCGGCGGACCGGTCGCGCAGGAAGCACATGATCAGCTGCGTGGAGATCCCGTGCCGCTCCTCGCTCCGGTCCAGGGCGCGGGCCAGGCCCTCGACGACCGTGCCGATCTCCACCCCGCGCGTGGTGTGCGCCTGCGGGTCGAAGAAGATCTCCGCGTGCCGTACGCCCTGTCCGGCCGCCCGCGCCAGGTAGGCGTCGGCGAGCCGGTCGAAGTCGTCCTCGGTGCGCAGGACGGCCATGAGCGCGTAGTAGAGGTCGAGGAAGGACTGGAGGTCGTCGAAGCGGTAGGCGTGGCGGAGCTCCTCCGTGGTGGCGTAGGGGAGTTCCACGCCGTTGCGTGCCGCGAGCTCGAAGGCCAGCTCGGGTTCGAGGGTGCCTTCGATGTGGAGGTGGAGTTCGGCCTTGGGGAGGTGCATGGGGGGTCTTCTCGTTCAGGGGTTCACGGGTTCACGGGTGGCGCTTGGGGAGGGGGACCCGCAGCAGGTCGGCGGCGACGGTCAGTTCGCCGTCGAAGCCGGCCGCGCGGGCCTGGCGTTCGAAGGCTTCGGGGTCGCTGTAGCGCTGCGAGAAGTGGGTGAGGACCAGGTGGCGCACCCCGGCGTCGCGCGCCGCCCGGGCAGCCTGACCTGCTGTCAGATGACCGTGCTCGACGGCCAGTTGCTCGTCCTCGTCGAGGAAGGTCGACTCGATGACGAGCATGTCGCAGCCCTCGGCGAGGGCGTGCACCCCGTCGCAGAGCCTGGTGTCCATGACGAACGCGAAACGCTGTCCGCGCCGCACCTCGCTGACCTGGTCGAGCGTCACGTCGCCGAGCCGGCCCGCGCGCTGGATGCGGCCGACGTCGGGGCCCTTGATGCCGTGCTCGGCGAGCAGCGCGGGCAGCATGCGGCGCCCGTCGGGCTCGGTGAGCCGGTAGCCGTACGACTCCACGGGGTGCGAGAGCCTGCACGCGTCGAGGACGTACGACGGACCGGTGGCCACCGCGCCGTCGGCGGCGACCGGCGCCTCGGTCAGCCGCACCGTCTCGCGGTAGGCCGTGGCGTACCGCAGACGGTCGAAGAAGCGCTGCCCGCTCGCCGGGTAGTGCGCGGCGACGGCGTGCGGGACGCGGTCGAGGTTGATGCGCTGGATCACCCCGGCGAGACCGAGCGAGTGGTCGCCGTGGAAGTGCGTGACACAGATCCGGTTGATGTCGTGCGCGGCCACGCCGGCCCGCAGCATCTGGCGCTGGGTGCCCTCGCCGGGATCGAAGAGGATGCCCTCGCCGTCCCAGCGCAGGAAGTAACCGTTGTGGTTGCGGTGCCGGGTGGGGACCTGGCTGGCGGTGCCGAGGACCACGAGTTCTCGTACGGACACAGGAACTGCCTTATCCGGGCGGCCAGTTGAGGCCACGTCCGCCGAGGACATGGGCGTGCGCGTGGAAGACGGTCTGGCCCGCGCCCGCGCCGGTGTTGAAGACGACGCGGTAGCCGGTCCGGTCGGTCTTCTCGTCCTCGGCGACCCGGCCGGCCTCGGCCAGCACGTCCGCGAGGACCTGCGGTTCGGCGACGGCCAGCGAGGCGGCGTCCGGGTGGTGCGCCTTGGGGATGACCAGGACGTGCGTCGGGGCCTGGGGGTTGATGTCGCGGAACGCGACGGTCGTGTCCGTCTCACGGACGACCGTCGCGGGCACCTCACCTGCGACGATCTTGCAGAACAGACAGTCCGCCTGCGGTTGTCCCGTCATGGTCCCGGCCTCCTCGGATGCGGCTGGATCAGCATGTACCGATGTGCTGATGTATTGATCGAGTATGGCCGCATGCTATCCGCCCGTGCCGCGGCCCCGGGGCGGGAAGTGCCCCGTCAGGACCAGCGGCCGGTGCGCCCCAGCAGCAGCGCGGCGGCCGCCGTGCCGGCGGTCGACGTACGCAGCACACTGCGCCCCAGCCGGTACGGCTCCGCCCCGGCCCCGGCGAAGACCGCCAACTCCTCCGGGGACACGCCCCCTTCGGGCCCCACGACAAGCACGATGGAACCCGCGCCGGGGAGGTCCGCGGTGGCCAGCGCCTCGCTGCCCACCGACGGGTCCTCGTGCAGTACGGCCGCGAAGTCCGCCGTGGCCACGAGTGCGGCGGCCTGCCTGGTCGTCAGCGCGTCCGCGACCTCGGGGAAGCGCAGCCTGCGCGACTGCTTGCCCGCCTCGCGCGCGGTGGCCCGCCACTTGGCGAGGGACTTGGCACCCCGGTCGCCGCGCCACTGCGTGATGCAGCGCGACGCCTGCCAGGGCACGATCGCGTCGACGCCGGTCTCCGTCATGGTCTCGACGGCCACCTCGCCGCGGTCGCCCTTGGGCAGCGCCTGGACGACGGTGATACGCGGGGACGGCTCCGGCTCCGCCGTCACGTCCGTCACCTCGACGACGAGCCGGTCCTTGCCCTCGGCGGCCACCACCACGGCCACCGCTCCCGTGCCCCGCCCGTCCGTCAGTACGACGTCCTCTCCCGCGTGCAGCCGCCGCACCGAGACGGCGTGCCGCCCCTCGGGGCCTTCCAGTACGTACGGCCCCTTCGCCGGTACGGCGTCGACGACGAACACCGGCGCCGTCATGCCGCGCCGCCCGCGCCGCGCAGGGCCAGCGCCGCGCGCGCCGCGTCGGTCTCGGCCGCGAGGACCTCGACCAGCTGCCCGGCGGGCATCTCGCGCGCCATCCGGTGCCCCTGCCCCGCCCACAGCGCCATGCCCTGGGGGTCGCCCGCCTTGGCCGCGGCCTTGCGCAGGCCGGAGGTGATGTGGTGCACCTGGGGGTAGGCGGCGGGGGCGTACGGGCCGTGCTCGCGCATGAAGCGGTTCACCAGGCCGCGGGCGGGGCGTCCCGAGAACGCCCGGGTGAGTTCCGTGCGGACGAACAGCGGGTTGGTCATGGCCTGCTTGTGCAGGACGTTGGCACCGGACTCGGGGCAGACCAGGAACGCCGTGCCGAGCTGCGCGGCGTCCGCGCCCAGCGCGAGGACCGCGGCGATCTGCGCGCCGCGCATCAGGCCGCCCGCCGCGACGATCGGCAGCTGCACGGTCTCGCGCACCTGTGTGACGAGGGACAGCAGGCCGATGCCCGCGCCGTCGTTCTGGGGGTCGTCGCGGTGCGTTCCCTGGTGGCCGCCGGCCTCGATGCCCTGGACGCACACGGCGTCGGCGCCGCTCCACTGCGCGACCTGGGCCTCTTCGGGCGTGGTGACGGTCACGACGGTGAGGGTGCCGGCCTTCGCGAAGGAGTCGAGGACGGGACGGGCGGGACAGCCGAAGGTGAAGGAGACGACGGGGACGGGATCGTCGAGGAGGATGGCGAGTTTGGCTTCGTAGCCGTCGTCGGTGCAGTTGTCGGATTCGCCGAGGGGGGTTTCGTACCAGTCGGCCTCACCGGCGAGCTGGTGGCGGTAGACCTCCACGGAGGCCGGGTCCGCGTGGTTCGGCTGCGGCATGAAGAGATTGACGCCGAAGGGCCGGCCGGTCAGGCCCCGCAGCTGCTTGATCTCCTCGTACATACCGTCCGCGGTCTTGTACCCGGCGGCGAGGAACCCGAGACCGCCGGCGTCACAGACGGCGGCGACGAGTTGAGGACTGGAGGCGCCGCCCGCCATGGGGGCCTGCACGATCGGATAACGGCAGAGATCGGTCAGTGCGGAGGACATGAACGCATAGTTTCATGCCCTCCGCACTGCGCCGAATCGCAGTACCCGTGGCGCCCCCGGAGCCCCGGCCGCGTGCCTGCCGCCCGTTGAACGCGTCCTTCAGACGCCAGAAGAGACCCTGCCGCCCCGGCTGACCGCATCCCCCGGAGGACAACCCCCGGACCCCCGGTCGGCCCCGCCCGCGCCTACCGCCCGTTGAACGCGTCCTTCAGACGCGAGAAGAGACCCTGCTGCCCCGGCTGGAACTGGCCCGTCGGGCGCTCCTCGCCGCGCAGCTTCGCGAGCTGGCGCATCAGGTCCTCCTGCTGCGGGTCCATCTTCGTGGGAGTGAGTACCTCCACGTGCACGATCAGGTCGCCGCGGCCACCGCCCCGCAGATGCGTGACACCGCGCCCGTGCAGCGGGATCGACTGACCGGACTGTGTACCCGGACGGACGTCGATCTCCTCCATCCCGTCGAGCGTCTCCAGCGGGCACTTCGTGCCCAGCGCCGCCGCCGTCATCGGGATGGTGACCGTGCAGTGCAGGTCGTCGCCGCGCCGCTGGAACACCGCGTGCGGCAGCTCGTGGATCTCGACGTACAGGTCACCGGCGGGGCCGCCACCGGGGCCGACCTCGCCCTCGCCCGCGAGCTGGATGCGGGTGCCGTTGTCGACACCGGCCGGGATCTTGACCGTCAGCGTCCGGCGCGAGCGCACGCGCCCGTCACCGGCGCACTCCGGGCACGGGGTCGGTACGACCGTGCCGAAGCCCTGGCACTGCGGGCAGGGACGCGAGGTCATGACCTGGCCCAGGAAGGACCGGGTGACCTGCGAGACCTCACCGCGGCCGCGGCACATGTCACAGGTCTGGGCGGAGGTGCCGGGTGCGGCACCCTCGCCCGAGCACGTCGTGCACACGACGGCCGTGTCGACCTGGATGTCCTTGGTCGTGCCGAAGGCCGCCTCGTTGAGGTCGATCTCCAGCCGGATCATCGCGTCCTGGCCGCGCCGCGTGCGCGACCTCGGGCCGCGCTGCGACGCCGTGCCGAAGAACGCGTCCATGATGTCCGAGAAGTTCCCGAAGCCGCCCTGGCCGAAGCCGCCGGCTCCGCCGCCCGCCTGCGAGAGGGGGTCGCCGCCGAGGTCGTAGACCTGCTTCTTCTGCGGGTCCGACAACACCTCGTACGCGGCGTTGATCTCCTTGAAGCGCTCCTGCGTCTTGGGATCGGGATTCACGTCCGGGTGGAGCTCGCGCGCCAGCCGCCGGAATGCCTTCTTGATCTCGTCCTGGGACGCGTCGCGGCGTACGCCGAGTACGGCGTAGTAGTCGGTGGCCACTTACGACTCCGCCAGGATCTGTCCGACGTAACGTGCCACTGCGCGTACCGCTCCCATCGTTCCGGGGTAGTCCATGCGGGTCGGTCCGACCACGCCGAGTTTGGCGACTGCTTCGTCGCCCGAACCGTAGCCGACCGCGACGACGGACGTGGAGCTGAGCCCCTCATGGGCGTTCTCGTGCCCGATTCGTACGGTCATGCCCGAGTCCGTTGCCTCACCCAGCAGCTTGAGGAGCACGACCTGCTCCTCCAGCGCCTCCAGCACGGGCCGGATGGTGAGGGGGAAATCATGCCCGAAGCGGGTCAGATTGGCGGTGCCGCCGATCATCAGCCGCTCCTCGGTCTCCTCGACCAGGGTCTCCAGGAGAGAGGACAGGACCGTCGAAACGGTTCCCCGGTCCTCCTTGTCGAAGGATTCGGGAAGGTCCTGCACCAGCTGCGGTACGTCCGCGAAGCGGCGTCCCACGACCCGGCTGTTGAGCCGGGCCCGCAGGTCCGCCAGGGACGTCTCGCCGAAGGGGGCGGGGCAGTCGATCATGCGCTGCTCGACCCGTCCGGTGTCCGTGATGAGCACGAGCATCAGACGGGCCGGGGCCAGCGAGAGGAGTTCCACGTGCCGCACCGTCGAGCGGGTCAGCGACGGGTACTGCACGACGGCGACCTGCCGGGTCAGCTGCGCGAGCAGCCGGACCGTACGGGCCACCACGTCGTCGAGGTCGACCGCCCCGTCCATGAAGTTCTGGATGGCGCGGCGCTCGGGCGACGACAGGGGCTTGACGCCCGCGAGCTTGTCGACGAAGAGCCGGTAGCCCTTGTCCGTCGGGATGCGCCCGGCGCTCGTGTGCGGCTGGGCGATGAAGCCCTCGTCCTCCAGGACGGCCATGTCGTTGCGGACCGTGGCCGGGGAGACGCCGAGCTTGTGCCGCTCGGTGAGCGCCTTGGAGCCGACGGGCTCCTCGGTGCCCACGTAGTCCTGGACGATGGCGCGCAGCACCTCGAGTCTGCGTTCGCTGAGCATCGCGCACACCTCCAGCTGTCGGTCGTTGGCGTCTGTCTGGCACTCGCTGCGGGGGAGTGCCAGCGATCCCCCGGGCCAGTGTACGGCGGCGGGGTACACACCTAGCAAGGGCGGCCGGTCACGTTGTCCCGCGACAGCCCTGTTCAGCGGGCAGGAACCCCGGGGATGGGACTAGCGTCACGGTATGGACGTCAGTTGGGAAGAGGCAGGCTGGGAACGGCTCGCACCGGGGGTGGGACGGCGGCGCATGCCGGTCTGGGACGCGACGGTGGGCCTGGTGACCGGGGGCGACGAGGGCGGCGGCTCCGCGCTGCTGGTCGACACGGGGTCGACGCTGCGCGAGGGCGCGGAGCTCCGTGCCCAGGCGCAGCGGCTTCTGGGCCCCGGCCGGAGAGTGACGCACATCGCTCTCACCCACCCCCACTTCGACCACGTCCTGGGCACGGCGGCGTTCGCGGGAGCCGAGGTGTACGGGGCGGTCGGCGTCGACGACCTCCTGCGGCGGGACCGGGAGGCGGTGCGGGACGACGCCGTGCGGCACGGGGTCGAGCGGAGCGCGGCGGCGGAGGCGGCGGACGTCCTGGTCGCGCCGCACCACCCGGTCTGCGGCGAGTGGACGCTGGACCTGGGCGGCGGCCGCCAGGTGCTGCTGGCGAACGTCGGCCCCGGACACAGCGGTCACGATCTGGCGGTACTGGTGCCGGGCAGCCCCGAGGTCGTCTTCTGCGGCGACCTGGTGGAGGAGTCGGGCGTCCCCCAGGCCGGCCCGGACGCCCACCCGTCGCACTGGCCGGCGGCCCTGGACCGGCTGCTCGCGCTGGGCGGCGAGGGCGCGGCGTACGTGCCGGGGCACGGGGCGGTGGTGGACGCGGCGTACGTCCGCGCGCAGCGCGACGCGCTGGCGACCCGTTTCGCCGTGTCGTGACGCGGGCCGCGGCCGCCCGGCTGTCGCTATCGTCGGCTGAATGCGCAGCCGACAGTACGGGCCCGATCTCACCCCGCCGTGGAAGAAGACCGCCCCCGTCCCCGAAGTCCCCGCCGAGGCCGATCTTGTCGTGGAGGAGGTCACCACCGGTTTCTGCGGTGCGGTGATCCGGTGCGAGAAGACGGCGCAGGGGCCGGTCGTGACCCTGGAGGACCGCTTCGGGAAACACCGGGTGTTCCCGATGCAGCCGCGCGGCTTCCTCCTGGAGGGCCGCGTCGTCACCCTGGTGCGCCCCTCCTCCGCCTCCACCGCCCCGCCCCGGCCCGCCCGCACGGCGTCGGGTTCGGTGGCCGTGCCGGGGGCGCGGGCACGGGTGGCGCGGGCCGGACGGATCTACGTCGAGGGGCGCCACGACGCGGAGCTGGTCGAGCGGGTCTGGGGCGACGACCTGCGCATCGAGGGCGTGGTCGTCGAGTACCTGGAGGGCATCGACGACCTCCCGGCGATCGTCGCGGACTTCGCCCCGGCCCCGGACGCGCGGCTCGGTGTCCTGGTCGACCACCTGGTGCCGGGCTCGAAGGAGTCCCGTATCGCGGCGCAGGTCACGGACGCGGACGTGCTGGTCGTCGGTCACCCGTACATCGACGTGTGGGAGGCGGTGAAACCGTCCGCGGTGGGCATCGGGGCCTGGCCGGTGGTCCCCCGGGGCCAGGACTGGAAGACAGGTGTGTGCCGGGCGCTGGGCTGGCCGGAGAACACGGGGGCGGCGTGGCAGCGGATCCTGGCGTCGGTCCGTTCGTACCGGGATCTGGAGCCGGCCCTGCTGGGGCGGGTGGAGGAGCTGATCGACTTCGTCACGGCGCCGCCCGGCGCGTGACGGGGGTGCGGGGACGGGGGCGGGTCGCCTGCGACGCTGTTCCCCTGTCCGCCTCTTTCCGAACCGGGGGCGGGCCCTCGGTTCGGAAAGAGGCGGACAGGGGAAAGTCCCGCGCAGCGGTGCCCCCGCGTCCCGGGGTCAGTCCACCAGGTCCCGGACCACCGCGTCCGCCAGCAGCCGCCCCCGCAACGTCAGAACCGCCCGCCCCGCGGCGAACGGCCCGTCCGCCAGCAGCCCGTCCGCGAGCGCCCGCTCCGCCGCCGCCAGTCCCGCCGGGGCCAGCAGGGACAGCGGGCAGCCGTCCGCGAGCCGCAGTTCCAGCAGGATGCGCTCCACACGCCGGTCCTCCGCCGGGAGCACCTCGCGCCCGGCTCCGGGCGAGCGACCGTCCCCCAGCGCCTGCGCGTACGCGCCCGGGTGCTTGACGTTCCACCACCGCACCCCGCCCACGTGGCTGTGGGCGCCCGGACCCGCGCCCCACCAGTCCGCCCCGCGCCAGTACAGCTCGTTGTGCAGGCACCGCGCCGCGTCCGAAGTGGCCCAGTTCGAGACCTCGTACCACGCGAAGCCCGCCGCCGACAGCGCGGACTCCGTCATCAGGTACCGGTCGGCGTGCACGTCGTCGTCGGTCATCGGCACCTCGCCCCGCCGGATCCGCCGCGCGAGCTGCGTCCCCTCCTCCACGATCAGGGCGTACGCGCTCACGTGGTCGGGGCCGGCGCCGATCGCCGCGTCCAGCGACGCCTGCCAGTCCGCGTCGGACTCCCCCGGCGTGCCGTAGATCAGGTCGAGGTTCACATGCGCGAAGCCCGCCGCCCGCGCCTCCGCGACGCACGCCTCCGGCCGCCCGGGCGTGTGCGTACGGTCCAGGATCCTCAGCACGTGCTGCTTCGCGCTCTGCATCCCGAACGAGATCCGGTTGAAGCCGCCCTCCCGCAGCTCCGCCAGATACCGCGGATTCACCGACTCCGGATTCGCCTCCGTCGTGATCTCCGCGTCGTCCGCGAGCCCGAACTCGTCCCGGATCGCTCCCAGCATCCGTACGAGGTCCCCGGCCGCCAGCAGCGTCGGCGTACCCCCGCCCACGAAGACGGTCCGTACCGGCCGGGGGTCGTCGCCGAGGACCTTGCGGGCCAGGCGCACCTCCTCCACCAGGGTGTCCGCGTAGTTGTCGCGCGAGGCCAGGGCACCGCCCGAGCCGCGCAGCTCGGTCGCCGTGTAGGTGTTGAAGTCGCAGTAGCCGCAGCGGGTCGCGCAGTACGGAACGTGCAGGTAGAAGCCGAGCGGCCGCTCGGCCGCGCCGGCCAGGGCGTGCGGCGGCAGCGCCCCGTCTTCGGGCATGGGCTCACCGTCGGGCAGTACAGAAGGCATGCCCCCATTGTCACAGCTCCGGTCACATCGCCTGGAGGACGAGCAGCGCCAGGTCGTCGTCGGGTGGCGTCGGCGAGAAGTCGTGCACCTCGCGCATGATCCTTTCTGCGACCCCCTGCGCGTTCAGCCCCACGCACCGCCCCAGCGCCGCCGCCAGTCCGTCCGCGTCGTCGAACATGCGCCGCCCGGAGCGCCGCTCGGTCACTCCGTCCGTGACGCAGAGCAGGGTGTCGCCCGCTTCCAGGACGAAGGTCTCGCTCTCGTACGTGACGCCGTCGACGACCCCGAGCAGCATCTGGGAGGCGGCGGCGGGCCGTACGCTCCCGTCGGGCCGCAGGAGGAGCGGCAGCGGGTGTCCCGCGCAGGCGAGCGTGCAGCGCGCCCCGCCGCCGTCCTCGGCCGCGAACGGCACCAGCTCGCCGTACAGGAGCGAGAGGAAGCGCGGCTGCGGCGCTTCCCACAGCCCGGCCGCCGCCCCGGCACCGACCGCTCCCGCGATCCCGGCCCCGGCTGCCACGGGAGCCCCGGCGGCGGCCGCTGCCGCCGCCAGTCTGGCGGTGGCCTCCGCCGTCTCGACCGCGTCGTCGAGCAGCAGCCCGTTGAGCCGGCCGAGGACCTCGCCGACCGCCCGGCCCTCGCGTGCGAGCAGCCGCAGCCAGGGCCTGACGAGGCCGGTGACGACCGCCGCCTCGGGCCCGTTGCCCTGGACGTCTCCGAGCGAGAAGGACCAGCTGCCGCTCGCGCCGGGGAAGACGTCGTAGAAGTCGCCGCCCGCGACGCCCTGTCCGCGCGGCTCGTACACGAGGGCCTTCGTGACACCCGGGATGTCGGCCATCTGCCCCGGCAGCAGGGCCCGTTGCAGGACGCGGCTGATGGTGGCCTGCCGGGTGTACTGGCGGGCGGCGGCGACGGCGAGGGCGACCCGGCGTACGAAGTCCTCGATGAGGCCGGTCACCTCGTCCGGCATCCGGGCCACCCCCGCCCGCCCCAGCACCAGCGTCCCGAGCCCGCGTCCGCCCGCGATCAGCCGGTACGCGACCGCGGCACCGTCGCCGCCGTCGCCGCCGTCCAGGGCGGGCCACGGCACGGGCACCGGTCCGCCGCGCGCGGAGCCGGGCGCCTGGGGCGGCTCCTTCTCGACGCGCCTGCGCAGTTCCTCGATGCTGCACTCGCGCTGATGCCAGACGCGGGCGAGCCGCGGCGCGGCGCCCTCCTCCTCCAGCCACACCGCGCACCAGTCCGCGAGCCTCGGCACGAGGAGCTGCGCGGCGAGCGCCGCGATCATGTCCTCGTCGAACTGGCCCGTCAGCAGGTCGGACGCCTCGGCGAGGAAGGAGAGCGCGCCCCGGTTGATCCAGTCGCTGTCGTACTCGCGCGCCGTCCGCCCCGGTACGGGCGCCAGGATCTCGGCGGCGCGCAGCCCGCGCTGCAGCGCCTGGTCGGCGCCGTCCGCCGGACCGGACGGCAGGGCCGGGTGCACGCCCTCGACGGCGAGCCGGGCCCAGACGGTCTTGAGGCCGGTGCGGTAGGTGACGCCCCAGCACACGGAGAGGGCGGCGACGAGGTGCAGGCCGCGCCCGAACTCCTGGCCACCCGGCCCGGACGGTCCGGGCCGGGCCGCGGGGTCGTTGTGCACGACGCGGGCGGGGTGGTGGTCGGAGACCTCGACGACCAGCGCGGCGGGATCGTCGTCCGTCGCCTCCTCCAGGTGGCACACCAGCTCGACGTTGGTGCCCGCGTGGACGACCGCGTTGGTCACCAGTTCGTTGACGAGGACCACCGCGTCGTCGGCGACCCGGTCGGTGAAGCCGTCGGCGGCCGGCAGCCCGAGTCCGGTCCACTCGGCGAGCGCGGCCCGGACGAACCGCCGGGCGGCGGCCGGCGCGAGCGGGTTCCCGGGCAGGCTCGTCCAGGCGACCGAGCGCGCGTCGGGCAGGCTGCCCGGAAGGTGCGTCGAGCGGTAGGTGGTCTCCCGCTGTCTCGGAATGGACCCCACAGTGCGGCTCCCCGTCGGTTCTGTGATGACGCCCCCGGCGCCATGGAACAGAGTGACAGACCGATGCCGCCCATAAGCGCGGAGTCACCGAAGTGGCCGTACGAAAGGGCGCGCGGGCGGTGCCGTGACCGGCTCCGCCCGCGCGCCCCGCTGCCGTACCGCTGTCGGCTATGCCTCGCGCGACCCCGCGTACATCTCTTCGATCAGGTCCTTGTACTCGCGCTCCACGACCGGCCTCTTGAGCTTGAGACTCGGCGTCAGCTCGCCGTGCTCGATGTCCAGGTCGCGCGGCAGCAGACGGAACTTCTTGATCGTCTGCCAGCGCTGCAGCCCGTCGTTGAGCCGCTTCACATAGCCCTCGATCAGTTCCTCGGTCTTCCGGGAGGCGACGACTTCGGCGTACGACTTGCCCTCCATGCCGTTCTCCCCGGCCCAGCCGAGGATCGTCGGCTCGTCGAGCGCGATCAGCGCGGTGCAGAAGTTCCGGTCCGCGCCGTGCACCAGGATGTTGGAGACGAACGGGCACACCGCCTTGAACCGGCCCTCGACCTCGGCCGGCGCGATGTACTTGCCGCCCGACGTCTTGATCAGGTCCTTCTTGCGGTCCGTGATGCGCAGGTAGCCGTCCACCGAGAGCTCGCCGATGTCGCCGGTGTGGAACCAGCCGTCCGACTCCAGCACCTCGGCGGTCTTCTCCGGCAGCCCGTGGTAGCCCTGCATGATGCCGGGGCCGCGCAGCAGGATCTCGCCGTCGTCCGCGATGCGCACCTCGGTGCCGGGGAGCGGCTTGCCGACGGTGCCGGTGCGGTACGCCTCGCCCGGGTTCACGAAGGAGGCGGCGCTGGACTCGGTGAGCCCGTAGCCCTCCAGGATGTGGATCCCGGCGCCGGAGAAGAAGAAGCCGATGTCGGGCGCGAGCGCCGCCGAGCCCGAGACGCAGGCCCGCAGCCGGCCGCCGAAGGCCTCGCGGATCTTGGAGTAGACGAGCGCGTCGGCGACCTTGTGCTTGGCGGACAGGGCGAAGGGCGCGGAGGCCGTTCCCGTGCGCCGGAAGTTGTCCTGGGTGACCTTGGCGTACTCGCGGGCGACCTCCGCCGCCCACTGGAAGATCTTGTACTTCGCGCCGCCGCCGGCCCGCGCCTTGGCCGCGACGCCGTTGTAGACCTTCTCGAAGATCCGGGGCACGGCGGCCATGTACGTCGGCTGGACCACCGGCAGATTCTCGATGATCTTGTCGACCCGGCCGTCCACGGCGGTGACGTGCCCGACCGCGATCTGTCCGGAGGTCAGCACCTTGCCGAAGACGTGCGCGAGCGGCAGCCAGAGGTACTGCACGTCCGCCTGGCTGATCAGGCCGGTCGCCGGAATGGCCTTCGCCATGTACGACCAGCAGTCGTGCGGCAGCCGTACGCCCTTGGGCCGGCCCGTGGTGCCCGAGGTGTAGATCAGCGTCGCGAGCTGGTCGGCGGTGATGGCCTCGACCCGCTCGGTGACGGCCTGCGGGTGCTTCTCCAGGTGGGCCACCCCGCGCGCCTCCAGGTCGGCCAGCGTGAGCACCCATCCCTCGGGATCGTCCTCGGCCGGCTCGACGTCCTTGGCGTCGACGACGACGACGTGGGCGAGGTTCGGCAGGTCGGCCCGGCGTTCCCGCGCCTTGGCGAGCTGCGACGCGTCCTCCGCGATGAGCACCCGGCTCTCGGAGTCGGCCAGGATGTAGGCGGACTCCTCGGCGTTGGTGGACGGGTAGACCGTGGTCGTCGCGGCGCCGGCGCACATCACGCCGAGGTCGGCGAGGATCCACTCGACCCGGGTGTTGGAGGCGAGCGCGACCCGTTCCTCCGGCTGCACGCCGAGGTCGATCAGACCTGCGGCGACGGCGTACACGCGCCCGGCCGCCTGTCCCCAGCTCAGCGACTTCCAGGAGTCGGCCCCCTGCCCCGGCGCGGCCGGTACGGGGTAGCGGTAGGCCTCGGCATCGGGCGTGGCTGTTACGCGCTCAACGAAGAGGGCCGCCACCGACGGCGGCCGGTTCTCGATCAAGGTCTGTGTGTCGCTCACGACGTCCTCCGGGCCTGCGGCATGCTGCACGACTGGCTGGTGTTTAACTGGCGAGTAACCTTCGAGTGGTGATCAGAGTAAAGCGCACGGGCCCGGGGCGTAAGAGGATGCGGCGCGCGGCTTCATAACGGAACGGACCGGCCGCGCCGCCGCCGTCCACCACGCGCGAAAGCGCCCCTCCGGGGTGCGGAGGGGCGCTTTCGCGTACTGCCGGCGTGCTGGCCGCCGCTGGTGCCGCGGCTGCCGCTACTTCTTCTTGCCGCCGGAGTCGTCGCTGGACAGCACCGCGATGAAGGCCTCCTGCGGGACCTCCACGCTGCCGACCATCTTCATCCGCTTCTTGCCTTCCTTCTGCTTCTCCAGCAGCTTGCGCTTACGGGAGATGTCACCGCCGTAGCACTTGGCGAGGACGTCCTTGCGGATGGCGCGGATGGTCTCGCGGGCGATCACCCGGGAGCCGATGGCGGCCTGGATGGGGATCTCGAAGGCCTGGCGCGGGATGAGCTCGCGCAGCTTGGCGACGAGCCGCACCCCGTACGCGTACGCCGCGTCCTTGTGCGTGACGGCGGAGAAGGCGTCGACCCGGTCGCCGTGCAGCAGGATGTCGACCTTGACGAGGGACGCGGCCTGCTCGCCGGTGGGCTCGTAGTCCAGGGAGGCGTAACCGCGCGTCTTGGACTTCAGCTGGTCGAAGAAGTCGAAGACGATCTCCGCGAGCGGCAGGGTGTAACGGATCTCGACGCGGTCCTCGGAGAGGTAGTCCATGCCGAGCAGCGTGCCGCGGCGGGTCTGGCACAGCTCCATGATGGCGCCGATGAACTCGCTGGGGGCGAGGATCGTGGCCCGTACGACCGGCTCGTACACGTCCGAGATCTTGCCCTCGGGGAACTCGCTCGGGTTGGTGACCGTGTGCTCGCTGCGGTCCTCCATCACGACGCGGTAGACCACGTTGGGCGCGGTGGCGATCAGGTCGAGCCCGAACTCGCGCTCCAGGCGCTCGCGGATCACGTCGAGGTGCAGGAGGCCGAGGAAGCCGACGCGGAAGCCGAAGCCGAGCGCCGCGGAGGTCTCCGGCTCGTACACCAGGGCGGCGTCGTTGAGCTGGAGCTTGTCGAGCGCCTCGCGCAGGTCGGGGTATTCGGAGCCGTCCAGCGGATACAGGCCCGAGAAGACCATCGGCTTCGGGTCCTTGTAGCCGCCGAGGGCCTCGGTGGCGCCCTTGTGCAGGGAGGTGATCGTGTCACCGACCTTGGACTGACGGACGTCCTTCACACCGGTGATGATGTAGCCGACCTCGCCGACGCCGATGCCGTCGGACGGCGTCATCTCGGGAGAGGAGACACCGATCTCCAGCAGCTCGTGGGTCGCGTTGGTGGACATCATCCGGATGCGCTCGCGCTTGTTGAGCCCGCCGTCGATGACACGTACGTAGGTGACGACGCCGCGGTACGAGTCGTACACCGAGTCGAAGATCATCGCGCGGGCGGGCGCGTCCGCGTCGCCGACCGGGGCCGGGATGTCGCGGACGACGCGGTCCAGCAGCGCGTCCACGCCGAGGCCGGTCTTCGCGGAGACCTTCAGCACGTCCTCGGGCTGGCAGCCGATGAGGTTCGCCAGCTCCTCGGAGAACTTCTCCGGCTGGGCGGCCGGCAGGTCGATCTTGTTGAGCACCGGGACGATGGTGAGGTTGTTCTCCATCGCCAGGTAGAGGTTGGCGAGGGTCTGCGCCTCGATGCCCTGGGCGGCGTCGACGAGGAGCACCGTGCCCTCGCACGCGGCGAGCGAGCGCGAGACCTCGTACGTGAAGTCCACGTGGCCCGGGGTGTCGATCATGTTCAGGATGTGGGTCGTGCCCACGTCCGGACCCTCGTTGGGCGCCCAGGGCAGCCGGACCGCCTGGGACTTGATCGTGATGCCGCGCTCGCGCTCGATGTCCATCCGGTCGAGATACTGAGCACGCATCTGCCGCTGGTCGACCACACCGGTCAGCTGGAGCATCCGGTCGGCGAGCGTGGACTTGCCGTGGTCGATGTGCGCGATGATGCAGAAGTTGCGGATCAGCGCCGGGTCGGTACGGCTCGGCTCGGGCACGTGGGTAGGAGTCGCGGGCACGCAGGGTCTCGTCTCGGGGCGATGTTGGATCGATACGTAGCTTCCATGGTCCCACGGACGGCGGGCGGGGCTCGGTTTGGGCCGCCCGGCGGGCCGCTGGTACGCTGAGCAGCTGTGTCTCACAAGCCTCGGAGTAGCTCTCCGGTCGGCGGGGCACTCATCGAAGATCCAACGAACCTGTAGAGGCTCTTTCGTGGCGAACATCAAGTCCCAGATCAAGCGGAACAAGACGAACGAGAAGGCGCGCCTGCGCAACAAGGCCGTCAAGTCTGCGCTCAAGACGTCGATCCGCAAGGCCCGCGAGGCTGTCACCGCCGGTGACCTCGAGAAGGCCACCGTGGCCGTCCGCGAGGCTTCCCGCAAGCTCGACAAGGCAGTCTCCAAGGGAGTCATCCACAAGAACGCCGCCGCCAACAAGAAGTCGGCGCTGGCGCACAAGGTTGCCTCCCTGCAGGGCTGAGCATTCGCTTGTACGACCCTTGTATGACCCGCACGACCGCCGGTAGGGACTCAGCGGGCCCTCTCTTCCGCTCCTGATCCGGCAACCTCGCGCCGCACGCGGCCTGCGTTCGCCACGCGGGTGCGGCGCATCAAAGCTTTGACAGGCTTCAGGGCTTCTCGCGTCGGCCCCGGCCGCCCGTCCTTCCCAGGACGGGCGGCCGGGGCCTTCGTGCTGCTGTTCACGCCTTACGCCGCTGCTGTTCACGCCTTACGCCGCTGCTGTCACGCCGCTTACGCCGCTGCTGTCGCGCCGCTACCTGTGGCGGGCGGCGCGGGCGACGGTGACGACCGCCTTCTCCAGCGCGTACTCCGGATCGTCGCCGCCGCCCTTGACGCCGGCGTCGGCCTCGGCGACGGCCCGCAGCGCGAGGGCCACGCCGTCCGGCGTCCAGCCGCGCATCTGCTGCCGTACCCGGTCGATCTTCCACGGCGGCATGCCCAGCTCGCGGGCGAGGTCGGCGGGGCGGCCGCCGCGGGCGGAGGACAGCTTGCCGATGGCCCGTACGCCCTGGGCGAGGGCGCTGGTGATCAGGACGGGGGCGACTCCGGTGGACAGCGACCAGCGCAGAGCCTCCAGGGCCTCGGCCGCCCGGCCCTCCACGGCGCGGTCGGCGACCGTGAAGCTGGAGGCCTCGGCGCGGCCCGTGTAGTACCGCCCGACCACGGCCTCGTCGATGGTCCCCTCGACGTCCGCGCACAGCTGGGCGACGGCACTGGCCAGCTCGCGCAGGTCGCTGCCGATGGAGTCGACCAGGGCCTGGCCCGCCTCGGGGGTCGCGGAGCGGCCCAGCGCGCGGAATTCGGACCGTACGAACGACAGGCGCTCGGCGGCCTTGGTGGTCTTGGGGCAGGCGACCTCGCGGGCCCCTGCCTTGCGGGCGGCCTCGAGCAGCCCCTTGCCCTTGGCTCCGCCCGCGTGGAGCAGTACGAGCGTGATCTCCTCGGCGGGGGCTTCGAGGTAGGACTTCACGTCCTTGACCGTGTCGGCGGAGAGGTCCTGCGCGCCGCGCACGACGACGACCTTGCGCTCGGCGAAGAGCGAGGGGCTCGTCAGCTCGGCGAGGGTGCCGGGCTGGAGCTGGTCGGGCGTGAGGTCGCGTACGTCGGTGTCGGCGTCGGCGGCGCGGGCGGCCGCCACCACCTGCTGCACGGCGCGGTCGAGCAGCAGGTCCTCCTGCCCCACGGCGAGGGTGACGGGGGCGAGCGGGTCGTCGGTCGAATTCTTCCTGGTGGCCATCGTGGTCCAGCATCCCATGCCCCACTGACAGCCCTGCCCGTGTTGGAGAATGGGCAGGTGAGCGATGTGAGACACGTACTGGTGCTGCCCGACCGCGATGCCGCGGAGGAGGTGGCCGTGGAGGTCTGCGAGCGCTTCGGAGCCGTTGAGGAACCGCAGCTCGTACGGGACGCGCTGGCCGGCGAGGACGATGCCGAGGACGCGCAGTGGCTGGTCGTGGTGGAGGACCCGAACGGCAGGCTCGACACCGGGGGGCTGCACGCGCTGGCCGGCGAGTACGAAGGATGGCTGGAGCGCCCCTAGCCCTGCTTTCCGCTCCCCGCTCCCCGCTCTTCCCTCCCGGACTCCTTGGCGCGGTCGCCGTCAGACGCCCGGGGCGCTGTCGCTCGTTCCGCTCGGCCGGGGGACGCGGTCGAGGGTGATGCCGAAGTGGTCGCGGTAGGCGGCGAGGGCCTCGGCCTCGGTGGCGAGGGGCAGTTCGGTGCGCTCGCCGTCCACGGTCGTCACGAGCCGGTCGCCGTCTCTGCCGCCGCTGATGGTGATCCGGCCCCGGCCGTCGGCGGTGAGGCGGGAGCAGACGAGGGAGCGCGCGAAGGGGGATGCGGGCGAGGTGCGGTGCCACCAGGCGCCGGCCTCGAAGTCGGCCAGGACGCGCGGGCGCCGGTCGAGGCGGTACTGCGGCTTGCCGTCCCGCAGTACGTCGAGGTCGCCTTCGGGCGCCTCGGTGATCCGGAACGTACCGCCGGGGTCCCGCTGGTCACCGCGTCCGTCGAGTGCCAGGGGGTGGTGGCTGTGGTCGCCGAAGCCGACGTCGGCGAGCCAGGGCCCGGTGGCGTCGTCGGTCTCGACGCGCAGGGCGAGATGGTCGTACGGGATGCCGAGGACACCGTCGGCGCCGAAGACGCGGGCCTGGAGCAGGGTCACGCGGAAGCCGAGGGCGCGCAGCAGCTCGGCGAAGGCACCGTTCAGCTCGTAACAGAAACCGCCGCGGCGGGCCGTCACGACCTTGGCGAGCAGCGGCTCGGCCCGGAGCACGATGTCCTCGCGGAGGTGGACGGACAGGTTCTCGAAAGGGACGGTCCGCAGGTGCCGGACGTGAAGGTCGCGCAGGGCCCCGGCGTCGGGGCGCGCGGGGCGGGCGGCTCCGATACGGCGGAGGTAGGCGTCGGTGTCCGGGGGGTTCGTGTCCGTGCCCGTGCCCGTGTCCGTGTCCGTGTCCGTGTCCGTGACAGGCGTGGTGTGCATGGTTGAAGTCTCGCCCGGGGCGTTCCCGTACGTCATGGGCCACTGGTCCTAGGTCCGTCGGCCGAGGCGGGCGGGAGCGGGCCGTCGATAGCGTACGGAGATGACGATCACGGAACCGGCGCGCCGCCGGGAGCAGCGCAAGCAGGACGTACTGGACCGGCTGTCGCAGGACGACGATATGTGGGTGGCCACGGCGTCGGCCGGCGGTGAGCCCTGCCTCGTCCCGCTGTCCTTCGTCTGGGATCGCGGCACGCTGCTGATGTGCACCCGTCGGACGAACCCCACGGCGCGCAACCTGACCCCCGCCGGGGAGGTACGGGTCACCCTCGGGCACACCAGGGACGTGGTCCACATCGAGGGCGCTGCCGAACCGGTGGAGGGGACGGAGCTGGCGCCGGAGTCGGCCGACGCCTTCGCCGCGAAGCTGAACGGCTGGGACCCGCGCAACCGCAAGCCCTGGGTCTACTTCCGCATCACACCACGTACCGTGAAGGCATGGCGCGAGGAGAACGAGCTGGCCGAGCGCGAACTGATGCGTGAGGGCCGCTGGCTCGTCTGACGCGTGCCCTATACGGCGTCCGGGCCTGTCGGCACCGCACGCAGGCCGGGGCCCGAGCCGGTCACCGCGATCGACCCGTCGGTGTCGGTGCGCAGCACCGCGGCACCGCCGGTGCGGAGCGCGGTGAGCGTACGGGGCGAAGGGTGGCCGTACGGGTTGTCGCGACCGCAGGACACCAGGGCGAGCCGGGGGCGGACACGGGCGAGCAGGGCGGGGTCCTGGTAGGCCGAGCCGTGGTGGGCGACTTTCAGGACGTCCACCGGCGGGAGCGTCGGATGGGCCCTCAGCAGACCTTGCTGGGCAGGGGGTTCGAGGTCGCCCAGGAGGAGCAGGGTGAGGTCGCCGGAGCGGGCGAGAAGCGTGACGCTGGCGTCGTTCGGCTCTTCGGGGGCAAGGGCGGCCGGGAAGGGCTGCGGCCACAGCGTCCGCCAGGACAGCGGTCCGACCCGGCGCCGCTCTCCCGGGCCGGTGAGGAGGAGCGGCACCCCTGCGGCGGCGGCCGTCCTGCGGACGAACGCGCTCTGTTCCCGGGGCTCCTGGAGCGACGTCGTCCGGATCTCGCCCACCGACCGGCCGCGCAGCACGCCCGGCAGCCCCGCCACGTGGTCCGCGTGGAAGTGGGTGAGCAGGACGAGCGGGACGCGGGTGACACCGAGGGCGCGCAGGCAGCGGTCGACGCGCCGCGGGTCCGGTCCCGCGTCCACGACCACGGCCGTCCCTTCGCCCGCCGCCAGGACGGAGGCGTCTCCCTGTCCGATGTCGCACATCGCGAACTTCCAGCCCGGCGGCGGCCAGCCGGTGACGATTCTGGTGAGTGGCGCGGGCCGCAGGATCGCGAGCACCAGGAGCAGCGCGAGGCCCGCGCTCAGCCACGGGTGGCGCAGGACCCTGCGGGCGGCGAACACGACGACGGCGGTCACGACCGCCAGCAGCAGCCCGCCGCGCCAGCCGTCCGGCCAGTCGGCCTCCGCGCCCGGAAGCGCGGCCCCGGTGCGGGCGACGGAGGCGATCCACCCGGCCGGCCACGCGGCGCAGCGGGCCAGCAGCTCGGCCGCGGGCATCGCCACCGGAGCCACCGCCAGGGCCGCGAAGCCGAGCACCGTCGCAGGGGCCACCGCGAACTCGGCGAGCAGGTTGCAGGGGATCGCCACCAGGCTCACCCTGGCCGCCATCATCGCGACGACGGGTGCGCACACCGCCTGGGCCGCCGCGGCCGCGGCCAGCACCTCCGCGAGCCTGGGGGGCACGCCGCGCCGTTGCAACGCGGCGCTCCAGCGCGGGCCGATGGTGAGGAGCGCGCCCGTGGCCAGTACGGAGAGCAGGAATCCGTAACTGCGGGCCAGCCACGGGTCATACAGGACGAGCAGCAGGACGGCGGCTGCGAGAGCGGGGATCAGCTGCCTGCGGCGCCCCGTGCCGATGGCGAGCAGTGTGATGAGCCCGCAGGCCGCGGCCCGCAGCACGCTCGGCTCGGGCCTGCACACCACGACGAAGGCGAGCGTGAGCGCCCCGCCGAGCAGCGCGGTCGTCCGCAGGGAGATGCCGAGGCGCGGGGCGAGCCCTCCCCGTTCGGCGCGCAGGGCCTTGCCGGGCGGGCCGATCAGCAGGATCAGAACGATCGTGAGGTTGCTTCCGGACACGGCGAGGAGGTGCGTGAGGTCGGTGGCCTCGAAGGCCCCGTGCAGCTCGGGCCCCACCCTGGAGGTGTCGCCGACGACCAGCCCCGGCAGGAGCGCCCGCGCGTCCGGGGCGAGCCCTTCGGTCGCCTCGCGCAACCCGGCCCTGAGTCCACCGGCGGTGCGCTGCACGGCAGTCGGCGGGCGTACGGTCTGCGGTGACCTGCCGTCCGGCACGCGCAGCACCGCGGCGATGCGGTCACCGCCGCCCGTCGGGGGCGCGAGCCGCGCCGTGAGCCGCAGCCCGGTGGACGGCAGCAGCCGTTGCCACCGGGACGCCGGGTCCCGGGCCGGTGCGACCACCAGGACCGGCGTACGCACGGAGGCCGTCGCCCGGCCCGGGCCGGCGGCGCGGGTGACGGGGGTGACGCGGGTGATGTCGGCGTTGAGTACGACCGACCTCGGCAGCGTGTGGTCGCCGTGCACCCGGGGCCGGGTCGTGCGCGCGTCCGAGGTGACCGTCAGCTCCACCGTGACCTGCGCGTACTGGCGTGCCAGGGCCGGCACGGGGCCACGGTGGAGGTCGGCCGCGTGCAGCCCGCCCGAGGCGGCGCCTGCTGCCGCGCACAGCAGCACGGCGGCGACGGCCGTGATGCTCAGCCCGCGCCGTGCCCCGGCGCCGCGCTCCTCCCGCGACGCCCGGACCACCAGCAGCCCGGCCGCCACGACCACGCCCCCCACCGCGAACCCGGCCGCCCAGCGTCCCGAGGCCCCCACGGCCACGGCGGCCGCCACCCATGCGGCCAGCGCGGGCGGTACCAGCCGCAGATCCGCGGGCCCCTCCTGCCAGGGGTCGGACGCGCCCAGCCGGTGCCCGGACGCGGCGTGAACCGCCGGGCGTGTCACGGCCGTACGAGCGGCCGGAGGTCCGCGAACCGGCGGTCGCCGATCCCCTTCACCTCGCGAAGCTCGTCGACGGAGCGGAATCCGCCGTGCTCGGTCCGGTAGTCGATGATGTGCTGTGCCAGCACCGGTCCCACTCCGGGCAGCGTCTCCAACTGCTCGGCGGTGGCGGAGCCGAGGCCGATCGGAGCCGCTGTCCGGCCGGACGCCGAAGCACCGCCGCCGACCACCGGCCCGGCGGCCCCGGCCGGCCCGGGGACTCCCACCACCACCTGCTCGCCGTCCATGAGCAGGCGTGCACGGTTGAGTCCTACGGTGTCCGCGCCCGCCTTGACGCCACCCGCGGCCCGCAGCGCGTCGGCGACCCGCGATCCGGCCGGCAGCCGGTGGATGCCCGGCTGCCGTACTTTGCCGCTGACGTCGATGACAATGCGCCCCTCGCCGGGCACCGGCCCCGGCCCGTCGGCGGCCACCGTCGGGGGCGGCCCCGGTGACGGTTCCGGCCGCGCCGCGGCCGGTCCCTCACCCACCACCTCGGGGGGCTGCACGGGCTGTGGCCGCCCGGTCCAGAAATGCTGGGCGGCGAAGACGGCGGCCACGACAAGAACAACGGCCAGCGCGGCCAGCGTCCTGGGTTCGAGCCCGCACCGCGACTGCACCCAGACGGGCAGCCGCTCCCGCACGGCCGACCGGACCCGCCCCACCCTCATGCCCACGCCACCGGTGGCTTCGCCGTCCGGTGCCGGAGCATCCGTGCTCGCTCCGGTGGCGGGCGCGGACGGGCGCGTGGATGCGGACAGGTGGGTGGGCGCGGACAGGTGGGTGGGCGCGGACAAGTTCCGGGACGGTCGCGGGGCCGGAACATCCGTCGCCGCCGGGCCGCCGGTCTGCTGGACCAGCGGTTCCCGCCCGGGCGGTCCAAGGCCGCGGCCCCCTGGCCGCACCGGTCGCGGTGCGGGCGCCAGGAGCGCCTCCGCGCGACGGCGCAGCGCCGTGGACCGGACGGATTCAGGGACCCGGCGGCGCAGGCGGCGCCCACCGCGGCCGTGCCCGTGGCACGCCCGGATGCCGGACGACCGGGCGTCGGACGACCGGGGATCGGACGACCGGGGATCGGAGGCCGGAGCGCGGCCTGGTCCACTGGTTGCGGAGTGTGATCGGAGAGCCATGCCACGAGACGGTAGGCACATCCGCCCGACGCCGCCGATCATGGCCGATTCCCGTGGAGAACTCGCCGGTTGTGGATATCCCGGTCACCCGGCGGGGCCGCAGCCCGCGGAACCACAGCTCCGCCTCACGGGGCCACGGCTTCCCGGGGCCCAGAGGAAATGAGGGAACGTCAGTGGGGCGAGACCACGACCCCCAGCAGCCCGGGCCCCGTATGCGCGCCGATCACCGCGCCCACCTCGCTGACATGCAGCTCCGCCAGCCCGGGGAGCCGTTCGCGCAGCCGCCCCGCCAGCCGTTCGGCCCGCTCGGGGGCCGCCAGGTGGTGCACCGCGATGTCCACACTGCGCGCCTGCGCCCGTTCGGCCACGATCTCCTCCAGCCGGGCGATCGCCTTGGACGCCGTACGCACCTTCTCCAGCATCTCGATACGGCCGCCGTCCAGCTCCAGCAGCGGCTTCACGGCGAGCGCCGACCCCAGCAGCGCCTGCGCCGCGCCGATGCGGCCGCCGCGGCGCAGATAGTCCAGCGTGTCCACGTAGAAGTACGCCGACGTGCCCGCCGCACGCTTCTCCGCCGCGGCCACCGCCTCGTCCACCGTGCCACCGGCGTCGGCGGCCTCCGCCGCCGACAGCGCGCAGAAGCCCAGGGCCATCGCGACCATCCCGGTGTCCACCACCCGCACCGGCACCGGAGCATCCCGCGCGGCGAGCACGGCCGCGTCGTACGTACCGGAGAACTCGGAGGACAGGTGCAGCGACACGATCCCGGTCGCGCCGGCCTCCGCAGCCGCGCGGTAGGCCGCGGCGAAGACCTCGGGGCTCGGCCTCGACGTCGTCACGGACCGGCGTTTCTGGAGCGCCAGGGCCAGGGAGCGGGCCGAGATCTCGGTGCCCTCCTCAAAGGCCCGGTCGCCGATGACGACGGTCAGCGGCACCGCGGTGATGCCGTGCCGCTCCATCGTCTGCTGCGGCAGGTAGGCCGTTGAATCGGTGACGATCGCGACATGGCGGGACATGAGCGGGAGGTTACCCCGGCGGGGGCGCCCGGTGGCAGTCCGGCCCCGCCAATGATCCGTTCCGGTCCGTTCACGTCCGTTCCGGACCGTGGAACCGTCTCAGACGGTGCCCTCGGGGCGGGCTTCCTTCTGCCACGGGTAGGTGGTCTGCCACCGAGGGTCACGCGCCGTGATCGCCTCCGGTCCGGCAGCGGCCCGGCCCGCCGCGCCGGCCCCGTCGGCCGCCCGAGCGGCCCCGTCCGCCGCCGGGGACGTACCCGCGTCCGCCGCCGGGGACGCGTCCGCGCCCGGGGACGTGGCCCAGTGCCGCAGCGCCCCCGACTCCACCTCGATCTGCGCGCTCAGCGACGCGAGATCGTCGTCCGCGAACCGCTGTGCCCGGTCCCGCGCCGCCCACCGCAGCGAGTCCGCCGCGTGCGTCACCCGTTCCGTACGCTCACGCAGGTCCGGCAGCCGCTCCGCCACCCGCGCCTTGTCCGGCTCGCGCTCCAGCCGCCTCAGGTCGTCGTCCAGTTCGTGCCCGTGCGCGCTCAGCCGTTCGAACAGGCCGATCGACTCCGACAGCGAGGCGTCCTGGGCGGCGCCCGCCCGCAGCGCCTCCTGGGTGGCCCTCATCGACGTACGCAGAGAGAGCCTCAGCTGGGCCAGCTCCCCGGCGACGCCCATCTGCCCGAAGCTCTTCGCCCGCAGGGTGGTGTCCTCGACGCTGCGCCGCGCCTGCGTGATCGTGCGGTCCACGCCGCGCTTGGCCGCACCGACCGCCTTCACACCCACGTACACCCCCGTCGCCACGAACGCCACAAAGAGCAACACCAGGATCATGATGGCGGTGCCGGTTTCCATGAGCGCCCCTCCGTTGTCGGTCCACTCGGCCACTCGGCTTGCGTGGTCTCTCCACCGTAAACGGAACGGGCAGGCCGAGGGTTCCACCGGAACCCCCAACCTGCCCGTAGGGGAAAGCACCTACCGCCGCACTCCGCGTTACGCGGGAACGATGTTGACCAGCTTCGGCGCCCGCACGATCACCTTGCGGATGCCGGCCCCGCCCAGCGCCGCGACCACCGCCGGGTCCGCCAGCGCCAGCTTCTCCAGTTCCTCGTCACCGATCGCCGGCGAGATCTCCAGCCGCGCCTTGACCTTGCCCTTGACCTGCACCACGCACGTCACGGACTCGTCCACGACGTACGCCGGATCGGCGACCGGGAAGTCCTGGTACACCACGGAATCCGTGTGCCCCAGCTTGCGCCACAGCTCTTCCGCGATGTGCGGGGCCAGCGGCGCGATCAGCAGCACCAGCCGCTCGGCGACCGACCGCGACACCGGCCCGCCCGCCTTCGTCAGGTGGTTGTTCAGCTCGGTGACCTTGGCGATGGCGGTGTTGAAGCGCATCCCCGCCATGTCCTTGCCGACGCCGTCGATCGCCTTGTGCAGGGCGCGCAGCGTCTCCTCGTCGGGCTCGGTGTCGACGACCGTGGCCTCGCCCGTCGTCTCGTCGACGACATTGCGCCACAGCCGCTGCAGCAACCGGTACTGGCCGACCACCGCGCGCGTGTCCCACGGCCGCGACACGTCCAGCGGGCCCATCGCCATCTCGTACAGCCGCAGCGTGTCCGCGCCGTACTCGGCGGCGATCTTCTCCGGGGTGACGGCGTTCTTCAGGGACTTGCCCATCTTGCCCAGGACGCGGCTGACCTTCTCGCCCTGGTACCAGAACGCGCCGTCGCGCTCCTCGACCTCGGCCGCCGGCACCGCGATGCCGCGCGAGTCCCGGTAGACGAACGCCTGGATCATGCCCTGGTTGTAGAGCTTGTGGAACGGCTCGGACGAGGAGACGTGCCCCAGGTCGAACAGCACCTTGGACCAGAACCGCGCGTACAGCAGGTGCAGCACGGCGTGCTCGGCGCCGCCGACGTACAGGTCGACACCGCCGTGCGGCTGCCCCTCGCGCGGCCCCATCCAGTACCGCTCGATCTCGGGATCGACCAGCTTCTCGCTGTTGTGCGGGTCCAGGTAGCGCAGCTCGTACCAGCAGGAACCGGCCCAGTTGGGCATGGTGTTGGTCTCGCGCCGGTACTTCTTGGGACCGTCGCCCAGGTCCAGGGTGACGTTCACCCAGTCCTCGTTGCGCGACAGCGGCGTCTCCGGCTCGGTGTCCGCGTCGTCCGGGTCGAAGGTGCGCGGCGAGTAGTCCTCGACCTCCGGCAGCTCCAGCGGCAGCATCGACTCGGGCAGCGGGTGGGCGATGCCGTCCTCGTCGTAGACGATCGGGAAGGGCTCGCCCCAGTAGCGCTGCCGGCTGAACAGCCAGTCGCGCAGCCGGTAGTTGACGGTGCCCTCGCCGATGCCCCGCGCGGCCAGCCACTCGGTGATCCTCGCCTTGGCCTCGACGACGCCCAGCCCGTCCAGCGAGATGTCCTCGCCCGACGAGTTCACGATCTTCGCGTCGTACGAGCCGAAGGCGTCGTCCCACTGGGACGGGTCCGTGCCCCGCCCGTCCGACGGCTCGACGACGCAGCGCATCGGCAGCTCGAAGGCGCGCGCGAACGCGAAGTCGCGGGAGTCGTGCGCCGGTACGGCCATGATCGCGCCGGTGCCGTAGCCCATCAGCACGTAGTCGGCGATGAAGACGGGCACCTGCTCGCCGCTGACCGGGTTGACGGCGTACGCACCGGTGAAGACACCGGTCTTGTCCTTGGCCTCGGCCTGCCGCTCGACGTCGGACTTCGAGGCCGCCTGAGCGCGGTACGCCGCGACGGCCTCGGCCGGGGTGGCGTGGCCACCGGTCCACACGTCGTGCGTGCCCTCGGGCCAGGCGGCCGGAACGATCTTCTCGACCAGGTCGTGCTCGGGCGCCAGCACCATGTAGGTCGCGCCGAACAGCGTGTCCTGACGGGTGGTGAAGACGGTGATCGCGTCCTCGCCGGCCGGGCTGTGACATTCAACGGCGAAATCGACGCGCGCGCCCTCGCTCCGTCCGATCCAGTTGCGCTGCTGCAGCTTGATCGCCTCGGGCCAGTCCAGGCCGTCCAGGTCGTCCAGCAGGCGGTCGGAGTAGGCGGTGATGCGCATGTTCCACTGGCGCAGCTTGGCCTTGAAGACGGGGAAGTTGCCGCGCTCGGAACGGCCGTCGGCCGTGACTTCCTCGTTGGCCAGTACGGTGCCCAGGCCCGGGGCCCAGTTCACGGGCGCCTCGGAGGCGTACGCCAGGCGGTACTCGCCCAGGACGTCGGCGCGCTCGGCGGCGCTCAGCCCACTCCAGGGGCGCGCGTCCGGCGTCGTACGCTCCCCGCTCTCGAACTGCGCCACCAGCTCGGCGATGGGCCGCGCCCGGCCGGCCTCCGTGTCGTACCAGGAGTTGAAGATCTGCAGGAAGATCCACTGGGTCCACTTGTAGTAGTCCGGGTCGATCGTCGCGATGGACCGGCGCTTGTCGTGGCCCAGGCCCAGCCGGCGCAGCTGCTGCTTCATGTTGTCCATGGCCGCCTCGGTCGACACCCGGGGGTGCGTGCCGGTGGCGACCGCGTGCTGCTCGGCGGGCAGGCCGAAGGCGTCGAAGCCCAGCGTGTGCAGGACGTTGTGGCCGGTCATGCGCTGGTGGCGGGCGAAGACGTCGGTCGCGATGTAGCCGAGCGGGTGGCCGACGTGCAGTCCCGCGCCCGAGGGGTACGGGAACATGTCCATGATGAACTTCTTCGGCCTGGCGGCCAGCGCCGCGTCGCCCGCCAGGTCGCCGCTGGGATTCGGCGTCTCGTACGTGCCCTCCGCGTCCCAGAAGTCCTGCCAGCGTGCCTCGATGTCAGCGGCCATCGCGGCCGTGTAGCGGTGCGGTGCTGCCACCTCGGCAGCAGAATTCGTCTCGCTCATGATCCTCAAAGCTCCATCAATCGTCTCTGCCAGCGGCTGCGACATTCAGGCTGTGACATTCACGGACGTGCACGCTGTGACATCCAGGAATGAAAAATCCCCTCGCACAGGAGGGGACGCCGCGCCGATGCCGACCGGATCTTTCATCCGTCGGGGCTGATCAGCGCGGCTCGCCAAGCAGAAGGCGTACGGCACGCATGGCGTCAGGGTACCGCAGGGCCCGGGACGGCCGCATCGAGCATCCGTCCGGCGGACCGAACACCCCTCGCCACCGGGGTTACTCCGCGTATCGACCTTATCCGGGGCAACGTCCGAGCAAGTTTTCCCACAGCCCGCGCGCTAAACCTCCAAACGCCGTACTGCCCAGTATGGGGCGACCTAGCATGCGGCAACGGGACCACTTTGCCGAAGCATTCGGAGTCGCCCCATGAACCCTCATCCGGACCCTCTCCCGAACCATCGATCGAAATCTCGACCGGCCCCTCCCCCGGACCCCCGCCCGTCCCCCCGCCGAAAGACCCGCTCCTCCCTCCCCCTCCCCGCACTGGGCCGCCCCGCCCAAGGGGGCCTGACCGCCGCCGCGCTGATTCTCATACCCCTGCTCGCCACGGCCGGCAGCGACAGTCTGCGGGCCGCGCTCGACTTCACCACCGGCGTCCTCTCCCTGGTCTCCCTGACCGCCGCCGTCGCCTGGGGCCTGCTGGCCACCGACCGGCTGCTGCTCCGGCCGCGCCACCGCCTTCTCGCCCAGGCCGTCCACCGGGCCACCGCGGTCGCCTCCCTCGGCTTCCTGCTGCTGCACGTTTCGGTCAAGGTCTCGCTGGGGCATGTGGCGCTCCTCGGAGCCCTGGTCCCCTTCGGCCTCGGAATCAGCGGTACGGCCGGCCTCATCGGATTCGGTTCCCTCGCCGGATTCCTCATGGTCGTCGCGGCTTCGACAGGGGCGCTGCGCAGTGCGTTCGCCGCTCCGGGGCGCATCGCCGGCCGCTGGCGGGCGCTGCACATGCTCGCCTATCCGGCCTGGGGGTCGGCCCTGGTACACGGCCTGTTCGCGGGCCGGCCCGCCGCCGGCTGGGTCGTCACGATGTACGTCCTGTGCCTTGCGGCGGTCGCGACGGTTCTCTCGTTGCGCCTGCTCCCTCCGCCGCTCAAGCGGGCCGCCGCCGAGCGGATCGTGACCCTGGCCACGTCCGGGTCCCCGGCCGGGGCGACCGGCCCGGAGCCCCGTGACGCCACGCTCTCCCCACTGCCGGGCGGCGGTTCCGCACCGCCGCAGCCGCAGCACCAGCACCAGCACCAGCACCAGCACCAGCACCAGCGTCTGGCGGCCCCCGCCCCACCGCTGTACGAGGCCGGGCGCTCCCCCGACGGGCTCCGCGCGGCTCCGGACACCGGCATATCGGCGGCGTACCGCGCCGTGTCCGCCACGGCCGCCTCCGCCGCTTCGGCCCCCACCGAGCAGCTTCCCCCGGCGCAGCACCTTCCCCCGGACGAGCCCCCGGCCGAGGAGATCCCCGTCCATGCGGCGCCTCCCCCGCCCCGCTGGCCGACTCCGTCGCCCCCTCCCCCCGCACAGGCCGCCCGCCCGCCGTACGACCCGGACCGCGCGGCGTACGGCCCGGGAGCCGCCCCTGCCCCCGGCTTCCCCGGGTACGCCCCCGAGCGCCCCGCGCACACCCCCTGGACGCCCACCGGGCCGATCCCCCACCCCCGCCCCCACGGCGGCACCGAGCCCGCGCCGGGTCCGCTCTACCGGCCCGCCGCCGGAGAACCCTGGCACGCACCCGCAGGAGACCGACGTTGAACGTCCCCCTTCCCGACGTCCCCGAGGTACGCGTGGTCGGCCTTCCCCAGCTGACGGCCGGCTTCGACCTGGTCGAGCGTCTCGACCTCGGTATGCACCTGAAAGTGCACGGTCCGCTGGAGCCGATGGCCGGAGAGCGCCTGGCCGAACTCGCCGACCACATCGCGCTGCGCGGCCGCGGCGGCGCCGGCTTCCCCTTCGGCAGGAAGCTGCGGGCGGTCGCGCAGGCCTCCATCCGGCGCGGCGTGCGGCCCGTGGTCGTGATCAACGGCAGCGAGGGCGAGCCCGCCTGCCGCAAGGACACCGTCCTGCTCAACCGCGCCCCGCACCTCGCGCTCGACGGCGCCCTGCTCGCGGCCGAGGCGCTCGGCGCCCGCACCCTGATCGTCGGCGTCACCCGCAACTCGACCGAGGCCTCCGTCCGCGCCGCCTTCGCCGAACGCGGCCTGTCCGACCGGCGCGGTCAGCAGTTGCGCGCGCGGATCGTGCGTACCCCCGAGCGCATGGTCTCCGGCGAAGCCTCGTCCCTGATCCGCGCGGCGAACGGCGGCCCGGCCCTGCCGCCCGGCCGCCGCGAGCGCGCCTCCGAGACAGGGGTGGGGGGCGCTCCCACCCTGCTGTCCAACACGGAGACCTTCGCGCAGCTCGCCGTCGCCGCCCGCACCGGCGCCCGCCGCTACGCCCACACCGGTCTGGTGGACGAGCCGGGCACGGTCATGCTCACCCTTTCCGGCGCGGTCGCGCGGCCCATGGTGGTCGAGGTGCCCACCGGGGTGCCGCTGCGTTACGTCCTCCAGATGGCCGGCGCCCCGCCGCTGCCCCAGGGCGTGCTGACGGGCGGCTACCACGGCGACTGGATCGACGCGGCCGCCGCGCACGACGCCGTGATCTCCCGCGAGTCCCTCGCCTCCCTCGGCGGCGCGCTCGGCGCGGGCGCGATCCTCCCGATCGGCCCGGAGACCTGCCCGCTGGGCGAGTCGCTGCGCGTCGCGAACTGGCTGGCGGCGGAGACGGCGGGCCAGTGCGGCCCCTGCCGGCTGGGGCTGCCCGCCGCCGCCGGCGGCCTCTCCGACGTACTCAACGGCGGCGGTCAGGCCGCACTGGAGGCCCTGCGCGAAGTGACGCGGGCCGTGAAGGGCCGGGGCGCGTGCAAGCACCCCGACGGCTCGGTGCGCTTCTTCGTCTCCACCCTGAACACCTTCACCGACGACCTGGCGGCGCACGTCCTGGGCGGCGGCTGCGGCCGGGAGACGCTGGGCGTACTGCCGCTGCCGGGCCCCGGTCGCGAGGAGGAGGGCCTCCCGAGCGGCGAGAGGTTCGCGGTGGACTGGACGCTGTGCAAGGGCCACGGGCTGTGCGCCGACATCGTCCCGGAACTGATCCGGCTCGGCCCCGACGGCTACCCGACCCTCGCGGACGCGTCGGTTCCGGTGCACCTCCAGGGGCGCGCCCAGCGTGCCGTGCGCCGCTGTCCCGCGCTGGCGCTGCGCATAGAGCGGGAGGCCCCCGAACGGCCGGGGCGGCCCGCGCTGCCGGGCGGCGGCAGAAAGGCCCTGGGCGGCGGCCGGGGCTGAGCCGGCCGGCCCCCCGGAAAGAGAAGATCCCGCCCGGTCGAATCGACCGGACGGGATCTTCTTTCTGTGGAGCTAAGGAGAATTGAACTCCTGACCTCCTGCATGCCATGCAGGCGCTCTACCAACTGAGCTATAGCCCCGTGCGTTCTGCCGTTCCCCGGGTTCCCCCGGCGGCTCCGCCAACATTACCGGTCCTCCCGGCGCTCCACCAAATCCTTTGCCAGCACTCCCGTTTTGTCCCATATGCCCGATTTTGCGCTCACGCTGTGGCGAAGGAGTAGAAACGTTTGAGCGTGCAGTGCTCGTCGAGCAGCCGGCCGTAGATCGGCTCGCCCTCGAGTTCGCGGTACGTCTCGATGGGGTCGCCTTTTATGATCAGCGCCCGGGCGCATTCCTCGCACCAGTACTGGTAGTCGGCGTTGACCGGTTCCATGTCCCTGACGATGGGCGTGCCACTGCCGCACCAGTCGCATTTCCGCCTGTGTGCGCCCATCACTCAGTTCCAGCTGTGGCGGCAGGCCGTGCACACGTACGCGATACCTCCGTTGTCGCTGCCGGGCAGGGCACGGACCGCATCGAGGATGCTCGCGGGCATCGCGCTCCCCCTCCCCGTCAGACCGTCGTCCCCCTCCGGCCGTCCGATTCTGCCATGGCTCCGCAAGGGGGGCAGCGGCGTGGGCGCAGGAGGCCCGCCGCAGCACCGAAGACCGACGCGTCGGCCGGCGCAAGGGCGCATACCCACAGCGCATCGGCGTATGCATACGCCCCTGGCGCATTCAGCCGGTTCAGGAAGAGAGTGCCGAATGCCGCCACGCCGGGCAACTGGCCGAGCGGTGTGCCGGTGACGAGCAGCCCGCCCACCGCCTGCCCGGCGGCGGTCCCGGTGGCGAGCGCCGCCGAGTACGCGCCGAGCGCCTTGACCCGCGCCGCGCCCGCGCCCTGGACCAGCCGGAAGGCGATCAACTGGCCGGTGCCCGCGGCCAGTCCGCAGGCGAGGAACACCGCGGTGGAGAACGCGAGCCCGCCCAGGCAGGCGCGGCGGCGGCCGAGCTGGTCACCGAGGCTGGCGCCGGTGACCAGCAGGACGGCGTACGCGACGGCGCGTCCGACGAGGGTCATCTGCAATCCGGCGCCGGACGCGCCGAGTTCGGTGCGGACGGTCGGGGCGGCGGCGTTGACGACGAAGACGTCGAGCAGCGCCATGAACTGCGCTGCGGGCGCGACCGCGAGCAGCAGCCCCGGCCGCGCCGGCACGGCCGGCGGGCCCGGGTGACCCCGAGGGCGTCGGCATGCCACCGGGCCTGCGCCGCCGCACACCGGGCCTGCGCCGCGAGGAGGTCGCACAGCTCTCCGGGGGCGGCGTCACCTGGTGCACCTGGCTGGAGCAGGGACGCCCGGTCAACGCCTCGGCCCAGGTCCTGGACGCGGTGGCGCGTACGCTCCGGCTCGACCGGCCCGAGCGGGAGCACCTCTACCACCCGGCGGAGGCCCCCTGGTCCCCGGACCGTGAGGCGGACGTCCAGAGCGTCAGCCCGGAGATCCAGGGCACCATCGACGCCCTCTCCCCCGCCCGGCCGTCGTCTGCAACGCGCGCTACGACGTCCTGGCGGCCAACGACGCCTACCGCGGCCTCTTCGCCGTCCCGCACCTGCCCGAATTCGCCGTACGCAATGCGGTGTGGACCCTTTTCACGGCGCCCGAGCCCGACTGTCCACTGGTCTTCCGGGACGAGGAACCGCCGGGGACGGCCGCGCAGTTGCGCGGCGCGTACGGGCGGCACGTGGCGAGCCGGACTGGGGGACGTTCGCCCGCCGGCTCTGCGCGGCCGGCCCGTTCTTCGCGCGGCTGGGGAGAGCGGCGATGTCGTCCCGCCGGGCCCGCACGTGAAGGCGTTCCGGCACGAGGCGGCCGGCGGGATACGGATGACCTCGGTGTCGCCGTCCATCAACGCAATGCCGGAATGCCGGATCGTCGCCTGCACGCCCGACGACGAGGTGAGCCTGCGGCGGATGGAATCCCTCAACCGGCACAACAGAAAATCCCGGCCCCTCCTGAAGGAGGAACCGGGATCCTGATTGCGGTTGTGGAGCTAAGGAGAATTGAACTCCTGACCTCCTGCATGCCATGCAGGCGCTCTACCAACTGAGCTATAGCCCCGCTGTTCTCCGCGCTGTGCGCTGCGAACAAG
This sequence comes from Streptomyces sp. NPDC003016, assembly GCF_053591455.1. Taxonomy (NCBI): domain Bacteria; kingdom Bacillati; phylum Actinomycetota; class Actinomycetes; order Kitasatosporales; family Streptomycetaceae; genus Streptomyces; species Streptomyces sp. NPDC003016. The sequence goes on from NZ_JBSFTV010000003.1 coordinate 196,503, forward strand.
AAGAACTTTAGCCTGCGACCTGCCGGAAAGCGAAATCCGTCAGTCGTCGTCGCCGAGCACCGGTTCCGGGAGCGTCCCGGCGTTGTGCTCCGTCAGCCGCCAGCCGCGGGCGCCCTCGCCCAGCACCGACCAGCAGCAGTTGGAGAGCCCGCCGAGGCCCTCCCAGTGGTACGACTCCAGACCCAGGAGCCGCCCGATGGTGGTGCGGATGGTGCCGCCGTGGCTGACCACGACGAGCGTGCCGTTGTCGGGCAGCTTGTCGGCGTACGCGAGGACGACGGGAGCCGCCCGGTCGGCGACCTCGGTCTCCAGCTCGCCGCCACCGCGCCGCACCGGCTCGCCGCGCTTCCACGCCGCGTACTGCTCGCCGAACCGCTCGATGATCTCTTCGTGCGTCAGGCCCTGCCAGGCGCCCGCGTACGTCTCGCGCAGTCCCGAGTCGTACGTCACGTCGAGGCCGGTCAGGGCCGACAGCTCGCCGGCCGTGGCCGCCGCCCGCTTCAGGTCGGACGCGATCATCGCGTCCGGTTTCAGGGAGGCGAGCAGCCTGGCGGCCCGGCGCGCCTGGGCGACGCCGGTCTCGGTCAGCTCGATGTCCGTACTGCCCTGGAAGCGGCGCTCCAGGTTCCAGGAGGTCTGGCCGTGTCGCCACAGGATGATCCTGCGGCCCCGGCTCCGCTTGCCGGTGTCGCTGGCGTTCAGCTCAGGTCTCCGTCCACTTCGCCGGCCGCACGCAGCTTCGCGTGCTCCTCGGCCAGGCCGCGGGTCTTGACGGCGTCCTCGGGCAGGGCGATCTCGGGGCAGTCCTTCCAGAGGCGCTCCAGCGCGTAGAAGACGCGCTCCTCGCTGTGCTGGACGTGGACGACGATGTCGACGTAGTCGAGAAGCACCCAGCGGGCCTCGCGGTCGCCCTCGCGGCGCACGGGCTTGGCGCCGAGCTCCTTGTTCAGTCGCTCTTCGATCTCGTCGACGATCGACTTGACCTGGCGGTCGTTGGGCGCCGAAGCGACCAGGAAGGCGTCGGTGATGGAGAGCACATCGCTGACGTCGTACGCGATGATGTCGTGCGCGAGCCGGTCTGCGGCCGCCTGAGCGGCGGCGTTGATGAGCTCGATGGAACGGTCAGTGGCGGTCACAAGCAGGCTTTCGTCGGCGGTCAGAGATACCCCCAGGGTCTCACGGACCGCCGACAGCGCCGACGGGATTACTCCGCCTGGAAATCCTGGCCCAGTACGACCGTCACGTCGGTGTTCGCGGCCGCCTTGCCCTTGCGCACCGCGCCCGCCGGCAGACCCAGCGTCTTCGCCACCTCCCGCGCCGTCGCCCTCTGCGCCGCGTCGCCATAGCTGACCTGCGACGACGCGATCACGGAGGCGGCCCTGCCGGCGTCCACGAACGCGTATCCGCCGTTGACCAGGTCGATCCTCGCGGCCTCGGTGGCGTCGGCGTTCCCCTGGGCGTTCCGGACGCCGACCCGCACGGCCGCGCCCTGCTCCGGGCTGCTGGCCGAACCGCCGAGAATGTCCTTCACCACACTCTCGGCGGCGGAGTCGCTCAGCGTGCCGTCGGGCTGGACCGGCAGCTGCGTCGTCCGGTAGTCGCCGGCCTTGGCGTGTCCGGCGAGCTTGGCGAGCGAGGCGCCCAGCTCCTTCTCCGGCAGCGAGGGATCGAGGATCTGCGCCAGCGCGCGGACGGTGACGGTCGCGGCCTGCGGGTCGTCCGAGATCTTCTTCAGTACGCCCTGCATGACCTGCCCGAAGCGCCGGAGCTGCTCGCCCTCGGCCTCGCCGGGCGCGCGGTAGGTGGCGTACGCGACGGCCATGCGGCCGCTCAGCGTCTGCCCCTTGCCCTGCCGCACGACGGGTGACGCGCCCTTCTTCGAGTCGGGTACATCGGTGTCGGTGTCGACCTCCACGGCGCCGACCAGCTCGACGAGGTTCTCCAGGTACGGGGTGTCCAGCCGCCAGGAGCCGCCGATCTCCGTCCCCAGTACGGAACCGAGCGCCTCGCGCGTACCCGCCGAACCGTCGTCGTCGACGGACTTGCCGAGCGTGGTCGTGGTGCCGTCGTCACTCGCCACGGAGAGCGAGTTGGGGAGCAGGACGGTGGTGCCCTTTTCCGTGGTGACGTTGTCCACGAGCAGCGCGGTGGAGGTGGCGCCCTGCCGGGTGTGCAGGTGCACCACGATCACGTCGCGCTTCTGCGGGCCGCCCGCCGCGGTGCCCGGCGTGTCCCCCCCGGCGGAGACGCCGGGCAGCATTCCGGCGTACCAGAGGTAGCCGACGCCGCCCGCGACCACCAGCGCCACCGCGGCGACCAGGGCGACGACGCGGTTGCGGCCGCGGCGCCTGGCCTCCTCGCGGCGCTCGGTGCGGCTCTCGGTGAACTTCAGCCAGTCGATGACGTCTTCGGAGTTCTCGTCCGGCTCCTCGACGAAGGAGAACTGCTCGGTCGCGTACTCGGGCGTGGGGCGGCGCTGCTGGGGCACGGAAGCGACCTGGGGCTCCGGTTCCGGCACATGAGCGGGATCGGGGACGGGCACGGGAGCGGTGGGCGCGGTCTGCTGCGGGATCCACTGCTGCTGAGCGGTGTCGACGTACCCGTACTGCTGCTGTTCCTGCTGCTGGGCGTACGGGTCGTACGACGGCTGCTGCGCGTACGGGTCGTAGCCGTAGCCCTGCTGCTGTTGCACGTCGTACTGCTGCGCCTGCTGCTGTGTCTGCTGCTGCGCCTGCTGGTACACCGGCTGCCCGTACGCGTCGTAGCCGATGACCTCCGGCTGCTGGGCATACGGGTCGTACGGGTCGTACGGGTACTGTCGGTCGTTCACCGGTGGCCCTCTCCCTGCTTGTCTGTGCTCCCCGTACGGCCGGGCCGACCGCTCAGCGGTGGTACAGCTCGCGCTTGTCGATGTAGCGGACCACACCGTCCGGAACGAGGTACCAGACAGGCTCGCCCGCCGCGACCCTCGCCCGGCAGTCGGACGACGAGATCGCCAGGGCCGGCACCTCCACCAGGGAGACGCCCCCCTTGGGCAGACCGTCGTCCGTCAGGTCGTGGCCGGGCCTGGTCACACCGATGAAGTGGGAGAGCGAGAACAGCTCCTCCGCGTCCCGCCAGGTGAGGATCTGGGCGAGCGCGTCGGCGCCGGTGATGAAGAAGAGGTCCGAGTCGCTGTTCAGCTCACGCAGGTCCCGCAGCGTGTCGATGGTGTAGGTCGGACCGCCGCGGTCGATGTCGATCCGGCTCACCGAGAACTGCGGGTTGGACGCGGTCGCGATGACCGTCATCAGATAGCGGTCCTCGGCCGGGGAGACCTGCTTGTGGCTCTTCTGCCACGGCTGCCCGGTCGGCACGAACACCACCTCGTCGAGGTGGAACTGGGCGGCCACCTCACTGGCGGCCACCAGGTGCCCATGGTGAATCGGATCGAACGTCCCGCCCATCACGCCGAGTCGGCGCTTGCCCGGACCGCTCGGCACTTGCTGCTCTCCCATGCGTGCAGAGCCTACTGGCCCCCTGCCGCGGCCCCGACTCAGCGGTCCCGGTTGAAGCGCGTGGTGATCCACAGCAGGAGCATGAGCGCGAGGAACGCGCCGACGCCGGTGACATAAGGGCTGAGGGACGCGTGGTTCCCGCCGTGCTCGCCGCCCTCACCGGAGGCGAGGGTCACGAGGGAGGCGGCGGTGGTGTGGAGGCTCATCTTCGGCAGGACCTATCGGGAGTCGGGAGTCGGAGGGGAGACTTCACGAACATCGTATGCGGGCGGCCCGGGCACGCTCACGCCGACTCAGTCGTTCACGCAATGTCCGGCTCCGGGAACCGGCCGAGCGCGGTGCGCGTGAGCACCTGCGCCGGGGCGGTCCGGGGGACGGGAAACACTCGTAGACAGGGGGCCATCCATGACCGACGGCAATCATGAGAACGTACCGAGCCGCAATCGCCGGCGCTTCCCGGACATCTCGTCCCGGGCGTACGAACACCCGGCGGACCGCTCGGCCCTGGTGGCCCTGCGCAAGCTCACCGGTTTCGACACGGTGTTCAAGGCACTCAGCGGACTGCTTCCCGAGCGCAGCCTGCGGCTGCTCTTCCTCTCCGACTCGGTGCGGGTGGGCGAGGCCCAGTTCGCGCATCTGCACGCGATGCTGCTGGACGCCTGTCACATCCTGGACCTCAAGAAGGTCCCTCCGATGTACGTCACGCAGGACCCGAAGCCCAATGCCATGTGCATCGGTCTCGACGAGCCGATCATCGTGGTCACCACGGGCCTGGTCGAGCTGCTCGACGAGGAGGAGATGCGGGCGGTCGTCGGCCACGAGGTGGGCCACGCCCTGTCCGGGCACTCCGTCTACCGGACGATCCTGCTGTTCCTCACGAACCTGGCGCTCAAGGTCGCCTGGATCCCGCTCGGCAACATCGCGATCATGGCGATCGTGACGGCGCTGCGCGAGTGGTTCCGCAAGTCGGAGCTGTCCGCCGACCGGGCCGGCCTGCTGGTCGGCCAGGACCTCCAGGCGTCGATGCGCGGCCTGATGAAGATCGCCGGCGGCGACCACCTGCACGAGATGAACGTGGACGCGTTCCTGGAGCAGGCCGAGGAGTACGAGGCGGGAGGCGACCTGCGCGACTCCGTGCTGAAGATCCTCAACGTCCTGCCGCGCTCGCACCCGTTCACCACGGTGCGGGCCGCCGAGCTGAAGAAGTGGGCCGAGAGCCGCGACCACCAGCGGATCATGGACGGCCACTACCCGAAGCGCGACGAGGACGGCGACACGTCCGTCACGGACTCCTTCCGCGAGTCCGCCTCCCACTACGCCGACACGGTGCGCACCAGCAAGGACCCGCTGATGAAGCTCGTGGGCGACCTCGCGGGCGGCGCGGGGGACCTGGGCGGCAAGCTGCGGGACAAGTTCGGCGGGGGCGGGGGCGGAGGCAAGGCGGGCCCGTCCGACGGCTGAGCGCCGGGTCCGGGCAGCACTCCGGGTCAGTCGTTGTCCCGGGGGCTGGGCATGGCGCTCGGCGCGAGCGTCCCGCACAGCGCCGCCGCGGCCCGGCCCGTCGCGTACGGATCGGTCCCGGCGGGCCCCCGGTCCGCGGCCCGCTCCCCGGCCGGCACGGGCCGCAGGCGGTCCGCCGCGTCGGCCGAGCATGCCTGGGGCCCGGCCTGGACGTACGAGAAGAGCAGCTCGGCCCGGTGCATCCGCAGGTCGTCGCGGTCGAAGCGGAAGTGCAGCTCGCGGCGGACGGTGAACAGCGACGCGCCGTCCACCGGCGGCAGCCCGGCAGAGTCCCCCGCCGGCCGCAGCGCGTACACGAAGAGGTGGTCGGAGGTCACTTCGAGCCGGTCCGACTCCGTCTCCTCGACGCGCAGTACGCCCTGTACGCGCACCTGCGGGGCGGCGAGCGTCACCTTCGCCGGGTCGAAGCGCACCAGCCAGCCCGTGGCCGCGTGCCTGCCGTCGGCGGCGGGGGTGTCGAAGCTGCGGTCGAACTGCGCCAGCTGGTCGGGGTCGAGCAGCATGCGCACCGGACGGACGGTGGAGCCTTTCAGTACGTCCGGGGCGAGGGACGACGCGACGAGGTAGTCCTTCGCGATGGTCAGGGCGGACAGCACCTGGCCCTCCGCGAAGTGTGCGGTGCGCCGTGCGGCCGGCAGAGTGACGCCCTCCGCGCCCGTCCGGAACTGCGCGGCCGGGCTGCGCTCGAAGAGCTCGGCGGGCGCTCCGCCCGGCACCGTGCCCTCCGGGGCCAGCGGTACCACCGACATCCGCAGCGGCCCGGCGCGCGGGGCGGGCGACGGCTGGTAGGGGTGGCGTACGCCCAGGTAGATCGCCATGGCGAAGGCGAGCGCGACCACCAGGACGAGCGCCAGCGCCTGCTTGGCCCCCGTGCCCCCGCGGCCGCCTCTGCCGTCGTCGCCGGGTGCCGCCCGGGCGGGCCGGCTGCGCACGGCCTTCTCGTGGTCGTTCATCCGCTCCTGGGCGGAGAATTCCTGGAGGCGGGCAGCCCGCACGAACGATTCGTCGAAGACGACGGACCGGTACTCGTCGTCGCCGCCCAGGGGGCCCTCGGGTGGGACTTCCGGCGGCTCTCCGCGCCCTGCCATACCTTCAGAGTAGGTCGGTGCGAGCGGAGGTAAACGCCCCGGTGCGTGCCACGTGGTGACTGGTTCCCACCCGGTCGGTGCTCGGGCCCGGCCCGTTCGGCGGCCCGTTCGGCGAAGGGGCCGTTCGCGGGCGTTCGCGCCGGTCAGGGCGTGCTGCGCGGAACCGCGGGCGCGGCCGGCGCGGAGTGCTCGGCGGAGGCCGGAGGACCGCCGGGCCGGGGGTTGTCGCTCGTCGCGGGCAGCGGTACCTGGTCGTGCCGCCCCGCCGACGCGCCCCGGTAGACCGCGGTGAAGGCGAGCGCCACCATCCCGATGCCCATCAGCAGGGCCAGCATCCACGCCACGGGCCGGTGCCAGCGCGCGTTTCCGCGGTACGGGCGCAGGGCGCCGCCGTGCCGCCCGTACGGGCCCGTGCCGTCGCCGTACTCGTCGCCGGCGTCCAACGGGCCGTACGCGCCGTCGTGGCCGTGTTCGCGGGCGCCGTACCCGGATCCGTACCCGTCGTCGTAGAGGTCCTCGTAGAGGTCGTCGTCCAGGGGGACCTTGCCGGCCCGCGCCCTGGCCGCCTCGGCCTCGGCGCGCGCCTGGGCGGCCGCCAGCAGCCGCTCGACAGCGGTCGGCTCATGGACCTCGGCGGCCCGTACGAAGTCCTCGTCGAATACCACGGAGGCGAAGTCCTCGTCCGCGCCTCCGCGGTCGTCGTCGGGCTCCCAGCCGTCCTGGAACGGCTTGCCCCCCACGTCGTCCGGCACCCGTTCAGCGTAGACCGGAACGGTCGTTTTGGGCAGAGAACGTGCGAACGAGGGGTTCGCTAACGCGTGTGACCGTCGCCCGTCACGATGTACTTCGTCGAGGTCAGCTCGGGCAGACCCATCGGACCGCGGGCGTGCAGCTTCTGCGTCGAAATCCCGATCTCGGCGCCGAAACCGAACTGACCGCCGTCCGTGAAGCGGGTGGACGCGTTCACCGCGACCGTCGTCGAGTCCACCAGCTGCGTGAAGCGGCGGGCCGCGGCCTGCGACGTCGTGACGATCGCCTCGGTGTGCCCGGAGGTCCAGCGGCGGATGTGGGTGACGGCCCCGTCCAGCGAGTCGACGACGGCGGCGGCGATGTCGTACGAGAGGTACTCGGTCTCCCAGTCGTCCTCCGTGGCGGCCACGACGGCCGCCTTGGACCCCTCGGCGTACGGGAGCACCCGCTCGTCGCCGTGGACCGTGACGCCCGCCTCGGCGAGCGCGTCCAGGGCGCGCGGCAGGAAGGCGTCGGCGATGTCCCGGTGGACGAGGAGCGTCTCGGCGGCGTTGCAGACGCTGGGCCGCTGCGCCTTGGAGTTGACGAGGATGTCGACGGCCATGTCGATGTCGGCCTCGGCGTCCACGTAGACGTGGCAGTTGCCGGTGCCCGTCTCGATGACGGGGACGGTGGACTCCTCGACGACCGTACGGATCAGGGACGCGCCGCCGCGCGGGATCAGCACGTCGACCAGCCCGCGGGCGCGCATCAGCTCCCGTACCGAGTCGCGGGACTCCCCCGGCACGAGCTGCACGGCGTCGGCGGGCAGGCCGGCCCCGGCGATCGCGTCGCGCACGACGCCGACGAGCGCGGTGTTGGAGGCGTAGGCCGACGAGGAGCCGCGCAGCAGCACCGCGTTGCCGGACTTGAGGCAGAGCGCGGCGGCGTCCACGGTCACGTTCGGCCGGGCCTCGTAGATGATCCCGACGACGCCGAGCGGCACGCGCACCTGCCGCAGGTCGATGCCGTTGGGCAGGGTGGAGCCGCGTACGACCTCGCCGACCGGGTCGGGCAGCGCGGCCACGTCCCGGACGTCGGAGGCGATGGCGGCGACCCGCTCCGGGGTCAGCGTCAGCCGGTCGATCACCGTGTCGCTCGTCCCGGCGGCGCGGGCCTTGGCGATGTCCTGGGCGTTGGCCTCGACGATCTCGTCCGTACGGGCCACCAGCGCGTCGGCGACGGCCAGCAGCGCGGCGTCCTTGGCGGAGCGCGGAAGCGGCGCGATCGCGTCGGCGGCGGCGCGGGCCCGGCGTGCGGTCGACGCGACCGGGGACCCGGCCGCGGTCGCGTCGGCGGGGCTCGTGTCGGCGAGAGGAGAGTGCGAGGTCATACCCGCAGACTAATGCGCGCTCCACGGGCAGCCACCGGGTATCCCGTTCCGCGAGACGGCTCGCGCCGAGGCCCGGACTCCCCGGCGGTGCGGCGGCCGGTCAGTACGGGTGCACACCGACCGGGGCCGCGGGCGGCGGGCCGTACCCCTCGGCGATCCGCTGGTGGTAGGTGTCCCGGTCGATGACCTCCAGGCCCACGATCTCCCACGGCGGCAGCTTCGACGTGGACCGGTGCTCGCCCCACAGACGCAGCGCGACGGCCGCGGCGTCGTGCAGGTCCCGTGCCTCTTCCCAGTAGCGGATCTCCGCGTGGTCGTTGGCGTACCTGCTGGTCAGCAGGAAGGGGTGGTCGTGGGCGAGCTGTTCGAGACCTCGTCTGACCTCCTCCAGCGGCGTCTCGGCCCCCGAGACGCTGAGGGTGATGTGCCAGAGCCTCGACGCTTCCCGGTTGCCGTGGGCCTCCCGGCCGGGGCCCGGCGCCTGGTCCGGCTCCGGTCCCGGGCCGAAGTCCGCTCCCGCCCCGACACTGGTCAGGGTTCGCCCGACCGTGCCTCGGGGCAGCGCCCCCGGACGTACTCGTCTCACCGGCGGCCTCCTCTGATGTGTCGCTGTGCCGTACCCCTGCATCCCCGCAACAAAGTTGACCAGTCCTGGGCCCGGCGCGGGGCGGTTTTCGTGAAGGTCTCTGCCACGGAGCCGGTCTTTCAGTCGTTTCAGGGGTGGAGAACGACCAGATCGTCCCTGTGTACGACTTCGCGCTCGTACGCGGGCCCGAGCTCCTTCGCCAGGTCGCGGGTGGAGCGTCCGAGCAGCTGCGGGATCTCCTTGGCGTCGTAGTTGACGAGCCCCCGGGCGACGGCCACGCCCGCCGCGTCCCGCAGCTCCACGGGGTCGCCCGCGCTGAACTCCCCCTCGACCCCGGCGATCCCGGCGGGCAGCAGCGACGTACGCCGCTCCACCACGGCCCGTACCGCCCCGTCGTCGAGGGTGAGCGCGCCCTGCGGCGTCGAGGCGTGCGCGAGCCACAGCAGCCGGTCGGCGCTGCGGCGGCCGGTGCGGTGGAAGTAGGTGCCCGTGTCGCGGCCCGCGAGGGCGTCGGCGGCGTGGCTGGCCGAGGTGAGGACGACGGGGATGCCGGCGGCCGCGGCGATACGGGCCGCCTCGACCTTGGTCACCATGCCGCCGGTGCCGACGCCGGCCTTGCCCGCGCTGCCGATGGAGACGTGCGCGATGTCGCCGGGGCCGTGCACCTCGTCGATGCGCGAGGTGCCGGGGGTGCTGGGATCGCCGTCGTAGAGCCCGTCCACGTCCGAGAGGAGCACCAGCAGGTCGGCCCGTACGAGATGGGCGACGAGGGCGGCGAGCCGGTCGTTGTCGCCGAAGCGGATCTCGTCCGTGGCGACGGTGTCGTTCTCGTTGACGACCGGGACCGCGCCCATGGTGATGAGCTGGTCCAGGGTCCGGTAGGCGTTGCGGTAGTGGGCACGGCGGCTGGTGTCGTCGGAGGTCAGCAGCACCTGGCCGACGCGCACGCCGTACCGCGCGAAGGAGGCCGTGTAGCGGGCCACGAGCAGTCCCTGGCCGACGCTGGCGGCGGCCTGCTGCCTGGCCAGGTCCTTGGGGCGGCGGGCGAGCCCCAGCGGCGCCAGCCCGGCGGCGATGGCGCCGCTCGACACCAGCACGATCTCCTTCTCGCCACCGCTGCGCGCCTTGGCGAGTACGTCGACGAGCGCGTCGACGCGGTCCGCGTCGAGACCCCCCGACGCGGTGGTCAGCGATGAGGAGCCGACCTTGACGACGATCCTGCGGGCCTCCGTGACGCCCTGCCTTGCCCCTGACACGTACAGACCCCACTCTTGCTCGCCCGGTTCTCCCCGCAATGTACGTGAGCCACTCCCGGCGGCGCCTGCGCATTCCGCCCGCTGGACCGCCGGCCGGCCGTCGTGCGGGCGGTGTCCGCGCCGTCCGGGCTCCGGGCCGGACCCTGCCTCCGGTCCGTCTCCCACCGGTTCCGGAGGGGGGCGGGACACGGACCAGAGGTCTGGTGAGCCCTCGTCAGGAGCGGGCCGGGCGGCGGCCCGCCAGCGCGCCGCGGGCCATCCTGCGCAGCTTGCGCACCACGCGCCGGGCGAAGGACGGCCTGGGGACGGCGCGCTGGGGCACGGTCCCCCTGGGCGCGGTGACCCGCACGCCGTCGACCCACTCCGAGACCGTGACCGCGAACATCTCGGCGGGTACGCCCGCCGCCTCGTCCTCGAAGTGCGGATACGCGAGGTAGGGCTTGCCCTCCGCCCCCTTGCGGATCACCTCGGGCACCTTCTTCTCCTGGAGGAACTCGAGGTGGTCCTCCAGGAGATCGGCCCGCCCCTCGGCGACGTAGTGCATCCGCAGCCGCTCGGGCACCTTCAGCCGGCGGGCCACGCCCGGCGTCCAGTACTTCTCCATGAGCGGCCGGGCGAGGTCCAGCTTGTCCTGGCGGGTGCCGGCCTCGGTCTTCAGCCAGCGGTGGTCGAACTGCGGCAGCAGCGTGATCACGAACGGCCGGATCATCAGCTCGTCGCGCTTCTCACCGGGCGGATAGAGCTCGGCGATCAGGTCCATCAGGGCCTTCGCCGAGTCGAAGCGCATCGCGTAACTGCCGCTCTGCGTGATGTGCTTGCCGTCGTCGCGGCGCACGATGTAGAGGCAGACGTAGTCGGCGATGACCGAGACCCCGGCGCTGCGCACATATGCCTCAAGGGTGAAGCGCGCGTCCTCACCGGTGTACAGCTGCTGGTCGAAGCGCAGCTTGTGCTTCTCCAGCAGTGCGCGCCGGAAGAGCTTCTCCGCGCTGAGCGTCATTTTGATGTTGGACGAGAAGACGTCCGTACGTTCGAGGGTGCGCCCGAACATCGACTTGGGCGCGCCGCGTCCGATGCCCTCGATCTTGCCCAGCACGACGTCCGTGCCGTTGCGGTCGGCCATCGCGACCATCCGCTCCAGGGCTTCCGTGCCGAGATAGTCGTCGGCGTCGAGGAAGAAGACATAGCGGCCGCGGGCCATGTCGAGACCTACGTTGCGGGGCTTGCTGGGACCACCGGAATTCTCCTGGTGGACCACGCGCGTCCTGACCTTGCTCCTGGCCGCGAACTCGTCGAGATATTCTCCGGTCCCGTCGGTCGAGCCGTCGTCGACGGCCACGATCTCCATACGGTCCGCGCCCAGCGTCTGGGCTTCGACCGATTCCAGGCAAGGGATCAGGTAGGGCATCGCCTCGTAGGCGCCGATGATCACGGTTACATCGGGAATTTCAACTGAGGCCATGCCCGTCTCATTCTCTTTCATCGACATCCAAGACCGTCGCCATATGGGTATGGGTTGTTCACCATCGTTACTTTTCCACGTGACGCCTGCCACCACACGCAGGAACGGCCCGGCAGAACGTCTCGAAAGACTCCCTGCCGGGCCGAATTCGGATCTCCGTGCGAGTGTCGCCCAGGTTCCGGGGGTCAGCCCGCCACTGTCGTGTCGAGCCCTGTGGCCTCCGGCGCGGAGTCGCTCGGGTCCGCCGCGGTGACGGCGGTCTCGACGCCGGAGCGCTGGGCCACCCCCAGGTTGCGGGCCTCGGACTTGGCCGCGAGCGCCCGTACGGCGTCGTTGAACTGCACGATGGACGCCGGTTCGTCGGGGCCCAGGAGGTACGCCTTCAGCTCGCGCCGGGCCTCTGCCAGCGGGTCGGCGCTCTCGCCGCCCGTGACGGCGGCGAGCAACTCGCCGAGCTGCCGCGCGTCGTTGGAGAGGATCACGGCGGCGCGTACGGCGGTGTTCTGCTTCTTGAACTCCTCGGCGCCCAGCTCCGCGGAGTCGGTCACCGCGTACGGCTTGCCGCTCGCGATGAAGTCCGAGACGACGCTGGAGATGTCGGAGACCATGCCGTCCGACTCGTTGAAGCAGTCGTACAGGCGCGGCTCTGCGCCGGTGACGACCCGGTGCTCCCACCACCCGAACGAGCGCCAGTACGCGGCGTTCCACTCGTCCCCGAGGATCGCCAGCTCGGCCTCGCGCGCCGGATCGGGCAGGGCGTCGCGCGAGGTCTCCGCCTCGTCCTTGGAGGTCTTCGCCTTGCCGTTGCCACCGGTTCCGAGTTCCCCGAGGCGTGCCTCGATACGGGCCAGCTCGGCCCGCGCCGCGCTCTGCTCGGCCCGGAGCGCGGACGTCTCCTCCGCCCAGCGCGGGTCGGTGGCGCGCTCGGCCGCGGCCTTCTCCACCATGGCGGTGATGCGTTCGTGGACGGCCTTGGCCTGGGGGCTGCGGGTACCGGTGAAGGGGTGCGGCTTGTAGAGCACCCGGACCGGCTCCGGGGCCTCCAGCAGGCGCCTGACGATGTTCTCGCCGGCGAGCAGGAGCGAGGTGTTGCCCGGGTTGTCGTCCCACCCCTCCCAAGTGGGGGCGTACAGCACGGTCGGGACCGGGTGCTTCGGCGTACCGCTCCAGGTCTGGATCGGGGCGAGCTGCGGGCGGCCCACCTCGACGATGTCCTCGTCGCGGACGCCGACGTCGGCGAGCGCGTAGCGGTCGCGGCCGGCCCGGCCGGCGCTCCACACCTCGTCGTACACCTTGCTGTAGGGGTTGATGCTCGCGACCTTGTCGCTGTCGCCGTGCCCGATGAAGACGTGCTTCATGGTGGGCACGCGCAGCATGTGGATGTTCTTGCCGACGTTGGCGGCGTAGAGCGCGACGCGGACCGTGGAGAGGTCCATGTTCATCAGGTGCGTGGCGCTCGGGACGCAGATGACCGGCACCGACGTCGGGGCGAGCTGGGGCACGAGGTGGCGCTCGCGCAGGACGATCAGCGGCTTGCCGTCGAGCTGCTTCATGGTGTCGAGCCACATGTTGACCTGGTACGCCGACTCCCGGGATCCGGAGAAGTACAAGACCGTGGTCGGGCGGTAGTCGCGCAGCCAGCCGTCGATGCCCTCCAGGACGGTGTCCACCGGCGGGACGCGGCGGCCGCGCCGCGTGAACGGCAGCAGCGCCGCGACGTAGGCGACCGCCAGGACCAGGGTGAGCGCGAGACCGGCGTAGCCGAAGACGTTCCGGCCGCTCCCGACCGCGGCCAGCACGCCCACCACGGCGAAGACGTCGAGGTGCAGCATCTTCTCGGCGGACCGGTTCAGCAGCCGCCTCGGCGGGGCCGCCGGGATGCGCAGCATGGAGAGGTCGATGTTGCGGGTCACCACCGGCATCCTGCGGCGCAGGCGGATCAGGGTGACGAGCGCGCCGTGCGGGGCCTGGAGTGCGTAGAACAGCAGCAGGGAGGCGATCGTCACGTAGAAGATCGTCTGCTCGGCCAGCTCCATGCGGGCCAGCAAAAGGATCAGCAGCAACTGGCGCACCAGGAAACGGATCGAAAGGCCGGCCCGGACCTTGCCCAGACGATTGATCAAATAGCTGCCACGCTGGTGCAGATGCTGGTCCGCCACGTACGTCGCGGCCACGGCGGCCGCGAAGAACCAGAGGTTCGGGATCAGTGCGGCCAGCATTATGCACGGATATCCCAGCCCCAGGACGACGGCGGCGGCCAGTTCGGATCCACTGCCCACGCGGGCCAGGCGGATGGCGGTCGAAATCACGAAGAACCTGCTCCAGAGGGGTGCTGGCTATGTACAACGTAAGCGGAATATGAAGTTCGGCTCCACGAAGTCGGGCCTCTGCATATCGCTTTACTGGCGACTACAGAGGCCCGAATCGTGAATTGTCAAGCAGTATTACACATCTTCTTGACGATTCAGGACGGCGGCCAATGCCTGTTCGAATCCCGACGCCTCGGACGCGCCACGCGTCGGGTCCACCTGCCGTACGTCGATGACGTGACCGGTGAGTTCCGAGAGCAGTACGTCCAGCGACGTGCGCGCCACGGCCTCGGAGGACAGCAGCGAGCCCGCGGGCTCGTCGCCGAACGCCTTGGTGCGCATCGGAGTCGCCGTGCGCTCCGGGTTGACGCAGTTCACGCGTACGCCGTCGGCCGCCCACTCGTCGGCGAGGGCCTGGGTGAGGTTCACCATGGCGGCCTTCGTGGAGGAGTAGAGGCTGTACTCGGCGCGGCCGCGGGTGTAGCTGCTGGAGGTGTAGAGCAGCAGCTGGCCCTTGGTCTCGGCGAGGTACTTGTGCGCGGCGCGGGCGATCTGCACGGGGGCCAGGTAGTTGACGTTCAGCGCTTCCTGGATGGTCGCGCTGTCCGTCTCGGCGAGCTTGCCGATGCGGAGCACGCCCGCCGTGTTGATCACGTAGTCGACGCGGCCGGTCTCCGCGTACGCCTTCGACAGGGCGTCGTCGACGTGCTCGGGGTTCTCGACGTGCGTGCCGGTGGTGGAGCGGCCCAGGGCGTACACCTTGGCGCCGTAGCTCTCGGCGAGAGCCGCGATGTCCGCGCCGATGCCGTACGAACCACCGAAGACGACGAGCGTCTTGCCGGCGAGGAGCTCGCGGTAGGCGGCCTCGTCGGCCTGCTGCGGGGCGGCGGTGGAGGCGAGCTGGAACAGCTTGTCGGCGATGAAGACGTCGACCGGCTGCGTCACCTTCATGTTGTACTCGTCACCCGCGACGACGTAGATCGGCACGTCCGGCAGGTACTTCAGGACCACCGAACAGTCGTCGGTGGCCTGGAAGTTCGGGTCACCGGCGGCGACCTCGTACGCCTTGCGGATCGTGGAGAGCTTGAAGGCCTGCGGGGTCTGGCCGCGGCGCAGCCGGGACCGGTCCGGGACCTCGGTGATGAACTCGCCGTCGCCGCCGTGCGTGCGCGTCACGATGATCGTGTCCGCGGACGGGATGGCGACGTCGACCGCCTCGTAGCGCTCCAGCGCGTCGACGCAGTCCTGGATCACGCGCTGTGACAGGAGGGGGCGCACCGCGTCGTGGAAGAGGACGTTGCGGTCCTCCCCCTCGGCGAGGCCCTCGCCGAGCGCGGAGATGGCGCGCTCGGTGGTCTCGTTGCGCGTCGAACCGCCCTCGATGACCTTGGTGACCTTGGTGAGGCCGGCCTTCACGACGATCTTCTCGACGTCCGGCACATAGCCCGGCGCCATGAGGACGATGATGTCGTCGATGCCCTCCGCCTGCTCGAAGATCGCCAGCGTGTGCTCGATGACCGCCTTGCCCGCGATCTTCAGCAACTGCTTGGGGATCGACAGGCCCACGCGCTGACCGGTACCACCGGCGAGCACGACTGCTGTGGTTCGGGGCTTGGCTATGGGCTGCACGGACACAGACGACCTACCTTGCGTGGACTGGAAGACCACACGATGGTTGCACTCTCCGTGACCGCCTCGCAAGGTGGACGCCCCCCTACCGACACCTGTACGAAACCTTTTCCGGCCCCCAACCACCGTACGGACATAGGCACTTGTGTCCGTACGGCGACCGGGGGCCGGTGCGGGTGGCGTCCGGGGGTCCACTCCCGGGGGTGAGCGATGCCACAGGGGCGGCCGCCGGGCCGGACTCCTCCCGCCGGCCCCGTCGGCGCTTCCCTCGGAAGGGGTTGCTCCCCTCGGAAGGGGCCGGACTAGAAGGGGTTGAACTCGTCGTACTCGCGCTGGGGGTCGTCGCGCTGGGCCTCGCGGTCCCGGCGGCGCGTCGCCGCCGGTCGCGGGGCGTCCAGGCGGTGGTCCTCGCCACGGCGGCCGAGCATCTCCGCGCCCGCCATCACCGTCGGCTCCCAGTCGAAGACGACCGCGTTCTCCTCGGGGCCGATCGCGACCGCGTCGCCCGCGCGGGCACCGGCCTTCATCAGCTTCTCCTCGACGCCGAGACGGCTGAGGCGGTCCGCGAGGTAACCCACGGCCTCGTCGTTGCTGAAGTCGGTCTGGCGCACCCAGCGCTCCGGCTTCTCGCCGCGCACGCGGTAGACGCCGTCCTCCTCGGTGATCGTGAAGCCCGCGTCGTCGACCGCCTTCGGACGGATGACGACCCGGGTCGACTCCTCCTTCGGCTTTGCGGCGCGCGCCTTGGAGACCACCTCGGCCAGCGCGAAGGACAGCTCCTTGAGGCCGATGTGCGCGACCGCCGACACCTCGTGGACGCTGTATCCGCGCGCCTCCAGGTCCGGGCGGATCATCTCCGCCAGCTCCTTGCCGTCCGGGATGTCGATCTTGTTGAGGACGACGACGCGCGGCCGGTCGCCCAGACCGCCGTACTGCGCCAGCTCCTCCTCGATCACGTCGAGATCGGTCAGCGGGTCACGGTCGGACTCCAGCGTCGCCGTGTCCAGTACGTGCACGAGCACCGAGCAGCGCTCGACGTGGCGCAGGAACTCCAGACCCAGACCGCGGCCCTGGCTCGCGCCGGGGATGAGGCCCGGGACGTCGGCGATCGTGTAGACGGTCGAGCCCGCCGTGACGACACCGAGGTTGGGGACGAGCGTGGTGAACGGGTAGTCCGCGATCTTCGGCTTGGCCGCGCTCAGCACCGAGATCAGCGAGGACTTGCCGGCGCTCGGGTAGCCGACCAGCGCCACGTCGGCGACGGTCTTGAGCTCCAGGACGATGTCGCCGCCCTTGCCCGGCTCGCCGAGCAGCGCGAAGCCCGGCGCCTTGCGGCGGGCCGAGGCCAGCGCCGCGTTGCCGAGGCCGCCGCGGCCGCCCTCACCGGCGACGTACGTCGTGCCGTGGCCGACCATGTCGGCCAGTACGTTGCCGTCCTTGTCGAGGACGACGGTGCCGTCGGGAACGGGCAGGATCAGGTCCTGGCCGTCCTTGCCGGAACGGTTGTCGCCCGCGCCGGGCTGGCCGTTGGTGGCCTTGCGGTGGGGGCTGTGGTGATAGTCCAGCAGGGTGGTCACGGACTGGTCGACGACGAGGGTGACGTCGCCGCCACGCCCGCCGTTGCCGCCGTCCGGGCCGCCCAGCGGCTTGAACTTCTCACGGTGTACGGAGGCGCAGCCGTGGCCTCCGTTACCCGCGGCGACATGCAGTTCGACGCGGTCCACGAAGGTGGTCATGGGTGGGTCCTCCAGTACATGCGGAAATGTCTACATACGTAACGCGCCGAGGGCGGCCGCGCTTCCCCGGTACCCGGGAAAGAGCGTCCGCCCTCGGAAAGTGCTGTGCGTACCGCTCGACGAAAGCCGGAATTACTCGGCGATCGGAACGATGTTCACAACCTTGCGGCCACGGTGCGTGCCGAACTCGACCGCACCGGCGGCGAGTGCGAACAGCGTGTCGTCGCCACCACGGCCGACGCTCGTGCCCGGGTGGAAGTGGGTGCCGCGCTGGCGGACCAGGATCTCACCGGCGTTGACGGTCTGACCGCCGAAGCGCTTCACGCCGAGCCGCTGGGCATTGGAATCGCGACCGTTCCGAGTGGACGATGCGCCCTTCTTGTGTGCCATGTCTCAGTCCCTTTACTTCGCAGCCGTGGGGATACCGGTGACCTTGATCGCCGTGTACTGCTGGCGGTGACCCTGGCGACGGCGGTAGCCGGTCTTGTTCTTGTACCGAAGGATGTCGATCTTGGCACCCTTGTGGTGGTCCACGACCTCGGCGGTGACCTTGATGCCGGCCAGGACCCACGGGTCGCTGGTGACGGAGTCGCCGTCGACCACGAGCAGGGTCGAGAGCTCGACCGTGTCGCCAACCTTGGCCGTGGGAATCTTGTCAACCTCAACGATGTCGTCGACAGCAACCTTGTGCTGGCGACCACCGCTGCGCACGATGGCGTACACGCTGATCTCTCTTTCGCTCGGGACGGGACCCCTGATGCCAGCCGTTCGCACGGGCCGTGGGGCCCGCGGCACATCCGAATGGAGGAGCGGCCTCTAACGGAACCCCGGGGGGTGCCGGAAGGGAGATGCTCAGGAGATGGCGTGCATAAAAACACGCCGACGGTCAAGAGTACGGGCCCCCGCAGGGAGGGTCAAACCGGGGTCCCGGGCGTCACCGCCCCGCCGCGATCTCCAGCATCCGGTCGACCACCCGGGCGGAGGCGCGGCCGTCCGAGGGCTCGCAGAAGTCCTTCACGAACCGCGCGTACTTCTCCCTGTACCGCGCCGACACCGAGTCGATGTTCCGGATCGCGTCGACCAGGTCCTCCGAGGTCTTGAGCAGCGGGCCGGGCGCGCGCTCGGCGAAGTCGAAGTAGAAGCCGCGCAGCGTGTCGCGGTAGTGCTCCAGGTCGTACGTGAAGAACAGCATCGGGCGGCCCGAGTGCGCGAAGTCGAAGAGCACCGAGGAGTAGTCCGTGATCAGCACGTCGGCGATCAGGTAGAGGTCGGCGATGTCCGGGTACGCCGCCACGTCGTGGACGAAGCCCTGCCCGGCGCCCGGGATGCTGTCCAGGACCTTGTTGTGCTTGCGGTACAGGAAGACGTGGTCCTCGCCGAGCGCCGCCTCGGCGGCGGTCAGGTCGACCTGCTGGTCGAGCTTGAACCGCTTGCCGTCGTAGCGCTGGTCGTCACGCCACGTCGGCGCGTACAGCACGATCTTCTTGCCCTCGGGGATGCCCAGCTGTTCGCGCACCCGCGCGGCCGTCTTCTCCCGGTCCGGTGCGTGGAAGACGTCGTTGCGCGGGTAACCGGACTCCAGCACCTCGCACTTGAGCTGGAAGGCGTGGGTCATGATCGGGGTCGTGAAGGCGTTCGGCGACACGAAGAGGCTGAACTGCCGCGAGCGCTGCGGCAGGCTCGCGATGTACGCGAGGTTCGCCTTGGGCGTGCCCAGCAGGTCGGCGCCGATGCGCTTGAGCGGCGTACCGTGCCACGTCTGTACGACGACCTGGCCCTCGCGCCGCGTGAACCAGTCGTTGATGCCGACGTTGGTCACGACGTACCGGCTGCGGGCCAGCGCCTCGTACCACTCCTCGCTGCCCCAGGCGACGCCGCGGACCCCGGCCGGCAGGACCGCCTGCTGGTCGGCGACGACGGCGATGTGCTCGAGGTCCGTCCCGCGGCTCGCGAACTCCTGGTACACGGCCCGGGGCGAGTCCGAGAACTGCTTGCCGCCGAAGCTGTTGTAGAGGACGGCCTCGCGCAGCGGAAGCCGCTGCTGCGCCGGGTAGCAGGTCTCCCTGAGCTGCCGCTGCCGGTAGCCGCCGCGGACCTGCGGGCTCAGCGCCGAACCGGAGTTCAGGAAGAACCGGTCGAAGAAGCGGCGGTCCACGGTGTACCTGCGGTGCTGTCCCTTGTGGGCCATCGGCAGCGTGCCGACGAGGTCGGGGCGGAGCGTCACCGGGATGTCGTCGGCGTGGTCCCACTCGGCCGCGGCGCGGAAGGTGAAGTACCAGCGCCCGCCGCGCAGCGGAAGCGTCCCTCCGTACGTCGCCATCGCGTCCGGCGTGACGAGCGCGGAGAACCGGCCGTCGGCGACCTCGACCGGCAGCACCTTCTCCTCGTGCCGGGTCCCGTGCCGGAGGACGAGCCGCAGCGGCTCCTCCGGGCCGAGGTACGTGCCCTGGAGGGAGAGCTCTCCCTGCGCCGTCCAGCGCATCCGGTCGACGACCGGCTGGACGACCCTGGTCTGGAGGAAGAAGGTACCCGCCCCGTCCGTGTGGGCGGCCACCTCCCGGCCGCCGGACAGCTGGTACGTACCGGTCCGCAGGCTCTGGGCGACCGTGGCGCGGCGGGAGGTGCCGTCCGCGAACACGATGCTGACGCGGGAGTTCTGCACCTTCTTGGGCCGCACCCCGTCGACGGGCAGGTCCGCGAAGGGGACGTACGCCGCGCTCCTGGACCAGCCGTCGCCGTAACGTCCCTCCCGGCTCTCCAGGGGGTACCGGGCGGCCGTCCTGGAGCCGGGGTGGTCGACCCGGAGCTCCACGGGGGCCCTGCCCTCCGTGGTCTTCGGGCAGGAGCGCACCGTCACCTCCACGCCGTCCCGTACGGCCTCGTGCGCCTCGATCTCGGCCGGCACCACGTCCACGGTGAGCCGGAAGCAGTCCTCCTCGAAGCCCGCGACGACCCGCACACCGCTCTCGACGACCCGGGCCTGGCTGTGCCCGCCGCGGCCCGCGTCGTTCTTGTACACCCGCCCGACGGAGAGACCGCCGGGCCTCGGTATGCCGATGCCCAGGAACCAGGTGCCGGACTGCCAGCGACCGCGGGAACGCAGCCGCCTCGGGTCGATCATGATCTCGAAGCCCGACCAGTCGTACGAGTGCAGAGCGCCCGGCGCCGATCTGGTCGCCTTCGGCTCCAGGACGGTCCTCGGCTTGAGCGGGACGCTGCCGCCACCGCCCTCCCTGCGCAGCCCGGCGATACGGACGGAACGCTTTCCCGTCGCCGCCGGGGCATTGGGCACGTACGCGTAGCCACGCAGCACCAGACGGCCGTCCCGCCACTCCATGTCGGTCAGCCTGCTGCGCACCGGCAGCTCACTGCGCCTGAGGTTCTTCACCAGGGGCGGCAGCGCGCCCAGCTCCACCCCCGGCAGTTCGACGCGGGCCCGCCTGAGGCCCTTGACCTGGTAGACACCCGGGTTCTCGCGGTCGTACCGCAGGACCTCGACCAGCTCGTCCGCACGTCCCCCGGCGGCCAGTTGCCACTGGATGCGGCCGATCGGGGGCAGCTTCGCCACCTTCTTCGGACCGGCCTGCGCCACGAACTCCTTCGCCGCGGCGAGGAATTCGGCACGGTCTTCCTCCGAGGCCTCCGGAAAGTACTTCATGCTCCGGTTCAACTGCTCGGGGACTATGCCGGTGCCTGCGGGGGTGGACGCCATGGGTGACGGGCCTTTCAAGAAAAACCGGAGATGAACTCCAGGGAAAGAGATCTCCTCCAAGACTCTCCGGGGTCCCCGAAGGTTGCATGGACCTCCTGGACACACAGGCGTCGCGTACGTCACTCCAGGGGGCGGGCAGCAGTGTGGGCCGTCCCGGACGGTGAATGTCCGGGACGGCCCACAGAGCTGTCACTGCATGAGGTACTGCCCGAAGGTCAGTCCTCGGCCGGGGTGGAGACCGCCGACTGCGACGGCTGCTCCGCCGCCGCGGTCTTCTTCGAAGCCGACGCCTTCTTGGCCGTCGTCTTCTTGGCCGCGGTCTTCTTGGCGGCCGTCTTCTTGGCGGCGGTCGCCTTCTTCGCGGGGGCCTTCTTCGCGGCGGCCTTGCGCGTCGCCTTCTTGGCCGGAGCCTCGGCGGGCTCGGGCTCGGTGGCCGGCTCGGCGGCGGCGCTCTTGTCCGTCACCGGCGTCTCGACGACCAGCACGGCCGCCTCCTCCGCGCCCTTGGGCGATCCCGCCGGCGCGGACGCCTTGCGGGTCGCACGACGGCGCGCACGCGGCGGAGCCGCCGCTGCCGGCTCCTCGACCGCGGGCTGCTCGGCCGGGGACCCGGCCACCGGCTCCGCGGCCTTCGGCTCCTCGGCCGCGGGGGCCGGGGTGACGACCTGGACCGCCTCGGCCGCCGGCGCGTCGGCACTCTTGGGCGCACCGGCCGGAGCCGTCGCCTTGCGGGACGCACGACGGCGCGTACGGGCCGGGGCGGCCTCCTGCGCCACGGGCTCGGGCGCGGCCTCGATCACCGGCTCGGGCTCCACCACGGCCTCGGGCTCCGGAGCGGGCTCCGGCTCGGGGACGTACACCGGCTCCGCCGCCTTCGGCGCACCGGCCGGAGCCGTCGCCTTGCGCGTCGCACGACGCCGCGTACGGGCCGGGGCGGCCTCCTGCGCCACGGGCTCGGGCGCGGCCTCGATCACCGGCTCGGGCTCGGGCTCCACCACGGCCTCGGGCTCCGGAGCAGGCTCCGGCTCGGGGACGTACACCGGCTCCGCCGCCTTCGGCGCACCGGCCGGAGCCGTCGCCTTGCGGGAGGCGCGACGGCGGCTGCGGCCACGGCCGGCGGCCGCCTCGGCCTCCGCGGGGCTGCTGTACAGCTCCTCGTCCGGCACGAACTCCGGCTCGGGGAGCGCCGTCGGCGCGGCGACCTCGGCGGCGAGCTCGGCCTCGGTCTCGGTCTCGACCTCGGTCTCCGGCAGCTCCGCGTGCTCGTGATCGAGCTCCGCACCACCGCGGCCGCGCTTCTTGGAACGCTTGCCGCCACCACCGTTGCCGGCGGCGGCCGGCTGCTCCATGTGCACGATCACTCCGCGCCCGTTGCAGTGGACGCAGGTCTCGGAGAAGGACTCCAGCAGACCCTGGCCCACCCGCTTGCGCGTCATCTGGACCAGGCCGAGCGAGGTGACCTCGGCGACCTGGTGCTTCGTACGGTCGCGTCCCAGGCACTCCAGCAGGCGCCGCAGCACCAGGTCGCGGTTGGACTCCAGGACCATGTCGATGAAGTCGATGACGACGATGCCGCCCAGGTCGCGCAGGCGCAGCTGACGGACGATCTCCTCGGCCGCCTCCAGGTTGTTCCTGGTGACGGTCTCCTCGAGGTTGCCGCCCTGACCGGTGAACTTGCCGGTGTTGACGTCGACGACGATCATCGCCTCGGTCTTGTCGATGACCAGCGAACCGCCGCTCGGCAGGTAGACCTTGCGGTCCAGCGCCTTCATCAGCTGCTCGTCGATCCGGTACGTCGCGAAGACGTCGACCTCCGACGTCCAGCGCGACAGCCGGTCCGCCAGGTCCGGGGCGACGTGCGAGACGTAACCGTGGATGGTCTGCCACGCGTCGTCACCGCTGACGATGACCTTCGAGAAGTCCTCGTTGAAGATGTCGCGCACGACGCGGACGGTCATGTCCGGCTCGCCGTAGAGCAGGGTCGGACCGCTGGTCGCGCCGCTGCTCTTCGACTTCTTGACGATGTCTTCCCACTGCTGCTGCAGACGCTCGACGTCGCGGCGCAGCTCGTCCTCGCTCGCGCCCTCGGCGGCGGTGCGCACGATGACGCCCGCGTCCTCGGGGACGATCTTCTTGAGGATGGTCTTCAGACGCGAGCGCTCGGTGTCGGGCAGCTTGCGGCTGATGCCGGTCATCGAGCCCTCGGGCACGTAGACCAGGTAGCGGCCGGGCAGCGAGACCTGGCTGGTGAGGCGGGCGCCCTTGTGGCCGATCGGGTCCTTCGTGACCTGCACGAGGACCGACTGGCCGGACTTGAGGGCGGACTCGATGCGGCGGGGGCCGTGGCCCATGCCCAGCGCGTCGAAGTTCACCTCGCCCGCGTACAGGACGGCGTTGCGGCCCTTGCCGATGTCGACGAAGGCGGCCTCCATCGACGGCAGCACGTTCTGGACCTTGCCCAGGTAGACGTTGCCGACGTACGAGGTCGACTGCTCCTTGTTGACGTAGTGCTCGACGAGGATGTTGTCCTCGAGCACACCGATCTGGGTGCGGTCGCCGTGCTGACGGACGACCATCACGCGCTCGACGGCCTCGCGGCGCGCCAGGAACTCGGCCTCGGTGATGATCGGGACGCGACGGCGGCCCTGCTCCCGGCCCTCGCGGCGACGCTGCTTCTTCGCCTCCATACGGGTCGAGCCCTTGATGGACTGGACCTCGTCGAAGCCGGTGCCCGGCTCGCGCTCCGCTTCCTTCTTGCGCGGCTCACGGACCTTGACGACCGTACGCTCCGGGTCGTCGACGCCGTTGGCCTCGGCCTCCGGGCCCGCGTCACCGCTGCGGCGGCGACGGCGGCGACGACGACGGCTGGAGGCGGAACCCGCGCCCGACTGGTCGGCTTCGTCCTCGTCGGCCTCGTCGGCGTCCTCGTCGGTGTCCTCGTCGGACGCGTCCGGCTCCTCGGACTCGTCCGCGTCGACGGGCTCGCCCCGGCGACGGCGACGGCCACCGCGGCGACGGCGGCGCGCCCTGCGGTCCTCGGCCTCGTCGGAGTCGTCGTGCGCGGTGTCCTCCTCGTCCCGCTCCTCCTCGACGAGCTCGGCGGGCTCCTCCGGGGCGGGCGCGGTCTCCACGACACGCTCGACGCGCTCCGCGCGCTCGTCCTCGGCGGGCTCACCGCGGCGGCGGCGACGGCGGCCCCGCTGCGGGGCGGCCTGCGGCGCGGGAGGCGTCTCGACGACCGTCTCCAGCTCCTCCTCGTCCTCTTCCACGTCCTCGATGAAGTCCGGCTCCGTCATCCGGGCGGCAGCGGCAGCCGCGGCCGTCTCGGGGGTCTGGAACATCGGCTCGGTGAAGACCGGCGCCTGGAACACGGCGACAGCGGGACGCGAGACCCGGCGGCGCGAACGCGACGGCTCCTCGGCCGCGGGCTTCGGCGCGGCGGCCTCCGCCTTCGGCGCGGCGCCCTCGGCGGCAGCGGCCTCGTCGGCGGCCTTGCGGCCACCACGACGGCGCGGCGTGCGCCCACGCGGCGCCTCTTCGGCCTCGGCCGCCACGGGCTCCGCCGGGGCGGGCTCCTCGGCGGGGGCCTCTTCGGCCTTCGGCTCGGTCTCCGGCTCGGTCTTCGGCGCACCGGCGGGCGCGGTCGCCTTACGGGTCGCCCGGCGACGGCCACGCCCACGCGGCGCCTCGTCGGCGGCCTCGTCGGCGGCAGGAACGGCAGGGGCGGCAGCGGCAGGAGCCGCGGGCGCCTCCACAGCGGCCTCGGGCGCCTCGGCCTCGACCGGGGCCTCCGCCCCGGCGCTCTTCGGGGCACCGGCGGGAGCCGTCGCCTTGCGGGTGGCACGGCGGCGCGTACGGGCCGGCGGCGCGGCCTCGGCACTCTCCGCGGGCTGTACGGGCTGTACGGGCTCGGCCTGCGCGACGGGCTCGGACGCGGCGGCGGCCTCGACCTCGGCGGCAGCCGTGTCCGCGCTCTTCGGCGCACCGGCGGGAGCCGTCGCCTTGCGGGTGGCACGGCGGCGCGTACGGGCCGGCGGCGCGGCCTCGTCCACGACGGCGGGCTCCTCGGCGGCAGCCGCGGGTGCCTCCTCCGCCTCGGCGGGCTTCGGGGCACCGGCGGGCGCGGTCGCCTTGCGGGTGGCACGGCGGCGCGTACGGGCCGGCGGCGCGGCCTCGGCGCTCTCCGCCGCGGACTGTACGGACTCTGTGCTCTCTGCGGGCTCGCTCACGGCGCCCTCTCCGGCCGGTATGGCCGGAGCCGCGGCCTCTACGGTTTCGGCGGTCACTACGGCCTTCGCGCCCCCGGCCGGGGGACCGGCAGGGCGCGAGGCCGCGCGGCGCCGGCGGCGCGGCGGCAGCGTGCCGCTGGGCGAGTGGTTGTCGTCGGTCTCCCCGGCGGTACGCGCGGTACCTGCCGAGGGCTCGGTGGAATCGTTCGGCTCGAGCATGCGGGCGGTTCTCCCGTCACGCTCCCGGGCGCCACGCCTGATTCCGGTCCGGTCCGGTCCACGCGATGAGCGCGGTACCGCCGTCCGGGGCGCGGGCGCCGCACGGGAGCTGTTGTCTAGCTCGCCGGTTCCGTACGCGGTATGCGTACGGCCTGGCGAAAGTCTTCTGGTCAGTGCGCGGCCCGACCCAGGTGGCTCCCGAGTGCCAGGGCTGCGCTGCAACGACCGCCCTACGCGGAACCTGCACCTTCCGGCGCCGTCGCGGCGGTCAGTCCGGCGGCCTTGGGTGGGGCGGCCGTGACTGCCTCGCGGTCGGGCGCGAGCGGGTCGGTCACCGTGCCGGACTCCTCGTCGAAGAGCCCCTGCGCCAGCCTGGTCACCGCTGCGGGGACCGGCGGCGCCAGGTCGGCCACAGCTCGGAGACCGGACAGGACGTCGTCGGGTCGTACGGCGGGTGTCGCATGCCGAACAACCAGCCGCAGTATCGCACAGGGCCCGTCCCCCGGCCTATCGGACGGCGGACAAACTGCCTGCAGATCCACGACGGCACTGCGTGCGTCGAAGGACCGCATGCCGTTCTTGGTACGGCGCTGGACCTCGACGCTCCCGGCCGCGAGGAAGGACCCGACGGCCTTCTCCGCGTCTTCGGGAGCGACACCGTCGAGGCGCATCTCCCACACGGATGCCTGCAGCCGGTCGGCGAGACCCGACGTACGCGCCTCGACCGCGTCCGTGATGTCGAGCCCGTCCGGCAGCGACTCGTCGAGCAGCTCGCGCAGCTCGTCCACGTCGCGCGCGGCGGTCAGTGCGATCTCCAGGTACTCGGCCTCGCTGCCCGTGCCGGTGGGTGCGGCATTGGCGTACGAGACCTTCGGGTGCGGGGTGAAGCCGGCCGAGTACGCCATGGGTACGTCGGCACGGCGCAGCGCCCGCTCGAAAGCGCGCTGGAAGTCACGGTGGCTGGTGAACCGGAGGCGGCCGCGCTTGGTGTAGCGCAGTCGGATGCGCTGCACCGCCGGTGCGGGCGGCGGGCCTTCGGGCTGTCGCTTGCCCAGTGGTTCTTCTCCTCGTGCGGGGCGGCGCGCTGTCCGCGCGTCACCCTCCGGCGTGGGGGTCCGTCCCCTCGCGTCCCGGCGGCCGGCTCATCCCCGCTCGGCCGGGTTTCCGCCAAGCAGGGAGGTCTCGGACGCGGGTGCCGCGCTGGGGGCAGTCGTCTTACTACCCAGAGTACGCGCAGGAGCCCGCACCGGTTCCACGGCCTCGGCCGGGTGCCCGGCCGGCCAGGTGTCCGCGGGTCCTCCGACGAGCGCGCGCCACGCGTCGCGCCGCGCCTGGCGCACCGTCTCCCGCGCGCTGCGCAGCGCCTCGCGCGCCGCCCGGCCCGCTTCGACGGCCGCCCGCCGCACCGGCGCCCAGAGGGTGTCGCGCACCCAGTGCCCCACCGGCGCGCACACGCTGAGCCACACCCAGCGCACCGGCCGCCCCACCAGGTTCCACCCGAGCCACTTCAGCGCGCGCCCCACGGCCCGGGAGATGTACCCGGCGATGCGCCAGGCGTGCCCGAACGCGGCGGCGGTCTCGCGCCCGACGGGGACCAGCACCGCGCGCCACAGCCACGCGACGGGCGCGACCAGGACGGTCATCACGCAC
Organism: Streptomyces sp. NPDC003016; assembly: GCF_053591455.1. Classification (NCBI taxonomy): domain Bacteria; kingdom Bacillati; phylum Actinomycetota; class Actinomycetes; order Kitasatosporales; family Streptomycetaceae; genus Streptomyces; species Streptomyces sp. NPDC003016. The sequence goes on from NZ_JBSFTV010000003.1 coordinate 223,519, forward strand.
CAGGCCACCGCGCGCCAGAGGCCGGCGGCCAGCCAGACGACGCCCCGGGCCAGCGGCACGAGAACGTACTCCCACAGCGCCACCGACTCGAGCACCACCCTGCCCAGCCAGGAGAGCCCGCGTCCGGCCGGCGTGAGGACGTGCGTGTACAGCCACACCAGCGGCACCACGGCGAGCATCCGGGCCGCCCACGCCACCGCCGTGCCCACGGCGCGCGCGGCGGCAGCGACCGCATGCCCCACCGTGCGCCCCAGCCAGGCCAGTCCACGCCCGGCCGGGGCCAGCACCCGGCGGTACAGCCACACCGCCGGCACGACGATCCCGTACCGGACGACGGGCACCACGACGTACTTCCACAGCAGCACCCACGGCATGATCAACACGGCGTGGGCGACGTACCCGAGCGCCTTCGCGACGGGGGCGAGGACGTTCCCGTACAGCCACACCAGCGGTGCGGCGACCAGCAGCCGGAAGACCGCGGCGAGCGCGCGGCCGACCGCCTTCCCGCAGACGGCGAGCAGGTCCCACACCATCCGCACCGGGACGACCAGGACCAGCACGACGACGCGCACCGGGATCCTGATGGCGGCAGTCAGACAGCCCTCCGCCCGTGGTGCCTCGCGCCGGGGCGCGGGCGGCTGCGGCTGCTTCTCGAAGTCCATGCCCATGAAGACGCCTCAGCCCGCCGTCCGGATCCAGAATCGGGGCATGCCTTCGCGCTCGTCCTCGAAGACGCCGCCGTTCGCCTCGATGACCTTCCGCGAGCCGGTGTTGTCGCGGTCACACGTCAGCGGAACGGACTCCAGGCCGTGTTCGCGGGCTCACCTGGTTACTTGACGACCGTCAGCGGCAGGAGCTTCTTGCCCGTCGGGCCGATCTGGATCTGCGTGTCCATCTGCGGACAGACGCCGCAGTCGAAGCACGGGGTCCAGCGGCAGTCCTCGACCTCGGTCTCGTCGAGCGCGTCCTGCCAGTCCTCCCAGAGCCAGTCCTTGTCGAGACCGGAGTCCAGGTGGTCCCAGGGCAGGACCTCCTCGTACGTACGCTCACGCGTCGTGTACCAGTCGACGTCCACGCCGAAGCCGGGCAGCGTCTTCGCCGCGGCGTCCATCCAGCGGTCGTACGAGAAGTACTCGCGCCAGCCGTCGAAGCGGCCGCCGCCCTCGTAGACGGCCCGGATGACGGAGCCGATGCGCCGGTCGCCGCGCGAGAGGAGGCCCTCGACGATGCCGGGCTTGCCGTCGTGGTAGCGGAAGCCGATGGAACGGCCGTACTTCTTGTCGCCGCGGATCTTGTCGCGCAGCTTCTCCAGGCGGGCGTCCGTCTCCTCGGCGGAGAGCTGCGGCGCCCACTGGAAGGGGGTGTGCGGCTTGGGCACGAACCCGCCGATGGAGACGGTGCAGCGGATGTCGTTCTGGCCGGAGACCTTGCGGCCCTCGGCGATGACCTTGACGGCCATGTCGCCGATCTGGAGGACGTCCTCGTCGGTCTCGGTGGGCAGGCCGCACATGAAGTACAGCTTCACCTGGCGCCAGCCGTTGCCGTACGCCGTCGAGACCGTCCGGATCAGGTCCTCTTCGGAGACCATCTTGTTGATGACCTTGCGGATGCGCTCCGAGCCGCCCTCGGGGGCGAAGGTCAGGCCGGACCGGCGGCCGTTCCTGGTCAGCTCGTTGGCGAGGTCGATGTTGAACGCGTCCACGCGGGTCGACGGCAGCGACAGACCGATCTTGTCTTCCTCGTACCGGTCGGCGAGGCCCTTGGCGACGTCAGCGATCTCGGTGTGGTCCGCGGAGGAGAGGGAGAGCAGGCCCACCTCTTCGAAACCGGTCGCCTTGAGGCCCTTCTCCACCATGTCGCCGATGCCGGTGATGCTTCGCTCCCGCACGGGGCGCGTGATCATGCCGGCCTGGCAGAAACGGCAGCCGCGGGTGCAGCCGCGGAAGATCTCGACGGACATCCGCTCGTGGACGGTCTCGGCGAGGGGTACGAGGGGCTGCTTGGGGTACGGCCACTCGTCGAGGTCCATGACGGTGTGCTTGGACACGCGCCACGGCACGCCGGAGCGGTTGGGGACGACGCGGGCGATACGGCCGTCGGGCAGGTACTCGACGTCGTAGAAGCGCGGGACGTACACGCCGCCGGTCCTGCTCAGCCGCAGCAGCACCTCGTCCCGCCCGCCGGGCCGGCCCTCGGCCTTCCAGGCGCGGATGATCTCGGTGATCTCCAGGACGGCCTGCTCGCCGTCGCCGATCACCGCGCAGTCGATGAAGTCCGCGATCGGCTCGGGGTTGAAGGCGGCGTGTCCGCCCGCGAGGACGATCGGGTCGTCGAGGGTGCGGTCCTTGGACTCCAGCGGAATGCCCGCCAGGTCCAGGGCGGTGAGCATGTTGGTGTAGCCGAGCTCGGTGGAGAAGCTCAGTCCGAAGACGTCGAACGCCTTGACGGGGCGGTGCGCGTCCACCGTGAACTGCGGCACACCGTGTTCGCGCATGAGCGCTTCGAGGTCCGGCCACACGCTGTAGGTGCGCTCGGCCAGGACCCCCTCGCGCTCGTTCAGTACCTCGTAGAGGATCATGACGCCCTGGTTGGGCAGGCCCACCTCGTACGCGTCCGGGTACATGAGCGCCCAGCGGACATCGCAGGAGTCCCACGGCTTGACGGTGGAGTTGAGTTCACCGCCGACGTACTGGATGGGCTTCTGCACATGCGGGAGCAGAGCTTCGAGCTGTGGGAAGACCGAATCGACAGACATCGAGAACTTTCCTGAGCTGGCTGGGGGACGACTGTCAAGCGTACCCCGGCCCTCAGTGGCCCAGAGCCGCCCGCAGTCTCGGCCTGGAAGCCTTCGCCCACGCCTGCGGCAGCTCCCGCTCCCGTGCCTGCGCGGCTGCCTCCTCCCGGCCGTACAGCAGGCCCCAGGTGAAGGCGGTCTCCCCCGCCGCGTGGGCCTGGACCGCCAGCTCGCGCAGGGTGCCGCGGGACACGACGCTGTCGTGGTGGTCGCCGAGGAGGGACTGGGCCGCCTTCACGCGCTTCGCGAAGCGCTTGGCGGGTTTGCCCAGGGCGGGCGCGGCGGCGTCGGCGGCGTAGCGGGTGCGCTTGGCCGCCTTGCGGGCGTTGTGCAGGGCCAGGTCGCGGTCCTCGCCGGGCGGGAGGGCCAGTGCGTGCTCCATGCGGGCGGCGAGGCGGGTGTAGTCCTTGCGGACCGCCTTGGAGAGGACCTTCGCGGCCGGCCGGGACGCGGCGGAGAGCAGGGGCGGATCGGCCAGCAGGACGTGCAGGGCGGTGAGGAGGCCCAGGTACCGCTCGCTGTCGAGTACGGCGATGACCTCGTGGCGGGAACCGTGGTGGCGGGGTACGGACCAGATGCGCAGGCGGGCGTCGACCGGGCCGAGGACGAGCGGCTGGGGAAGAGCGGCGATGCGGCTCTGGAGGCGGTGGCCGAGGACCTCCTGGTCGCGGTCCGCGCCGAGCTCCCGCGCCAGCCACTTGAGCTCTCCGGCGATCGGGTCGGTGACCGTCCGGTCCAGGACCTTGCGGTAGGTGCGGAAGGTACTGCGCAGGCGGCGGGTGGCGACGCGCATCTGGTGCACGGCGTCGGGCAGGTCGCGCCGGACCGCCGGGTCGTGGGCGACGAGCACGTCGTACTGCTGCCGGAGGTGCGTCAGGACGTGGTCGCCCGCGGTGGGGGCGGGGGAGGCGGACTGCTTGGCCTTCTCCGCCTTGTTCGGCTGCTTGGTCTTGTTCGGCTGCTTGGCCTTCTTCGGCTTCTTCGGCCTCTTCGGTTCTTTCCGCGGCTGTGACGGCTGCGTGTCCGCCAGCCCCCTGGCCAGTTTGGACGCCCACGCGGCGGGGCGCAGGCCGGCCGCGCGGAGCCTCTTCCCGACGGCGTCGAGGAAGGCCGGGTCGCCGTCGTCGGCGAGTTCGACCTCGATCTCCGTCCAGTGCGCCGTGGCGCCGTGCGCTCCGACCCGTTCGGCGGTGACCGAGTCGACGCTCACCTCGGCGAGCAGTTCGCCCCGCGCGCCGACGAGGTGGCGGACGTCGCGCGAGGAGCGGAGCCGTATGAGGGGGGTGAGCAGGTCGCCGCGGGTCCGGGAGCGGACCAGCGCCGCCAGTGAGTCCGGGACGGTCGCGGCCAGCGGGGCGCGGATCTCGTCGCGCACGCCCGGGGAGACCGGCAGTTTGAGGTGCCAGCCGGCGTCGTCGCCGCCGGTGCGGCGGCGCAGGGTGACGGAGTCGGCGGCGAGCCTCAGGTCGTCCGTGTCGTAGTAGACGGCGTCGAGTTCCATGACGCCTCTGTCCTCCACGGACGAGACCCCGGCCACCTCGGTCAGGTCGGGCAGCCGGGTCTCGCCGGTGGCTTCGTACTTCCGCTCGGTCTCGCGCTTGGTGTCCGCCATGAATCGAATGTAGACGCGAAAGGGCTTCCGGGCAGCCGCTGTGTCGCTATGCCGTTGTGTCGCTATGCCGTTATGGGCCGCTGCACTCTGATCGACTGGAGCAGTCCGATCGCCACCCAGACCGCGAACATCGACGATCCGCCGTACGAGACGAACGGCAGCGGCAGTCCCGCCACCGGCATGATGCCGAGCGTCATGCCGATGTTCTCGAAGGACTGGAAGGCGAACCAGGCGATGATGCCGCCGGCGACGATCGTGCCGTACAGCTCGGTCGTCTCGCGTGCGATGCGGCAGGCGCGCCAGAGCACCACGCCGAGGAGGAGGAGGATCAGGCCCGCGCCCAGGAAGCCGAGTTCTTCGCCCGCCACCGTGAAGACGAAGTCGGTCTGCTGCTCGGGTACGAACTGTCCCGTGGTCTGGCTGCCCTTGAAGAGGCCGGTGCCGGTGAGGCCGCCGGAGCCGATCGCGATGCGTGCCTGGTTGGTGTTGTAGCCGACGCCCGCCGGGTCGAGTTCGGGGTTGGCGAACGCGGCGAAGCGGTTGATCTGGTACTCGTCGAGCAGGCCGATCTGCCAGACGACGACGGCTCCGGCGGCGCCCGTCCCGATCAGGCCGAAGACCCAGCGGTTGGAGGCCCCTGAGGTGAGCAGCACGCCGAGGATGATCACCGCTATGACCATGACCGAGCCGAGGTCGGGCATCAGCATGATGACGACGATCGGTACGACGGCGAGGCACAGCGCCTTGACGACGGTGATGTGGTCGGGGTGCTCCTGGTCGCCCGCGTCGACGCGGGCGGCGAGCAGCATGGCCATGACCAGGATTATCGTGATCTTGGTGAACTCGGACGGCTGGAGGGAGAATCCGCCGCCGAGCACGATCCACGCGTGCGCGCCGTTGACGGTCGCGCCGAGCGGGGTGAGTACGGCGAGCACCAGCACGACGGACAGTCCGTAGAGGACGGGGACCGCGCCGCGCAGGGTGCGGTGCCCCAGCCAGATCGTGCCGATCATCAGGACGATGCCGATGCCGGTGTTGAGGACGTGGCGCCAGAGGAAGTACTCCGGGTCGCCCTGGTTGAGCTGGTCGCGGGTACGGGTCGCGGACCAGACGAGCAGCGCGCCGATGACGGACAGCGCGAGCGACGCCCAGAGCAGCGGCCAGTCGAGCCGGCGCAGCACGGAGTCGCGGGCGGTGAGCTTGGCGAGGGTGCCGCGCTCGGGGGCGTACCGCTGGACGGAGAAACCGTGCGGGGCGGCCATCAGTCCCTCCTGCCGATCGCGATCTGCTGGTCCGCCGCCGGGTCCTTGGGCTTCTCGGGCACGTACGGCCTGATGTCCGGGGCGTTGATGGTGCCGTCCGCACCGACCTTCGGAAGCTCCTTCTGCGGCTTGGGCAGCAGGGCCTTCTTCGGGTCGATGTCGCCGTCGTCGCTGACGCCGTAGAGGGCGTCGTAGATGTTGCGTACGGCGGGACCGGAGGCGCCGGAGCCCGTACCGCCCTGGGAGATCGTCATGACGATCGTGTAGTCGTCGGTGTAGGTCGCGAACCACGAGGTGGTCTGCTTGCCGTAGACCTGGGCGGTGCCCGTCTTGGCCCGCATCGGGATCTTGTCCTGCGGCCAGCCGCCGAATCGCCAGGCGGCGGTGCCGCCGGGCTCGACGACGGAGCGCAGGCCCTTGTCGAGGTCCCGAACGGTTTCGGCGTCGACCGGCAGCTTGCCGTGGGCCCTGGGCTTGATCTCCTCGATCTTCTTGCCGTCGGGGCTGATCACGGCCTTGCCGAGGGTGGGGTTGTAGAGGGTGCCGCCGTTGCTGATGGCGGCGTAGGCGGTGGCCAGCTGGATGGGGGTGATGAGGACGTCACCCTGGCCGATGGCGAAGTTGATGCTGTCGAAGGCCTTCAGCTGGTTGCCTTCGAGACAGCTCTCGTAGGCGATCTGCTCGACGTAGCTGCCGCCCTTCTTGCCCTGCTTGCACCAGGCGTCCTTGTTGGCTTTCCAGAAGGCCTGCTTCCACTGGCGGTCGGGGATGCGGCCCTTGACCTCGTTCGGCAGGTCGATGCCGGTCTCGGAGCCGAATCCGAAGTCATGGGCGGTCCGGTAGAACCAGTCGTGGGTGCCCTTCTTCGGCTTGATGCCGCCGTCGCGCTGCCACTCCTCGTGGCCGAGACGGTAGAAGACGGTGTTGCAGGAGTACTTGAGGGCGTCGCCGAGGGTGATGGGGCCGTGCCCCTTGGACTCGAAGTTCGCGAAGCTCCGGTTGCCCATGCTGTAGGAGCTGCTGCAGTTGTAGAGGTCGTTGAAGGGGTGGCCGGCCCGCACGGCCGCGCTCGCCGACACCACCTTGAAGACGGAGCCGGCGGGTGCCTGGCCCTGGATGGCCCGGTTGAGCAGCGGGTAGTTGGAGTTCTTGTCGGTGAGCCGGGCGTACTCCTTGCCGGAGATGCCGCCGATCCAGGCGTTGGGGTCGTAGTCGGGCTGGGAGGCCATCGCGACGACGCGGCCGGTCTTGGACTCCATGACGACGACGGCGCCCGCGTCGGCCTCGTACGGGCGGCCGGTGATCTTGTCGGTCTCCTTGCGGACGGTTTTCATCGCCTGGTGGAGCTCGTACTCGGCGACGGACTGGACCCGGGCGTCGATGGAGGTGACGACGTTGGAGCCGGGCACCGTCGGGTCGTTCTCCGCCTCGCCCATGACGCGGCCGAGGTTGTCGACCTCGTAGCGGGTGACGCCCGCCTTGCCGCGCAGTTCCTTGTCGTACGTACGCTCCAGTCCGGAGCGGCCGACCATGTCGGAGCGCAGGTACGGCGACGGGCCGTCCTTGGCCTTCTCGATCTCCTCGTCGGTGACGGGCGAGAGGTAGCCGAGCACCTGGGCGGTCCTGGCCTTGCCCGGGGCGGGGTAGCGGCGTACGGCGGCGGGCTCCGCCGTGATGCCGGGGAAGTCCTCGGCGCGCTCGCGGATCTGGAGGGCCTGCTTGGTGGTGGCCTCGTCGGTGACGGGGATCGGCTGGTAGGGCGAGCCGTTCCAGCAGGGCTGGGGGGTCTCGGAGTCGCAGAGCCTGACCTTGTCGGCGACTTCCTTGGGCGTCATGCCGAGTACGTCGGCGAGGCGGGCCAGTACGGCCTTGCCGTCGTCCTTCATCTTCATCAGGTCGGTGCGGTTGGCGGAGACGACGAGGCGGGTCTCGTTGTCGGCGAGCGGCACGCCGCGGGCGTCGAGGATCGAGCCGCGGACGGCGGGCTGGACGACCTGCTGGACGCCGTTGCCGGCGGCTTCGGCGGTGTACTCGTCGCCGTTGCGGATCTGGAGGTACCAGAGGCGGCCGCCGAGGGTGAGCAGGAGGGAGAAGACGAGGACCTGAATGACGACGAGCCGGATCCGGACCCTGGGGGTCCGCCCGGTCTCGGGAATGTTGCTCATGCGGCGGTCCCCTCCTCGAAGCCGAAGTCCTCGAAGCCGAAGTGCTCGGAGCGAGCGGTCACAGGCGCTTGACCCCCTTGATGCGTCCGGCCCTCGCCGCCCGCGAGCGAGCGGCCTTGACCCTCAGTCCCCCGCGCTGGTCGCCGATGCGCAGGCCGGTGCCGGAGGCGAGCCAGCCGGTGGACACGTCGGCGCCGTTGCTGCCGCTCTGGCTGTCGGCGAGCGGATCGTTCTCGGCGCGTCTGGCCAGCCACATGACGACCGGTACGACGAAGGGGGCGAGCAGCAGGTCGTAGAGCGCGGAGGTGAACAGCAGGTTCACGAGGCCCACGTGGCGGGCGGCGGTGTCGCCGACCAGGGCGCCCACTCCGGCGTACAGGAGGGTGGAGCCCACGGCGGCGACGACGACCGCGAGCATCGGGGCCGTCGCGGACCTGAGCTGGCCGTTCTCCGGCTTGGCGAGACCGGCGAGGTAGCCGATGACGCACAGGACGAGCGCGTAGCGGCCCGCGGCGTGGTCGGCGGGCGGGGCGAGGTCGGCGAGGAGGCCCGCGCCGAAACCGATGAGGGCGCCGCTGGTGCTGCCGTACACGAAGGCGAACCCCAGCACGGTGAGGAGCATCAGGTCCGGTACGGCGCCGGGGAGTTGGAGCCTGGCGAGAACGCTGACCTGGACGACCAGGGCGACGACCACCAGGGCGGTGGAGAGCAGCATCCGGTTGAAGCGCATGGGGTTCAGCTCCTACGGGGTGCCGTCGGCGGGAACGGTGCCGTCGGCGGGGGGCGCCGAGGGGGTGACCGTGACGGTCACCGTGGGGGTGGGCTTGGGTCCGGCGGGCTTGGGCGGCAGGACCATGTCGCGCGGGTCCTTGCGCGGGGCCTCGACGACGACGCCGACGATGTCGAGCTTGGTGAAGCCGACGTACGGGCGGACGTAGACGGTGCGGGTGAGGTCGCCGCCGGAGGGGTCGACACGGGTGACCCGTCCGACCGGGACGCCCGGTACGAACGGCTTGTCGGCCTGCGAGCCGAAGGTCACGAGACGGTCGCCCGCCTTCACCTTGGCCTTGCCGTTGAGCATCTGCACGCGCAGCGGGCGGTCGCCCTGGCCGTTGGCGAAGCCGAGTTCGTCGGTCTTCTCCAGGCGGGTGCCGACGGTGAAGTCGGGGTCGTTGGCGAGCAGGACGGTCGCGGCGTCCGGGCCGACGGTGGTGACGCGGCCGACGAGTCCGTCGCCGTTGAGCACGGTCATGTCGCGCTCGATGCCGTCATTGCTGCCGACGTCGATGGTGACGGTCCAGGAGAATCCCTGGGCCGCTCCTATCGCGATGACTTCGGCGCCCTTGATGCCGTACTGGCCGGCGCCGGCCGTCTTGAGCATCTTGTCGAGTGCGCGTGCGCGGTTGCGGTTGCGGTCGTCGCTGCCGAGTTTCTGCTTGAGCACGGCGTTCTCGCGCTCGAGGACGGCGAGGCGGTCGTGCCGCTCACCGGAATCCCGGACGGCCCCGATGGCGTTGCCGATCGGATCGACCGCTGTGGCGACCCCGTTCTCCACTGGCCCGAAGACGGTGGCGGCGGCCCGCCTGGCGCCGTCGACCGGCGACTCCTCGCCGCCGCGGATGTCCACCGTAATCAGGGCGAATGCGATGGCGATCAGCAGCACCAGGAGCAGCCGGCTCTCTCGTGTGTCCCTCACGTGCGGCGGCCGTGCCTTCCTCGTCGGAATTCTCGTGTCTGTATATCAACGATCCGCCGCACGAGACGGCAGGCCTCGTACGGCGGATTCGTTGAGACGGCTCATCGGCGGGGCTGGGCGTCCAGTACCTGCTGGAGCGCCTCGAACTCCTCGACGCACTTGCCCGCTCCGAGCGCGACGGAGTCGAGCGGGTCCTCGGCGATGTGGATCGGCATGCCGGTCTCGCGGCGCAGGCGCTCGTCGAGGCCGCGCAGCAGGGCGCCGCCGCCGGTGAGGACGATGCCGCGGTCCATGACGTCGCCGGAGAGCTCGGGCGGGCACTTGTCGAGCGTCGTCTTCACGGCGTCGACGATGGCGTTGACCGGCTCCTCGATGGCCTTGCGGACCTCGGCGGCGGAGATCACCACGGTCTTGGGCAGACCGGAGACGAGGTCGCGGCCGCGGATCTCGGTGTGCTCTTCCTTCTCGAGGTCGAACGCCGAGCCGATCGTGATCTTGATCTGTTCGGCGGTGCGCTCGCCGAGCAGGAGGGAGTACTCCTTCTTGATGTGCTGGATGATCGAGCTGTCCAGCTCGTCGCCCGCGACCCGGATCGACTGTGCCGTGACGATTCCTCCGAGCGAGATGACGGCGACCTCGGTGGTGCCGCCGCCGATGTCCACGACCATGTTGCCGGTGGCCTCGTGGACGGGCAGGCCCGAGCCGATGGCGGCGGCCATGGGCTCCTCGATGATGTGGACCTGGCGGGCACCGGCCTGGGTGGACGCCTCGATGACGGCGCGGCGCTCGACTCCGGTGATGCCGGAGGGCACGCAGACGACGACCCGGGGACGGGCCAGGTAGCGGCGCTTGTGGATCTTGAGGATGAAGTAGCGGAGCATCCGCTCGGTGATCTCGAAGTCGGCGATGACGCCGTCCTTCAGCGGCCGGACGGCAACGATGTTGCCCGGCGTCCGGCCGATCATCTTCTTGGCCTCGGAACCCACGGCGAGGATGCCGCCGGTGTTGGTGTTGATGGCGACGACGGAGGGCTCGTTGAGCACGATGCCTTTGCCCCTGACGTACACCAGCGTGTTGGCGGTCCCGAGGTCGACAGCCATGTCACGGCCGATGAACGACATTGAGTTCCCCTTGTTCCCCATGAGGATGCGTCGGGCCTTCCCAAGTGAAGCGGTTGGCTTTCAGGTCGGCGAAGTGGGTGCTGCAGGAGTGGAGGCTTCCATCGTAGTGCCGCCTGCGCGGACACCGCGCGAGGGTCCTTCGCCATTGTGAGCGGAACACGAACCCGCCCCAGTAATGGTGACGCCGTGTCGGGGGGATGCGTTCCCGCCTTCTCCACGCATATGCCGAAGGACGACCGAATTACTTCGGTCGCCCCAGGCCATGACCTCTATATGGCTGACGCCCTGTCAGGAAATGCCGGGGAAGAAAAGCTTCAGCTCCCGCTCTGCGGACTCCTCGGAGTCCGAGGCGTGGATGAGATTCTCCCGCACAATGGTCCCGAAATCTCCACGAATGGAGCCGGGCGCTGCGGCGATCGGGTCAGTGGGACCCGCCAACTGGCGTACACCCTCGATGACGCGCTCGCCCTCGACGACGAGCGCGACGACCGGACCGGAGGACATGAACTCCACCAGCGGCTCGTAGAACGGCCGGCCCTTGTGCTCGCCGTAGTGCTGCTCCAGCGTCCCGTGGTCGAGGCTGCGCATCTCCAGCGCCGTGATGGTCCAGTTCGCCTTGCGCTCGATGCGGCCGACGACCTCGCCGATCAGCCCGCGCCTGACCGCGTCGGGCTTGAGAAGGACGAGAGTGCGCTGCGTCATGTACGGCTCCTTGCGGGCATAGCGGATGCGATGTCCAGAGGCTACAAGGACACGCCGGAGGCACAGCACCCGGTACGGGCAGCGGGCCTACTGCGCCTGCGCCTGTGTCTCCGTCCGGGTCCCCGTCTCCGCTTCCGCCTGCGCCGCCCAGCGGGCCTTCGCTTCGTCGATCTTGCGGCCGTAGTGGATCGAGGCCCACCACAGGCCCGCGAAGACCGCGCCCAGGAAGAACATCACCGGGACCACGAAACCACTGACGATCAGCCCGGCCTGCAGCGCCCAGCCGAGCTGTAGCCCACCTGGCCTATTGATCATGCCGCAGAGCAGTACGGACAGCAGCATCGCGATGCCGCAGACCGTCCAGACCGCGGTCATCGACAGGTCGTCGGACTTCATCGCGACCAGACCGGCGAAGGCCACCACGAAGAATTCACTGATCAGAGTGGATGCACAGAGCGTACGCACAGGAGTCAGCCCCTCCCCAGGAGCAGCCGGGCCTCGCCGACCGTGATCACGGAACCGGTCACCAGGACGCCGCCGCCCGAGAACTCGCCCTCTTCCTCGGCGAGAGTGACGGCAGCCTCCAGCGCGTCGTCGAGGCGCGGTTCGACCTGGACGCGGTCGTCACCGAAGACCTCGACGGCGATCGCGGCGAGCTCGTCGACGTCCATCGCGCGGGGCGTGGAGTTACGGGTGACGACGACCTCCGCGAAGACCGGCTCGAAGGCTTCGAGCATGCCCTTCACGTCCTTGTCGCCGCTCGCGCCGACGACCCCGATCAGACGGCTGAAGCTGAACGCCTCACCGACGGCCGCCGCCGCCGCCCGCGCGCCCGCCGGGTTGTGCGCCGCGTCCAGGACGACGGTGGGGCTGCGGCGGACGACCTCCAGGCGGCCCGGCGAGGTGACCGAGGCGAAGGCCTTGCGGACGGTGTCCATGTCGAGCGTGCGCGCGTGCTCCGCGCCGATGCCGAAGAACGCCTCGACGGCCGCCAGGGCCACCGCCGCGTTGTGCGCCTGGTGCGCGCCGTGCAGCGGCAGGAAGATCTCTTCGTACGCGCCGCCGAGTCCGCGCAGGGTGACCAGCTGGCCGCCGACCGCGACCTCGCGGGAGACGACGCCGAACTCCATGCCCTCGCGGGCGACCGTCGCGTCGACCTCGACCGCCTTCTTCAGCATGACCTGGGCCGCGTCGACCGGCTGCTGCGCCAGGACGACCGTGGCGCCCTGCTTGATGATCCCGGCCTTCTCGACGGCGATCTCGCCGGGCGTGGCGCCGAGCCGGTCCGTGTGGTCCAGGTCGATCGGCGTGACGACGGCGACGGACGCGTCGATCACGTTCGTCGCGTCCCAGCTGCCGCCCATGCCGACCTCGACGACCGCCACGTCGACGGGCGCGTCGGCGAACGCGGCGTACGCCATGCCCGTCAGCGTCTCGAAGAACGACAGGCGGTGCTCCTGCACGGAGTCGGTCATCTCGACGTACGGCTGGATGTCCTTGTACGTCTCGATGAAGCGCTCGGGGGCGATCGGGGCGCCGTCCAGGCTGATGCGCTCGGTGATCGACTGCACGTGCGGGCTGGTGTAGCGCCCGGTGCGCAGCTCGAAGGCGCCGAACAGCGCCTCGATCATGCGGGCGGTGCTGGTCTTGCCGTTGGTGCCGGTGATGTGGACCGAGGGGTACGCGCGCTGGGGCTCGCCCAGGACGTCCATCAGCGCCGCCATGCGGACCAGCGACGGGTCGAGCTTGGTCTCCGGCCAGCGGCCCAGGAGCTCCTGCTCGATCACGCGCAGCGCCTTGTCCACCTCCGGGTCCTGCGGGCGGCGGACGGCTTCGTCACCCTGCTGCGGGACCCCTTGGGTGCGCAGGGTACGGCTGCCTGCCTCGATCACCGCCAGGTCGGGGTCGCGGCCTGTCTCGGCCTCGACGATCTCTTCGAAGGCGTCGGATGCGTCGCTGTCATCGTGCGGGGGGAGCTGGCTCACGGGTCCAGTCTACGGAGCACCACCGACAGCGCCCCGCCAGGACCGCCGGGACCTTCCGCGCACCGCGCACGACACGCCGAGGGGCCCCCGCGCGCGGCAGCGGGGGCCCCTCGGCGTCGTACCGTCGTACGCGCGTCCTACTTCTGCGGCAGCGCCGTGAGCTGGGCGGTGATCCGCTCGATGTCCGCCTCGGCCTTGGCGAGCCGCCCGCGGATCTTGTCGACCACGTTGTCCGGGGCCTTGGCCAGGAACGCCTCGTTGCCGAGCTTGCCCGTCGCCTGGGCCTTCTCCTTCTCGGCCGCCGCCAGGTCCTTCGCCAGGCGCTTGCGCTCCGCCTCGACGTCGATCGTGCCCGACAGGTCGAGCTCGACCCGGGCGCCCGCGACCGGCAGGGACGCGGTGGCGTGGAAGCCCTCGCCGGCCGGCGTCAGGCGCAGCACCTGGCGGATGGCCGCCTCGTGCGGCGCGAGCGCGGTCCCGTCCAGGGTCAGCTCGGCCGGGACCTTCTGGCCGGACTGGAGGCCCTGGTCGGAGCGGAAGCGGCGGACTTCGGTGACGACCTGCTGGACGAGCTCGATCTCCTTCTCCGCGTCGGCGTCGCGGAATCCGGAGTCCTTGGGCCAGTCCGCGATGACGAGCGACTCCTTGCCGGTGAGCGTGGTCCACAGCGTCTCGGTGACGAAGGGGACGACCGGGTGGAGCAGGCGCAGCATGACGTCGAGGACTTCGCCCAGGACGCGCGCGGAGACCTTGGCGGGCTCGCCGCCCGCGAAGAAGGTGGTCTTGGACAGCTCGACGTACCAGTCGAAGACCTCGTCCCACGCGAAGTGGAACAGCGCGTCCGAGAGCTTCGCGAACTGGTAGTCCTCGTAGTACGCGTCGACCTCGGCCACCGTGGCGTTCAGCCGGGACAGGATCCACCGGTCGGTCGCCGACATCTGCTCGGCGGACGGCAGTTCGCCCTCGACCGTCGCGCCGTTCATCAGCGCGAAGCGGGTGGCGTTCCAGATCTTGTTGGCGAAGTTGCGCGAGCCCTGGACCCAGTCCTCGCCGATCGGCACGTCGACGCCCGGGTTGGCGCCGCGCGCCAGGGTGAAGCGGACCGCGTCGGAGCCGTACTCGTCCATCCAGTCCAGCGGGTTGACCGCGTTGCCGAAGGACTTCGACATCTTCTTGCCGAACTGGTCGCGGACCATGCCGTGCAGGGCGATGGTGTGGAACGGCGGGACGCCGTCCATCGCGTACATGCCGAACATCATCATCCGGGCGACCCAGAAGAAGAGGATGTCGTAGCCGGTGACCAGGACCGAGTTCGGGTAGAACTTCTCGACGCTCGGGGTCTGTTCGGGCCAGCCGAGCGTGGAGAACGGCCACAGGCCGGAGGAGAACCAGGTGTCCAGGACATCCGTGTCCTGGTGCCAGCCCTCGCCGGTGGGCGCCTCGTCGTCCGGTCCGACGCAGACGACTTCACCGTTCGGCCCGTACCAGACGGGGATCCGGTGGCCCCACCACAGCTGACGCGAGATGCACCAGTCGTGGAGGTTGTCGACCCAGCCGAAGTAGCGGGGCTCCATCTCCTTCGGGTGGATCTTGACGCGCCCGTCGCGGACCGCGTCGCCGGCCTCCTTGGCCAGCGGGCCGACCTTGACCCACCACTGGAGGGACAGCCGGGGCTCGATGGTCGTCTTGCAGCGCGAGCAGTGCCCGACGGAGTGGACGTACGGACGCTTCTCGGCGACGATCCGGCCCTCGGCGCGCAGGGCGGCGACGATGGCGCTGCGCGCCTCCAGGCGGTCGAGGCCCTGGAAGGGACCGTGGGCGGTGATGACCGCGCGCTCGTCCATCACGGCCAGGTTGGGCAGGCCGTGGCGCTGGCCGATCTCGAAGTCGTTCGGGTCGTGGGCGGGCGTGACCTTGACGGCGCCCGTGCCGAACTCGGGGTCGACGTGCTCGTCGGCGACGACCGGGATGCGGCGGCCGGTGAGCGGCAGCTCGATCTCGGTGCCGACGAGGTGGGCGTACCGCTCGTCGTCGGGGTGGACGGCGACGGCGGTGTCACCGAGCATCGTCTCGGCGCGGGTCGTCGCGACGACGATCTCGGCGTCCCCGGAGCCGTACCGGATGGAGACGAGCTCGCCGTCGTCCTCCTGGTACTCGACCTCGATGTCGGAGATGGCCGTCAGACAGCGGGGGCACCAGTTGATGATGCGCTCGGCGCGGTAGATCAGCTCGTCGTCGTACAGCTTCTTGAAGATCGTCTGGACGGCCTTGGACAGGCCCTCGTCCATGGTGAACCGCTCGCGCGACCACGCGACACCGTCGCCGAGGCGCTTCATCTGCCCGGAGATCTGGCCGCCGGACTCGTCCTTCCACTGCCAGACGCGCTCGACGAACGCCTCGCGCCCCAGGTCGTGGCGGGACTTGCCCTCCTTGGCGAGCTCGCGCTCGACGACGTTCTGGGTGGCGATGCCGGCGTGGTCCATGCCGGGCTGCCACAGGGTCTCGTACCCCTGCATGCGCTTGCGGCGGGTGAGGGCGTCGATCAGCGTGTGCTCGAAGGCGTGGCCGAGGTGGAGCGATCCCGTCACGTTGGGCGGCGGGATGACGATGGTGTACGGCTCTTTGCCGCTCTTCTCGTCCGCTTCGAAGTAACCGCGTTCTACCCAGCGCTCGTACAGCTTCCCCTCTACCTCGGCCGGCGCGTACTGGGTCGGCAGTTCGGGGGCGGGAGCTGCTGGCTGCTGCTGAGAGTTCTCGGTCACGGGCCCAGTTTACGGGCGTCACAGCCCCGTACCGAAACCGGATTCTTGGTAACGGTGCGCCCCCCGCCGCCCCGGGGCGCCGGTGGTTCCGTCAGGATGTTCGCAACGCATAAGCATCTGGAGGGGAACCCAGTCCATGAGCTACAACCAGCCGGGCCCGTACGGCGGGCAGCAGCCCGGTCCTTACGGCCAGCAGCCGCCGCAAGGCCAGCCGAACCCGTACGGACAGCAGCCCCCGCAGGGCCAGCCCGGCTACGGCTACCCCCAGCAGGCCCCGCCGCCGCAGGGCTACGGCTACCCCCAGCAGGGCCAGCAGCAGCCGCCGTACGGACAGCAGCCCCCGTACGGACAGCCCCAGCACCCGGGCCCCTACGGCCAGCAGCCGCAGTACCCCGGCGGCATGGTCCCGCCTCCGCCGGGCGCACCGAAGAAGAAGACGGGCCTGATCGTGGGCGCGGTGGTCGTGGCGCTGGCGGTGATCGGCGGCGGAGCGTACTTCCTGACGTCGGGCGGCGGCTCCGCCATCGAGGACGACGGCCCGCACAAGCTGACGTCACCGGCGACGGTGCTCGGCGGCGAGTACAAGCGCATGGGCAAGGAGACCGCTGGGACCGAGGCGTCCGCGAAGGACGAGGAGGAACTCGCCGCCATGGGGATCAAGAACGGACACCCGGCCAGCGGTGTCTACTCGACCATGGACCTCACCAAAATCGACCCCACGAACCCGAATTACCTCGAGGACATGAAGACGGCCAAGTCCGTGAACCTCTTCGGTTCCTGGGGCGAGATCAGTGATCCCGAGAAGACGCTGGACCTCTACTTCGCCAAGCTGGAAGAAGAATCCGCGAAGAGCTCCGGCAAGGCGAACGCGACCAAGCTGGTCGGCGAGGCCGAGGAGGTCTCCCCGGACGGTCTCGACAACGCCGTCATGAAGTGCCAGAACATCGAGGGCGTGAACATCGCCACGGGACAGGCGCAGACGACCCCGATGTGCGTCTGGGCCGACTACAGCACGTTCGCCATGGTGACCCATGACAACAAGGAAAAGCCCCCGAGCATGGACGAGGTGGCCGGCATGGCCGCCAAGCTCCGCGCGGAAGTCCGCGTCAAGCAGTAGCGGCAGCGGAGCCCAAGAGGGAGGGGTGCCCGGCCAGTTGACCGGCCGGGCACCCCTTTCGCCGTCCGGAGCCGCTACGCGGACTTCTCGTGGCGGCCGTCGTGCTTGATGATGCGCGGCTCGCGCGGGACCAGCGTCGGGTTGACGTTGCTGTGGACCACGTCCGCCGTGATGACGACGCGTGCCACGTCCTTGCGGGACGGGACCTCGTACATCACCGACATCAGGACCTCCTCCATGATGGCGCGCAGGCCACGCGCGCCCGTCTGGCGGAGGATCGCCTGGTCCGCGATCGCCTCCAGCGCCTCGCGCTCGAACTCCAGCTCCACGCCGTCGAGTTCGAAGAGCCGCTCGTACTGCTTCACCAGTGCGTTGCGCGGCTCGATGAGGATCTGGAGCAGCGCCTCGCGGTCCAGGTTGTGGACCGAGGTCAGGACGGGGAGGCGGCCGATGAACTCGGGGATCATCCCGAACTTCACCAGGTCCTCCGGCATGACCTCCTGGAACTGGTCGCTCGCCTCGATCTCCCGCTTGGAGCGGATCGTCGCGCCGAAACCGATGCCCTTCGCGCCCGCCCGCGACTCGATGATCTTCTCCAGGCCGGCGAAGGCGCCGCCCACGATGAAGAGCACGTTCGTCGTGTCGATCTGGATGAACTCCTGGTGCGGGTGCTTGCGGCCGCCCTGCGGCGGGACCGAGGCCGTCGTGCCTTCGAGGATCTTCAGCAGGGCCTGCTGGACTCCCTCGCCCGACACGTCGCGCGTGATCGACGGGTTCTCGCTCTTGCGGGCGACCTTGTCGATCTCGTCGATGTAGATGATCCCGGTCTCGGCCTTCTTGACGTCGTAGTCGGCCGCCTGAATCAGCTTCAGGAGGATGTTCTCGACGTCCTCGCCGACGTACCCGGCCTCCGTCAGCGCCGTCGCGTCCGCGATGGCGAACGGGACGTTGAGCATGCGCGCCAGCGTCTGGGCCAGCAGCGTCTTGCCCGAGCCCGTGGGGCCCAGCAGGAGGATGTTGGACTTCGCCAGTTCGATCGCGTCGTCGCGGCCCGCGCCGCCGCCGTTCTCGCCGGCCTGGACGCGCTTGTAGTGGTTGTAGACCGCCACCGAGAGGGCCTTCTTGGCCGGCTCCTGGCCGACCACGTACCCCTCGAGGAACTCGTAGATCTCCCGCGGTTTGGGGAGTTCCTCCCACCGCACCTCGGAGGTCTCTGCGAGCTCCTCCTCGATGATCTCGTTGCAGAGGTCGATGCACTCGTCGCAGATGTACACACCGGGACCTGCGATGAGCTTCTTCACCTGCTTCTGGCTCTTGCCGCAGAACGAGCACTTGAGCAGGTCGCCGCCATCACCGATGCGTGCCACGAGGTGCTTCCCCTTCGCCTGGGAGACGCCACGTTCAGCGACTCCTGGTGCCTCATATTCGACGGTACCTTGCCTGGCCCCCCGTTCGGGCCCCCCTTGGCACGGTTCACATGGACGTGTACTGCGCCAAGGGACGGGCTACCGCGTGTCAGGCGCCCACGGGCGCGTTCTTGCGGGTGGACACGATCTGGTCGATCAGACCGTACGCAAGCGAGTCCTCGGCGGTCAGGATCTTGTCGCGCTCGATGTCGTCGCGGATCTTCTCGATCGGCGTGGTGGAGTGCTTCGCGAGCATCTCCTCGAGCTGCGAGCGCATCCGCAGGATCTCCTGGGCAGCGATCTCCAGGTCGGAGAGCTGCTCACGGCCGGTCTGCGAGGACGGCTGGTGGATCAGCACCCGCGCGTTGGGCAGTGCCATGCGCTTGCCCGGCGTACCGGCGGCGAGCAGCACGGCCGCGGCGGAGGCCGCCTGGCCCATGCAGACCGTCTGGATGTCCGGCTTCACGAACTGCATCGTGTCGTAGATGGCCGTGAGGGCCGTGAACGAGCCGCCGGGGCTGTTGATGTAGATGGAGATGTCGCGGTCCGGGTCCATCGACTCCAGGCACAGCAGCTGCGCCATGACGTCGTTGGCGGAGGCGTCGTCGATCTGCACGCCGAGGAAGATCACGCGCTCCTCGAAGAGCTTCGCGTACGGGTCGTACTCGCGCACGCCCTGCGAGGTGCGCTCGACGAAGCGCGGCACGATGTAGCGGTTGTCCACCTGCGGGCCGGTGTAGAGGCCGCTCGCGGAGAAGTCGTTCATGTGGGTTCTCACCATCCTGGTGGCGTTCGGTGGGCTGGGGAGGCTCGGCTGCGGGGGTCAGGCCCCGGTACCGCCGCCGCCCGGAACGCCCGAGGCGGAGCTGATGATCTCGTCGATGAGGCCGTACTCCTTGGCCTCCTCCGCGGTGTACCAGCGGTCGCGGTCACCGTCGCGGATGATCGTCTCGACGCTCTGGCCCGAGTGCCGGGCGGTGATCTCCGCCATGCGCTTCTTCGTGCGCAGCAGCTGCTCGGCCTGGATCTTGATGTCCGAGGCGGTGCCGCCGAGGCCGGCCGAGCCCTGGTGCATCAGGATGTCGGTATTGGGGAGCGCGAAGCGCTTGCCCGCGGCGCCGCCGGTCAGCAGGAACTGGCCCATCGAGGCCGCGAGGCCCATGCCGATGGTGACCACGTCGTTCGGGATGTACTGCATGGTGTCGTAGACCGCCATGCCGGCCGTCACCGAGCCGCCGGGGCTGTTGATGTAGAGGTAGATGTCCTTGTCCGGGTCGGCCGCAAGGAGGAGCAGCTGCGCTGTGATCTTGTTGGCGATGTCATCGTCGACCTGCTGGCCGAGGAAGATGATCCGCTCGCCGAGCAGCCGGTTGTAGACCTGGTCGCCGAGGCCTCCACCGATGGACGGCTCACCCGCGGCGTACGGCATCAGATTCGTCACGTATACACCTGCTCGTCTCTGACGGCTTCAACCGTCTCAGCGTCTTCGTACCGGAGGGCGGGGACTCCCCACTCTCCTCTTCATGGACCCTAACGCGCAGGTGGGACAACGCCATCCCGCTTCCCGAACTGTTCGCTGGGAGCGCAAGGTACGGGCCCGTACCCGCGTACGAGGACGGGCCCGGACGCATGACGCGTACGGGCCCGTCCCCGTGGATCAGGCAGCTCGGGCAGACCGGGCCGAAGCTCAGGCCCCGGCGGTCTTCTCGGCCTCGGCGGAAGCCTCGGCGGTCTCGGCGGCGTCGGCGGTCTCGGCGGCGTCGGCGGTCTCGGCCGCCTCGTCCTCGTCGTCCTCCAGGTCGACGGGCTCACCGTTGGTGTCGGTGACCTTGGCGGCCTCGACGACAACGGCGAGCGCCTTGCCGCGGGCGACCTCGCCGACGAGCATCGGCACCTGGCCACCCTCGACGACGGCCTGGGCGAACTGGTCGGGGCTCATGCCGGAGGACTGCGCGCGCCGCATGAGGTGCTCGGTGAGCTCCTCCTGGTTGACGTTCAGCTTCTCCTTGTTGACGAGCTCGTCGAGGACGAACTGCGTCTTGATGCCCTTGACCGCCTGCTCGGCGAGCTCGGCGTCGAACTCCTCGGCCGTCTTGCCCTGGATCTCGAGGTACTTCGCGAGGTCCAGGCCCATCTGGCCGAGCTGGTGGTTCTCCAGGTTGTGCTTGCGGGTCTTGACCTCGTCCTCGAGCAGCTTCTCGGGGATCGGGACCTCGACCAGCTCCAGCAGCTTCTCCAGGACGCGCTCCTGGGCCTGCGTGGCCTGCTCGTACTGCTTCATGTTCTCGAGGCGCTTGCGGCTGTCGGCCTTGAGCTCGTCGAGGGTGTCGAACTCGCTGGCCATCTGCGCGAAGTCGTCGTCCAGCTCGGGCAGCTCGCGGGCGGCGACCGCGGTGACCTTGACGGTGACCTCGGCCTCCTTGCCCTCGGCGCTGCCGCCCTTGAGCGAGGAGGTGAAGGTGGCCTCGCCACCGGCCTCCAGGCCGGTCACGGCCTCGTCGATGCCGTCGAGGAGCTCGCCGGAGCCGATGGTGTACGAGACACCCTCGGCGACGCCGTCCTCGAGGACCTCGCCGTCGACCTTGGCCTCCAGGTCGATCGTCACGACGTCGCCGTCGGCGGCGGGGCGCTCGACCGGGTTGGTGGAGGCGAAGCGCGCGCGCAGGTCCTCCACGGCCTTGTCGACGTCCTCGTCCTTGACCTCGACCGCGTCGACCTCGACCTCGATGCCGGAGTAGTCCGGGATCTCGATGGCCGGGCGGATGTCGACCTCGGCGGTGAAGGACAGCAGCTCGCCGTCCTTCAGCTCGGTGATGTCGACGTCGGGCTGGCCGAGAACGTTCAGCTCACCCTCGTTGACAGCCTCGGTGTAGAACTTCGGAAGGGCGTCGTTGACGGCCTCCTCCAGCACAGCACCACGGCCGAACCGCTGGTCGATGACTCGGTTCGGGATCTTGCCCTTGCGGAAGCCCTTCACCGTGACCTGCTGGTTGATCTTCTTGTACGCCGCGTCGAGGCTGTCCTTGAGCTCCTCGAAGGGCACCTCGATGCTGAGCCGAACCCGGGTCGGGTTCAGGGTCTCCACGGCGCTCTTCACGGTTCGGTCTCCTTGGGGGCTGACTTCTGAGGTTCTGCTGGGCCGCGCGGGAGGCGGCTTCGCCGATCGGGTCCGGTACATCAGACACACGGACCCGCACTCTGCATAGTAACGGCAAGCAGGAAGACTCCCACAACGCGATCTTGATCGGGATCGCACAGGATCATGCCTGGTGATGGTCGGGGTGGCCGGATTCGAACCGACGACCTTCCGCTCCCAAAGCGGACGCGCTACCAAGCTGCGCCACACCCCGTCGGTGCGACACGTAGGGTACATGCCCACGGGCAGCGCGGCCCCCGCTTTGCGTGAGGCCCACCGGGTGTGCACCGCGGGCCCGGAACCCGCTACGATGCTCTTCGTGCCGCGGTCGCATGACCTGCGGTGCGCACTGTGCGGGCGTAGCTCAATGGTAGAGCCCTAGTCTTCCAAACTAGCTACGCGGGTTCGATTCCCGTCGCCCGCTCCACGACCTGCGGCCCGGCTCGGTGATGACGTCACCGAGCCGGGCCGCAGGCGTTTCCGGAGCCTCTGCGCCCAGAGCCCCGCCGTCCGGCCGGGCCGTCCGGCCGGGCCGTCCGGCGGCGCCGGCTGCCCGCGCCACTCAGAAGCTGATCTGGTTGATGGTTTCCGCTATCGAGTTCATGAAGCGGTTGATCGACGGCGCCATGCCGGTGGACGCGAGGAAGAAGCCGAAGAGGACGGCCACCACCGCCGGTCCCGCCTTGATCGAGCCCCCGCGGATCAACACCACCAGGACGATCGCCAACAGAAGCACCACAGACAGTGAAATGGCCACAACTGATCACACCCTCGGTCGGTCCGCCTTGCCGGCCCGGGAGCGCACGGCCCGGCGCACTCCCGCAGAGACCATCGTGCCACCAACTCACCAGTGGTGGCTGCCGGGTGACGGAACGTCGGTGGCCGGTTGGCGCCGCGAGGAGGTCCGGCGTACACGCCGGGGCGCGGGCGCTGCATATGCGCGCCGCTCACTGTGATGCCCCCTCAGCGAGTTGATAACCCTGATCGTTTCGCTATCCACACATCACATTCGCTGGAAATTCGAATTGTGCGGAAGAACGCATGGCGCCAGTCGACAAAGAGGTAATCAAAGGGACATGTCACCCGAGTCACCCACTGGCGGTATGCACCATTTAGTCGGGATGAGTTACCCCATACGGGGGCGAAAATGTGAGCCACGCCATAAGAGCTCATCGCCATGTCGACTTCTCTGCTCACAGGCCACTCACATGAATAACAGGGGCCCGGGAACGAGGTTTTACGGAATCCTTCCGGCGACGCTAGGGTGCCTCAGATGTTTCACGCTCCTCACGGATATCAGAGGGCCCCGCTCCCCCCGGCCCGGGAGCAGGAGCCCGAAACACCACACGCACGGACCCTCGCGCCCGCCGCCCCCGTCCCGGTTCCCAGCGCCGCCTCCACCCCTGTTCCCGTCCCCGCCTCCGCCCCCGCCCCGAAGCAGCGCGACGCGTTCTTCGACAACGCCAAGTACCTGGCGATCGTGCTCGTGGCGGTGGCGCACATGTGGGAGCCGGTGATGGACGGCAGCCGCGCCACCCGCGCGCTCTACATGGTCGTCTACAGCTTCCACATGCCGGCCTTCATCGTCATCTCCGGCTACTTCTCGCGCGGCTTCGACCTGAGACCCAAGAAGGTCCAGCGCCTGATCACGGGCGTCGCCGTGCCGTACCTGATCTTCGAGACCCTTTACAGCCTCTTCAAGCAGTGGGCCGACGACGACCCCGGCCACCCCATCAGCCTGCTCGACCCCTGGTACCTGACCTGGTTCCTGGTCGCGCTGTTCGTCTGGCGGCTGACCACCCCGATCTGGCGCTCGCTCCGCCACCCCCTGCCGGTCGCGCTCGCCATCGCCGTCCTCGCCTCCGTGACCCCCGGCATCGGAGACGACCTCAACCTCCAGCGCGTCCTGCAGTTCCTGCCGTTCTTCGTGCTCGGTCTGCTGCTGAAGCCCGAACACTTCAAGAGGGTGCGGCGCCGCGAGGTCAGGCTGCTGGCCGTTCCCGTCGTCCTGTCCGTCCTGGCCTTCGCGTACTGGGCCGCCCCCCGCCTCGAACTCGGGTGGTTCTACCACAGCAGCGCCGCTCAGGACAGGGGTGCTCCGTGGTGGACCGGGGTCGTCATGACCTTCGCGCTCTTCGGCTGCTCGCTGCTGATGACGGCCTGCTTCCTGTCCTGGGTCCCGGGCCGCACGATGTGGTTCACCGTCCTGGGCGCCGGCACCCTGGGCGGCTACCTGCTGCACGGCTTCCTGGTGAAGGGCGCCAGCTACGCGGGGCTGTTCGACTCGTACCCCTGGCTCTCCGGCCCGCTCGGCGAGGTCTTCCTGACCGTCGCGATCGCCGTCGCGGTCACCCTGATGTGCACTCCGCCCGTGCGGCGGCTGTTCCGCTGGGCCATGGAGCCCGAGATGAACTGGGCTTTCCGCCGCGACCCGGCCGAGGACGCCCGGCAGCGGGAGCGCCGCCCCGCGGCCAAGCTCTCCTAGAAGGACTTCCGGGCGGGCCCCGGTCCGGGGCCCGGTTTCAGGGGGCCGGCGTGCTTTCCCCTGTGCGAGCGTGAAACGGACCCCGGTCCTCCCGCGGCATGCGACGGGAGGACCGGGGTCCGCTCTGTGTGCGGGGTCCGCCTCCTCGGCCGGGCCCCGGTCCTTCCGGGTCAGGCGGCGGTTTCGACGAAGGCCGGGGCGGCCAGGGCCGTCATGCGGGTGGCGATCCGTGCGGCGGAGGTGTGTGTCGGGATGTCCGCGATCTCGCCGTCGGCGAGGAAGAGGACGCGGTCCGTGTACGCCGCGGCCACCGGGCCGTGGGTGACCATCACGACCGTCGCACCGGGGCCGTCCACCGCGCCGCGCAGAAGTCCGAGGACTTCGGCCGCGCGCCGGCGGCCGGGGCGTTCGCCGGCCGCATCGGCAGCGGGGTGTTCTGCTCGACGGTGAGCGCGGGCAGCAGGTTGAACGACTGGAAGACGAAGCCGAGCCGGGAGCGGCGCAGGGTGGTGAGTTCGTTCTCGTTCATGCCGGTGGTCCCGGTGCCGCCGAGGCGTACCGATCCGGTGCTCGGGCGGCCGGGGCCCGTGGCGCACTGGAGGAAGGCCGACCTGCCGGAGCCGGAAGGTCCCGTGACGGCGGTGGAGCTGCCGCGCGGGAGGGCGAGGCCGAGGGTGCGCAGGGCGTGCACGGCGAAGGCGCCGCGGCCGTGCCGACGGCCCACGCCGCGCAGTTCGACGGCCGCGTCCGCACGGGGCCCGGCCGGACCGTCCCTGCCGGCCCCGCCGCCGTCGGTGCTCTTGTTCCTGCGCAGTCCCATGGTGGCCGCCTTCTCCGCTCGCGCCTACCCGTGTCCGTCCGTCTCCAGGTCGAAGTTGCGGAGGGCGGCCGGGGTGGGCCAGGGCGGCTGCACGTGGAGGAAAGGCGGGGAAAACCCGCCTCCGGTACTGCGGCGTCACATGCTCGGCAAACCGGCCACTGCCGCAGCCTCGACCGTTCCTCGACCACCGGCAGGTACCGATCGCGGTCGCGGTGACGCGGGTTACGTGCCGTGGCAGATCAGGAGGAGGGCGCGGTCGTCGTTGACGTCCTTGGCCACCGCTTCGATCAGGTGCCACGCGGCGCCCTGGAAGCCCGGCGCCACGTAGCGGTCGGCCTCGCCGGTCAGGCGGTCGATGCCTTCGGCGATGTCCCGGCCGGACGCTTCCACCAGGCCGTCCGTGAACAGCATCAGTACGTCGCCGGGTGCCAGTGAGCCCTTGCACGCGTCGAACTGGGCCCCGTCGTACACACCGAGCAGCGGGCCCTCGCCGGACTTCTCCTCCCAGCGGCCGCTGCCCGCGTGGAGCTGGAGTGCGGGGAGGTGGCCCGCCGACAGGAGTTCGTAGTCGCCGGAGTCCAGGTCCAGGACCAGGTGGATGGAGGTCGCGAAACCCTCGTCCCAGTCCTGGCGCAGGAGGTAGCCGTTGGCGGCGGGGAGGAAGCCGTGCGGCGGGAGCGAGCCGAGGAGGCCGCCGAAGGCGCCGGACAGGAGCAGGGCGCGCGAGGCCGCGTCCATGCCTTTGCCGGATACGTCGGTGAGGACGACCTCCAGGGTGCGGCCGCCGTTCGTGCGGGCCGCGACCACGAAGTCGCCCGAGAAGGACTGGCCGCCGGCGGGGCGCAGCGCCATCTCGCTGTGCCAGTTCTTCGGGAGGCGGGGCAGCGCGCTCTGGACGCGGATGCGTTCGCGGAGGTCGAAGAGCATCGTGCCGCCACGCCGCCAGGGGACGCCGACCCTGGCCCTGAACTGGGCGATGATCAGGCCGAAGAAGCCGCAGGCCGCGACGGTGAGGACGGTGCCGGGGGTGACGCGGGCCGCGCCTTGTGTGTAGGGGCCCAGGACGATCGACTCGACGATCAGCGCGGTGGCGGCGGCGGCGTACAGACCGAGCAGGCTGGCCGGGCGCAGCAGCAGGCCGCCGGCCACGATCGGGAGCACCAGGAGGGACGGGGCGCACCAGACCGGCGACGCGATCGTGCCGGCGGCGATCGCCGGGATCGCCAGGAGGAGACCGGCCAGGGCGATCCAGTCCGAGCCGTCGCCCCGGAAGTAGTCGACGCCGGATTTGCGCAGCGCGATACGGGCCCGGTGCGCAGACTTGCGCGTCCGGGCCGAGAACGATTCGGTTCCCACTCCACCTGCCATTGCGCTGGACCCTATCCACCCCGGGCGGTGCTCCGCAGGGGGACCCCTACGACATTGTGTTCGAAATCGGGTCGCTCTCGTGCCAGGAGCCTGGTAGGGATGGCATATGACCACCGAATTACGTGTGTTGCAGACATCCGAGTGGGACGACTGGTTCGCGGCCTTCGAACTCGCTTTCGGGGGTGTGGCACAGAGCGCGGAGGCCCGGGAGCTCGACCGCGCGGTGACCGAACCCGCCCGCTGCCTAGGTGTCTGGGACGGGGGCGAGTGCGTCGGTACGGCGGGCGCGTACTCCTTCCGTCTGTCCGTGCCGGGCGGCGCCCTGGTGCCGGCCGCCGGCGTGAGCGTGGTGAGCGTGGCGACGACGCACCGGCGGCGCGGGATCCTGACCACGATGATGCGGCGCCAGCTCGACGACGTACGGGCATGGGGCGAACCGGTCGCGCTGCTGACCGCTTCGGAGCCCGCGATCTACGGCCGCTTCGGGTACGGCGCCGCGACGCAGCAGCTGTCGGCGGAGATCGACACGTCACGGGTGCGGCTGGCCGTGCCGGCGGGGACGGACGACGTACGGCTGCGGTCCGTGAAGCCGGCGGATGCGCGGGAGGTGTGCGAGGCCGTGTACGCGCGGAACGTGGCCGGCCGGCCCGGGATGCTCGCGCGCCGGCCGCACTGGGAGCGGCTGCCGCTGCTCGACGCGGAGAGCGAGCGCGGGGGCACGTCGCCGCTGCGGTGCGTGCTGGCCGAGCGGGGCGGGGAGGCGGGGAACGCCGTCGGGTACGCCCGGTTCCAGGTCAAGCCGGAGTGGGACGCGACGGGCGCCAACGGCGTGGTCCTGCTGCGGGACCTGGAGGCGCTCGACCCGGCGGCGTACGCGGCGCTGTGGCGCTTCCTGTTCGACATCGACCTGACGTCGAGGATCCGGACGCGGAACCGGCCCGTGGACGATGCCTGGCAGCACCTCGTCTCGGACATCCGGCGGTGCGACGTACGGCTGCGGGATTCGCTGTACGTACGGCTGGTGGAGGTGGGGGCGGCGCTGGAGGCACGTGCGTACCAGACGCCGGTGGATGTGGTGCTGGAGGTGGCGGACCCTTTCTGCCCCTGGAACGAGGGGCGTTGGCGGCTGACCGGCGATGCCAAGGGGGGCGCGTCGTGCAAGCGGACGGACGAGGCGGCGGATCTGGCGCTGTCCGTACGGGAGTTGGGCGAGGCGTACCTCGGTGGCGTCGGCCTGGCCGCGCTGGCGGCGGCGGGGCGGGTGCGGGAGCTGCGGCCGGGGGCGCTGGCGGAGGCGTCGGTGGCGTTCGGGGCGGGAATCGCCCCCTGGCTTCCGCACGGGTTCTGACCGCCGCGGGGCCGGGGCACGACCGGCGCCGCCCGGCGGGACACGGTGGCGGGAGGGGACGCGTCGGGGCGCTCCCGCAGGGCGTCGAACGCAACCGCCCCGAAGCCCACGCCGTACCCGGACGTTCGGCGCCCGAGAGACGCCCCGGCGCGGCACCGACCCCGAAACCCCCGCACCGCACCGTCCGGAAGCAACGCCGGAACGCCGGAACGCACCGGCGTGAGTGCGCTCAGCCTTGGCAGGCCGGGCACCAGAAGAGGTTGCGGGCGGCGAGACCGGCGGTGCGGATCCCGCCGCCGCAGATGTGGCAGGGCAGGTTCGCCCTGCGGTAGACGTAGACCTCGCCGCCGTGGTCGTCGACGCGGGGCGGGCGGCCCATCGCTTCGGGCATGTGCTCGGGGCGGACGGTGTCGATGCGGTTGTTGCGCACGCCCTCGCGCATGAGGACGACCAGGTCCGCCCAGATCGCGTCCCATGCGCGGCGGGTCAGGTCCTTGCCCGCGCGGTACGGGTCGATGCCCTGCCGGAAGAGGACTTCGGCGCGGTAGACGTTGCCCACGCCGGCGACGACCTTCTGGTCCATCAGGAGCGCGGCGATGGTGGTGCGGCTGCGGGAGATGCGCTGCCATGCCTGGTCGGGGGCGGCGTCGGAGCGCAGGGGGTCCGGGCCCAGGCGGTCGTGTATCGCCTGCTTCTCGCCGTCGGTGATCAGGGCGCAGGTGGTGGGACCGCGCAGGTCGGCGTAGTGGCCGGCGTTGACCAGGCGCAGGCGGACCGTGTCGGTGGGCGGCGGCGCGGGCGCCGCGCCGAAGCCGAGCCTGCCGAAGAGGCCGAGGTGGATGTGGATCCAGCCGGTGTCCTCGAAGCCGAGGAAGAGGTGCTTGCCGTGCGCGTCCGCGGCGTCGAGGCGGGCGCCGTCGAGGAGCGCCGCGCTGTCCGCGAACTTGCCCTGGGGGCTGGTTGACGCGGACCGGGCCGCCCACGAAGCGGGCGCGGTGGTCGTCCGCGAGGCGGTGGATGGTGTGCCCCTCGGGCATGGGTCTGCGTCTCCTGCGGGTGCGTTCCGCGTACCGGTGTCGTTGCTTCGGGGCGGTGCGGCGCGGGGGCTTCGGGGTCGGTGCCGCGCCGGGGCGTCTCCTCCCGCCACCTCGGCCTGCTGGGCCGGCGGCGCGGGAGGAGCCGTCGGTACGGTCCCTCCCGGCGCCGTGGGCTCTGCGGCGGGGGTTACGGCTGCTGCGGGTGGTGGGGCGGGACCGGGGGGAGGTCGCCGGTCTGCTCGTACGCCGCCAGCATGTCGATGCGGCGCTGGTGGCGCTCTTCGCCCGAGTAGGGGGTCGAGAGGAAGATCTCCACGAACTTCGTGGCCTCCGCCTGCGTGTGCATGCGGCCGCCGATCGAGATCACGTTGGCGTCGTTGTGCTCACGGCCGAGCGCCGCCGTCTGCTCGCTCCAGGCCAGCGCGGCCCGTACGCCCTTGACCTTGTTCGCGGCGATCTGCTCGCCGTTGCCGGAGCCACCGATCACGATGCCCAGGCTCTCCGGGTCCGCGGCGGTCTTCTCCGCGGCACGCAGGCAGAACGGCGGGTAGTCGTCCAGGGCGTCGTAGATGTGGGGGCCGCAGTCCACGGGCTCGTGCCCGTGGGCCTTCAGCCACTCGACGAGATGGTTCTTGAGTTCGTATCCGGCATGGTCGGAACCGAGGTACACGCGCATGGGACGAGTGTGGCACGGGAGCGGGCGGGCAGCTGTCGCCGGGGTGCGGGAGGGAACCGTGCTGCGGATTTCGTACAACGATACGGAATCGGGTCTTCCGTCCCGGGTGACTTCCGGTTTGAATGCGGGGGCTCGTAACCCGAGAAGCTAAGGATTGTGCATGAGCGCGCAGCCGACCCTTGCGAAGGCAGACGGAAACCCTGAAGAACCAGGGAATCCGCAGGTCTCCGACGGTCTCCAGGCCGGTCTCAAAAACCGCCATTTGTCCATGATCGCCATCGGCGGTGTCATCGGCGCCGGCCTCTTCGTGGGGTCGAGCGGCGGCATCGCTGCCGCCGGTCCGGCGATTCTGCTGTCGTACACGCTCGTCGGCGCGATGGTCGTCTTCGTCATGCGGATGCTCGGCGAGATGGCCGCCGCGAACCCGACGTCCGGTTCGTTCTCCGCGTACGCGGACCGCGCGCTCGGGCGCTGGGCGGGCTTCTCCATCGGGTGGCTGTACTGGTTCTTCTGGGTCGTGGTGCTGGCGGTCGAGGCGACCGCGGGCGCGAAGATCCTCGAAGGGTGGATACCGGCCGTACCGCAGTGGGGCTGGGCACTGATCGTGATGGTCGTGCTGACCGCCACGAACCTGGTGTCGGTTTCGTCGTACGGCGAGTTCGAGTTCTGGTTCGCCGGGATCAAGGTCGTCGCGATCGGCGGCTTCGTGGTGATCGGTCTGCTGGCCGTGTTCGGTGTGCTGCCGGGGTCCGACAACCCGGGCACCGGATTCGCGCATCTGACCGACAGTGGCGGGTTCTTCCCGCACGGGCCCGGCGCGATCCTGACCGGTGTGCTGATGGTCGTCTTCTCGTTCATGGGCAGCGAGATCGTCACGCTGGCGGCCGGTGAGTCGTCGGATCCGCAGCGGGCCGTCACCAAGGCCACGAACAGTGTGATCTGGCGCATCGGCGTCTTCTACCTCGGCTCCATCTTCGTGGTGCTCACGCTGCTGCCGTGGAACGACAAGTCGATCCTGAAGGACGGGTCGTACGTCGCCGCTCTGAACTCGATCGGGATTCCGCACGCGGGTCAGATCATGAACGTCATCGTGCTGACGGCCGTGCTGTCGTGCCTGAACTCCGGGCTCTACACCGCCTCGCGCATGGCGTTCTCGCTCGGGCAGCGCGGTGACGCTCCGAAGTCCTTCGCCCGTACGAGCGGGAAGGGCGTGCCGCGGACTGCCATTTTGTCGTCGGTCGCTTTCGGTTTCGTCGCGGTCTTCTTCAATTACAAGTGGCCCGACACGGTGTTCGCGTTCCTGCTGAACTCCTCGGGCGCGGTGGCGCTGTTCGTGTGGCTGGTCATCTGCTTCACGCAGCTGCGGATGCGCGGCATCATCCTGCGCGAGGCGCCGGAGAAGCTGATCGTGAAGATGTGGCTCTTCCCGTACCTGACGTGGGCGACCGCCGCGATGATCACGTTCGTGATCGTCTACATGGCGTTCGACGACGCGGCGCGGGAGCAGGTGCTGCTGTCGCTGCTGGTGGCGGTCGTCGTCGTCGGCATCGCGTTCGCCCGCGAGAAGGTGAAACGCGGGCAGAAGGCGTAGGCACAGTGACGAAGGGCCCGCGCCTCCGGGGAGGTGCGGGCCCTTCGTCGTGCGTACGGGGCGGACTCAGCCGCGGTCGCCCATCAGCTTCCACGCCGTCGGCAGCGCGCCCATCGCCAGCGCCGCCTTCAGCGCGTCGCCGAGGAGGAAGGGGACCAGGCCCGCCGCTACGGCCGCGCTCAGCGACATGCCGGCCGAGAAGGCGAGGTACGGGACGCCGACGGCGTAGATGACCGCCGAGCCCAGCACCATCGTGCCCGCGGTGCGCAGCACGGAGCGGTCGCCGCCCCGGCGGGCCAGCGCGCCGACCACGGTGGCGGCCAGCAGCATGCCGAGTACGTAGCCGAAGGACACGCCGCCCGCGCCCGAGGTGCCGCCCGCGAACCACGGCACCCCCGCCATGCCGACCAGGGCGTACAGCGCGAGGGAGAGGAAGCCGCGGCGGGCGCCGACGGCGGTGCCGACGAGCAGCGCCGCGAAGGTCTGGCCGGTGACGGGGACCGGGGAGCCGGGGACCGGGACGGCGATCTGGGCCGCGATACCGGTGAGCGCGGCGCCGCCGAGCACCAGGGCCGCGTCGCGGGCGAGGGCCCGGCCGGCGGTGGTGGCGGACGGCAGCAGGTCGGCGAGGACCGCTCCGGGACGGGCGGGGGCGGCAGCAGTGCTCATCGGGACTCCGCAGGTGAGAGAGGGTGCGGGCAGGAAAGGACACCGCGACCGTAGCCCAGGGGTCAACGAGCGATCACCATCAGTGGCCGACAAAGCGGGGGTTGATCGCTTGGTGGGGTTCGGACAAAGGGGGGTGGGGATGCCGTGTGGGCGTGATGCTCGTCACTGGGGTCCGGGGGGCGGGGGCTCTTTTGCGGAGGAGGGGCGGGCTCGGGGAGACTGTGGGTTCTTGCCAAACGGGCCGTCGAACGGTCCGCCGGACATTCCTAGAGCTGCGAGCACCATGCACGACGATCAGGCCGAGCCCCTCGCCCACGGGCTCAAGCAGCGCCACCTGACCATGCTCGGCCTCGGCGGGGTGATCGGCGCCGGGCTGTTCGTGGGCTCGGGCGCCGGGATCGCGGTCGCCGGCCCCGGCATCGTCGTCTCGTATCTGATCGCGGGCGCGCTCGCGATGCTGGTGATGCGGATGCTCGGCGAGATGTCCGCCGCGATGCCCGCTTCCGGGTCGTTCTCGGTGCACGCGGAGCGGGCGCTGGGGCGCTGGGCCGGGTTCAGCGTGGGGTGGCTGTACTGGTTCCTGCTGGTCGTGGTGTTGGCGGTGGAGGCGACGGCCGCGGCGCAGATCGCGAACGGCTGGGTGCCGGGCATCGCGCAGTGGGCGTGGGTGCTGATCTTCATGGTGGTGTTCACCTGCGCCAACCTCGCCGCCGTGAAGAACTTCGGGGAGTTCGAGTTCTGGTTCGCCGCGCTCAAGGTCGGCGCGATCGTTCTGTTTCTCGGGCTCGGGGTGCTGGCCGTTTTCGGGGTGCTGCCGGAGACCGGGCCCGTGGGGTTCGGCAATCTCACGGGGCAGGGCGGCTTCCTGCCGAACGGGTGGGAGGGCGTCGTGTCGGGTGTGCTGACGGTCGTCTTCGCCTTCGGGGGGCTCGAGGTCGTGACGATCGCCGCCGCCGAGACCGAGGACCCGGCCCGCAATGTCGCCCGTGCGGTGCGTGCCGCGGTGTGGCGGATTCTCTTCTTCTACGTGGGGTCGATGCTGGTCATCGTGACCGTGCTGCCCTGGAGCGCGCAGCAGGCGGGGCTCAGCCCGTACGTCACCGTGCTCGACGCGATCGGCGTTCCGGCCGCCGGGCAGGTGATGAACGTCGTGGTGTTCGTGGCGCTGCTGTCCGCGCTCAACGCCAATCTGTACGGGTCCTCGCGGATGGTGTTCTCGCTCGCGGAGCGCGGTGAGGCGCCCAAGGGGCTGCTCAAGGTGTCGGGAGGCGAGGGCGGCGGGGTGCCGCGCCGGGCCGTGCTGGCTTCGGTCGCCTTCGGGTTCGTCTCCGTACTCCTCAATCTCCTGTGGCCCGAAACGGTCTTCCTGTACATGCTGAACGCCGTCGGCGCGGTGCTGCTGTTCGTGTGGGGGCTCGTCGCCGCCTCGCAGCTGCGCCTGCGCCGCCGTATCGAGCGGGAGTCCCCCGAGCTGCTGACGCTGAGGATGTGGGGCTTCCCCTGGCTCACCTGGGTCACGCTGGCCGGGCTCGGCGGCGTACTGGTGCTGATGCTCACCGACGACGCGGCGCGGCCGCAGCTGCTGTGGTCGGCCGGTGCGACCGGTGCGGTGCTGCTGGTGGCGATGGTGAGGGAAATGCGCGCAAAACGTGCGTGACCGTTCACGTTGTGTGAGCGTCGTGTCCGTATAGCGGTCAAGTGTTCCCTGTGAGCGGTGCGCGTACTCAGACTGTGGCGTCTGTTTCCCCGTCTCAGCTACTGAACAGGGCCCGCCCATGTCCCGGACTCCCGCGCCGACGCCCGTCGAGGATGTCGGCGCCGTCGACAACAAGGTCGACTCGCCGCTCACGCACGGACTCAAGCAACGCCATCTGTCGATGATCGCCCTCGGTGGCGTCATCGGCGCGGGGCTCTTCGTCGGGTCGGGCGCGGGCATCGCCGCCGCCGGTCCTTCGATCATCGTCGCGTACGCGATATCCGGGCTGCTGGTGATGCTCGTGATGCGCATGCTCGGCGAGATGTCGGCCGCCAACCCGGCCTCGGGTTCCTTCTCCGTGCACGCGGAGCGGGCGATCGGCCCGTGGGCCGGCTTCACGGCCGGCTGGGCCTTCTGGTTCCTGCTCTGTGTGGCCGTCGGCCTCGAGGGCATCGGCGCCGCGAAGATCATGGTGGGCTGGTTCCCGGACACGCCCGAGTGGGCCTGGGTCGCCCTCTTCATGCTGGTGTTCTGCTGCACGAACCTGGCGGCCGTGAAGAACTTCGGCGAGTTCGAGTTCTGGTTCGCCGCGCTCAAGGTCGGCGCGATCGTCGTGTTCCTGGGCATCGGCGTCCTCGCGATCCTCGGCCTCCTGCCGGGCTCCGACACCTCCTCCCCCGGCGCCGGGAACCTCACGGGCATCGGCGGGTTCATGCCGAACGGCTCCGAGGGCCTGATCGTCGGTCTGCTGGCCTCGGTGTTCGCGTACGGCGGTCTGGAGACGGTCACCATCGCCGCGGCCGAGTCCGAGCACCCCGTCCAGGGCGTCGCGAAGGCCGTGCGTACGGCGATGTGGCGCATCGCGGTCTTCTACATCGGCTCGATGGCGGTCATCGTCACGCTGGTGCCGTGGAACGACGAGGCGGTGGTGGCGAAGGGTCCGTACGTCGCGACCCTGGACCACCTGGGCATCCCCGCCGCCGGTCAGATCATGAACGTCGTCGTGCTGATCGCCCTGCTCTCGGCGATGAACGCCAACATCTACGGCGCCTCCCGCATGGCCTGCTCACTGGTCTCCCGCCGCCAGGGCCCGAAGCTCCTCGGCGCGGTCTTCGGCGGTGTGCCGCGCATCGCCGTGCTGGTGTCCTCCGTGTTCGGCTTCGTGTGCGTGCTGCTCAGCTACTGGCGGCCCCACGACATCTTCCAGTGGCTGCTCAACATGATCGGCGCGCTGATCCTGGTCGTCTGGATCTTCATCGCCGTCTCGCAGCTGCTGCTGCGCCGCAGGACGGAGCGCGAGGCGCCGGAGAAGCTGGTCGTGAAGATGTGGCTCTACCCGGCGCTGACCTGGGTCGCGCTCGCGGGCATGGCCGCCGTCTTCGTGCTCATGGCGCGTGAGGAGGACACCCGGCTCCAGCTGTACTGGAGCGGCAGCCTGACGCTCTTCCTCGCCGTCGTCGGTTACGCGCTCCAGCGGGTCCGCAAGCAGGCGGCCGGTGCGGACGCGGGAGTCGTCACGAGCAAGGAAGACTGAGCGGAGCGATACGTACGTCTGTGCGCCTCGGCGCACCGGACCCCCTGGCCGCCACGGCCGGGGGGTCCTTCACGTCCTCACCGCGGACGAGGCGGTGGGCAAGGCCGTGCCCGAGGCCGGTGCCCAGCCGTGCCGTGCCGCCGTCGGACCGCACACGACCCTCCCGCGGGCATCGGCGCCGCCTGTGAAGTTCGCACGGTGCACCGTGTTTTTCCGTTGCGCGGGGGATTGACGCCCAACTACCGCTGTTCCAAGCTCTGTTAACCAATCGACTGTACGGGTGGGCGGAGGTCGTGATGGACATGCGCGTACCCGGCCGACGGCGGTTCCTCGCCCTCACGGCGGCCGCATCCGCCACCCCCCTGCTGAGCGCCTGCGGAGCGGGCTTCGGCGGCAACGAGGAGCACGGGGGCGGCGGGTCGGCGGCCGACGACGTCACCGGCTCCTTCGACTGGAAGAAGGCGAAGGGCAGGACGGTCAAGGCGCTGCTGAACAAGCACCCGTACGCCGACGCGCTGGTCGCCGATCTGAAGTCCTTCACCGAGAAGACCGGCATCGAGGTCGAGTACGACGTCTTCCCGGAGGACAACTACTTCGACAAGCTGACGGTGGATCTGTCCAGCGGGCGCGCGTCGTACGACATCTTCATGCTGGGCGCGTACATGGTCTGGCAGTACGGGCCGCCGGGCTGGCTGGAGGACCTCGGGCCCTGGATGAGCAACTCCTCGGCGACCGGTGGGGAGTGGGACCAGGGGGACTTCTTCCCCAATCTCCTCCAGGCCGGCCAGTGGTCGCTGAAGGCGGGTGCGCCGCTCGGACAGGGCGGGCAGTACGCGCTGCCGTGGGGCTGGGAGACGAACGTCGTCGCGTACAACACCGAGGTCTTCAAGAAGCTGGGGCTCAGACCCGCCGAGACCTTCGACGAGCTGCGCGAGACGTCCGGCGCCATCAAGCGCAGGGCGCCGGGGGCCGGATTCGACGGGATGTACGGCGTCGCGGTGCGCGGGTCGCGGAGCTGGGCGACGATCCACCCCGGCTTCATGACGATGTACTCGCGGTACGGGCTGAAGGACTTCACGGTGGACGGCGGGAAGATCACGCCCGCCATGAACAGCACCGAGGCCGTCGCCTTCACCCGGGACTGGGCCGAGATGGTCAAGAAGGGCGGGCCGCCGTCCTGGACTTCGTACACCTGGTACCAGTGCTCCAGCGACCTCGGCGCGAAGAAGGCCGGGATGCTCTTCGACGCCGATACGGCGGCTTATTTCCAGGCGGTGAAGGGGGCTTCCCCGGCCTCCGGGAAGATCGCCTTCCATCCGGGGCCGAAGGGGCCGGACGGGTCGCTCGCCACGAACATGTGGATCTGGTCGCTCGGCATGAACGCCCGGAGCCGGAACAAGCACGCGGCGTGGCTGTTCCTGCAGTGGGCGACCGGAAAGGAGCATCTGCGCAAGGCGGCGGTCGAACACCATCACATCGATCCGGTACGCAAGTCCGTCAGCCGGGACGGCGCGTACAAGGACAAGATGAAGGGGCTGGAAGGCTTCATCGAGACCTTCGAGACGGTCGT
The DNA here is from genome assembly GCF_053591455.1 of Streptomyces sp. NPDC003016. Lineage (NCBI taxonomy): Bacteria > Bacillati > Actinomycetota > Actinomycetes > Kitasatosporales > Streptomycetaceae > Streptomyces > Streptomyces sp. NPDC003016. The sequence goes on from NZ_JBSFTV010000003.1 coordinate 260,071, forward strand.
CGGCCAGACGAAGATCCAGTTCACGCCGCAGGAGCAGTTCTTCGACGCGACGACGAGCTGGGCGGCCTCGCTCCAGGAGATCTACGGCGGCAAGAACGCCCGGTCCGTACTCGACGGCCTGGCGAGTGACCTGGCTTCCAGGGCCGGGTGACGGGTCGATGTCCTCGTCCCTCACCGAGACCGGCCACGGGGCGGCCTCGCGCGGGGGGAGCGGGCCGCCGGTGCGGGTGGTTCCGCGCCGGCGGCGCGGGTTGCGGCCGTACCTGCTGATCGCGCCCGCCCTGCTGCTCACCGGCGGGATCCTCTATCCCTTCGGGCTCGGGCTGTACTACACGGTCTTCGACTTCGCGGCGAGCAAGCCGCGGCCGGACATGGTCGGGCTGGAGAACTACCGGCGGATCTTCACCGAGTCGTCGTTCTGGGACTCGGCGTGGGTGACGGTGCTGTACGCGGTGGGGGCGGCGGCCGCCGAGACGGTGCTCGGGGTGGGGGTGGCGCTGCTGCTGCACCGGTCGACGCGGATCGGGCGGGTACTGGAGAAGATCCTCATCCTGCCGCTGATGATCGCGCCCGTCGTCGCCGCGATCATGTGGAAGCTGATGCTCCAGCCGAGCGTCGGGGTCGTCAACCACCTGCTGAAACCTTTCGGGATGGGGGGTGTCCAGTGGACCGACACCCCTACGGGCGCCCTGCTGTCGTCGATCGCGGTGGACGTGTGGGTCTACACGCCGTTCGTGGCGATCCTGGCGCTGGCGGGGCTGCGGTCGCTGCCCGTGTCGCCGTTCGAGGCGGCGGCGGTGGACGGGGCCGGGTGGTGGTTCACGTTCCGGAGGCTGACGCTGCCGATGCTGTGGCCGTACGTCCTGGTCGCGGTGATCTTCCGGTTCATGGACTCGCTGAAGGTCTTCGACATCATCTACGCCCTGACGGAGGGCGGGCCCGGCGACTCGACCGTGGTGCTCCAGATCCGGGCGTACCTGGAGGCGATCCGCTTCCAGCGCTACTCGTTCGGGATCAGCTACATGATCGTGCTGTGGGCGGTGGTGTACCTGGTGACCATGGTGCTGGTGCGTTATCTGGGGAAGATCCAGAACCGGGCCGCGGGGGTGCCGGAGTGAAGCGCAGGCTGATCGCGGTCGCCGCCGACGGGGCGCTGATTCTCTACTTCGTCTTCGCGCTCTTCCCGATCGCCTGGATGATCATTCTGTCGCTGAAGCCGGCGAACGAGCTGTTCAGTACGTACTTCTCGTTCACGCCCACCCTCGACTCGTACCGGACGGTGCTCGGGGCGGGGAGCGGCGAGGGCGTGCCGTTCCTGCGGTTCTTCGTCAACAGCCTGGTGGTGTCGCTGGGGGCGGTGGGGCTGTCGCTGGTGATCGGGCTGCCCGCCGCCTACGCGGCGGCCCGGTGGCGGTTCCGGGGCTCGGAGAACCTGATGTTCACGCTGCTGTCCTTCCGGTTCGCGCCCGAACTGACCGTGATCATCCCGCTGTTCGTGCTCTACCAGCAGCTCGGGCTCTTCGACACGTACGTCGGCATGATCTGGGTGCTCCAGCTCGTCACGCTGCCGCTGATCGTCTGGATCATGCGCTCGTACTTCTCCGACCTCTCCCCCGAGCTGGAGCAGGCCGCGCTGCTCGACGGCTACACGCGGAAGCAGGCGTTCCTCAGGGTCGCGCTGCCGCTGGTCAGGCCGGGCATCGCCGCCGTCTCGCTGCTCGCCTTCATCTTCGCCTGGAACAACTTCGTCTTCCCGCTGATCCTGACGTCGTCCGAGGCCCAGACGGTGACGGTCGGCGCGCTCTCCTTCCTCGGCGGCGACCGGCCCAAGTACAACCTGACGGCCGCGGCGGCGCTGGTGTCGGTGGTCCCGCCGCTGCTCCTCGCGCTCACCATCCAGCGGTATCTGGTGCGCGGGCTGTCGTTCGGGGCGGTGAAGTCCTGATGAGCTCTGCGATCTCGCTGCGCGGGATTCACCTGGCGTACGGCAGGAACGTCGCTCTCGACGGTCTGGATCTCGACGTGCGGGAGGGGGAGTTCTTCTGTCTGCTCGGACCTTCCGGCGCCGGCAAGACCACGACGCTCAAGACCGTCGCCGGGCTGGCGGAGCCCCGGTCGGGGACGGTCTCGCTCGACGGCGCCGACATGACGGGCGTCGAGCCGTACGACCGGGGCGTCGCGATGTGCTTCGAGTCGTACGCCCTCTACCCGCACCGCAGCGCGTACGACAACCTCGCCTCCCCGCTCCGCTCCCCCCGCTACCGGCTCCCGGCCGCCGAGGCGCACGAGCGGATCGGCGCGATCGCCGGCCTGCTCGGCATCGGCGCGCTGCTGGACCGCCCGGTCGGCCGGCTGTCCAACGGGCAGCGCCAGCGCGTCGCGCTCGGCCGGGTCCTGGTGCGCCCGGCCCGCGCGTTCCTCCTCGACGAGCCGCTGTCCCACCTCGACGCCAAGCTCCGCCAGGCGATGCGCGCCGAGCTGAAGGCGATCGGCGCGGTCCGGCGCACCACCACCCTGTACGTCACGCACGACTCGGTGGAGGCGCTGGCGCTCGGTGACCGCATCGGGGTGATCAGGGAGGGCCGGATCGTCCAGACGGGCACCCGCGAGGAGATCTGGCACCAGCCGTACGACACCTTCGTCGCCCGTTCCTTCGGCAGGCCCCGCATCAATCTGCTGCCGGGGACCGTCACCGGCCACGGCACCTTCCTGTCGGCGGACCGCTGCTTCGAGATCCCGCCGGCCCCGCCCGCGGTACGGTCCGCCGCACCCGGCGCCCCCGTGCAGATCGGGGTCAGGCCGCGCGACCTGGCGCTGGGGTCCTCCGCCCCCGGGTCCGGTGCCGTCGAGCTCACCGGCACCGTCTACATCACCGAGGTCCTGGGCCGCGCCACCGAGGTCACCGTACGGCTCGGCGGGCAGCACCTGTCGCTGGTCGCGCCGCGCGCGGACGCCGCCGGGCTGCGGCCCGACGCTCCGGTGCGGCTGACCGTACGGCCGGAGAGCCTGCTGCTGTTCGAGGCGGACGGTGCGGGCGGCGAGCCGGGACGGAGGATCACCGGATGAGCGGCGGTCCGCAGCCCCGCGGCCCCGCGCCCCGCCGGGCCGCCATCGCCGAGCAGGTGCTCGCGGCGGGCTCGGCGACCGCCGCCGAGCTGGCCGGGCGCTTCGGCGTCAGCCTGATGACCATCCACCGCGACCTCGACGAGCTCGAACGGCAGGGCCTGGTGAGGAAGTTCCGGGGCGGGGTCACCGCCCAGCCGTCCGGCGTCTTCGAGTCGAACGTCGCGTACCGGCTCAAGTCGATGCGCGCGCAGAAGGCCGCCGTCGCCGAGCACGCGCTGAAGCTCATCGAGCCCGGCATGGCGGTGATGCTCGACGATTCGACCTCCACCCTGGAGATAGCGCGCCGGCTCGGATCCGGGTCCGGCTCCGGGCCCATCACTCCGCTGACCGTGGTCACCAACTTCCTCGAAGCGCTGACGCTGCTGTCGGGCGAGCGCGGCATCCACCTGATGGCACTCGGCGGGGACTACGAACCGCTGCACTCGTCGTTCCTGGGCGTCTCCTGCGTGGAAGCCGTCCAGCTCCTGCGGGTCGACATCTGCTTCACGTCGACGTCCGCCGTCTCCGGCGGCTTCGCCTACCACCAGGAGCAGCACATCGTCTCCGTCAAGCGGGCCATGCTCGGCTCCGCCGTGAAGAACGTGCTGCTGCTCGACCACTCCAAGCTCGGCCGCGTCGCGCTCCACCGGCTCGCGCCGCTCTCCCGCTTCGACCTGGTGCTGGTCGACGACGGGGCGTCGGCCCGGCTGCTGCGCGATCTGGACGAGCACAAGGTCCCGTACGAGGTGTGCCCGACGGCGGCGGGAGGGCCGGGCGATGACTGAACTGGCGCTGCGCGCGCTGCGCAAGACCTACACGTCCCGGGGCCGGCCCCCGGTGGAGGCCGTGCGCGGCATCGACCTGGAGCTGCGCTCGGGCGAACTGCTGGGCCTGCTCGGGCCCTCCGGCTGCGGCAAGTCCACCACGCTGCGGATGATCGCGGGTCTGGAGGCGGTGACCGGCGGGGACATCCTCGTCGGCGGCGGCTCGGTGGTGAAGGTCCCCGCCCGGCGGCGCAACATCGGGGTCGCCTTCGAGAACTACGCGCTCTATCCGCCGCTCACCGTCGCCGAGAACCTCGGGTTCGGGCTCGCGGCGCGCCGCAGACCCCGCGAGGAAGTGGCCGCGCGGGTACGGGGCATGGCCGGGCGGACCGGCCTGACGGAGCTGCTCGACGCGCGGCCGGGCGGGCTCTCCAGCGGCCAGAAGCAGCGGGTGGCGCTGGCGCGGGCGCTGATCCGCGAGCCGGACGTGCTCCTGCTCGACGAGCCCCTCTCGCACCTGGACGCGGCGCAGCGCGACACGACCCGCCGCGAACTCAAGCGCATTCAGAGGGACTTGGGACACACCACCATCCTGGTCACGCACGACCAGGAGGAGGCGCTGTCACTCGCCGACCGGATCGCCGTGATGAGGGACGGCGTCATCCAGCAGCTCGGCACGCCGTACGAGATCTACGACAGCCCGGCGAACCTCTTCGTGGCCGGCTTCGTCGGGGAGCCCGCGATCAACCTGCTGCCGGGGGTGGCCGACGGCGACGGGCGCGTGCGCCTCTCGGAGGGGGTGCGGCCGGCCGTTCCGGTACGTCTGGCGGCGGGCCGGGAAGTGGTGCTGGGCGTCCGGCCGGAGGACCTGCGGCTCACGGGCGAGGACACGGCGGAGGCCGTACGGGCGAGGGTCCGCGCCCACGAACCGCTTCTGGAGGCGGGCATCGCCACGCTCGCGCTCGACGGGGTGGCCGAGCCCCTCGTCGTGCAGACCGGTCCCGAGGTGCGCCTCGACCGGGACGAGACCGTACGGGTGAGCGCGGACCCGCGGCTCACCCATGTCTTCGACGCCGAGACGGGAGAGGCCCTGCGATGAAGATCCTGGCAGCCGGTGACCACTTCGTCCTCAACTCGCTGATCGGTGACGCCCTGGAGGCCGCCGTCACCGCGTCCCCCTTCGAACTGAGCGGACTCACCCTCCCGTGGCCGCTCGAACCCTTCGCCGGGGTCGCCGAGGTCGACGAGGCCGGCGACTGCGAGGACGCGCTGATCGAGGCGTTGCGGGACGTCGAGGTGTGCGTGACCCAGATGGCGCCGTTCACGGAGCGGGTGCTGGAGGCGTCCCCCGCCCTGCGGCTGGTCGTCGTCTGCCGCGGCGGCCCGGTCAACGTCAACGTGGAGGCGGCGCGGGCGCGCGGGGTGCGGGTGTGCTTCGCGCCGGGCCGCGACGCGGCCGCCACCGCCGAGTTCACGGTCGCGATGATGCTGGCCGCGATGCGCCGGATCCCCGAGGCGCACGACTCGCTGGCGCGGCGCGGGGTCTGGGACGGCTCGTACTCCATGTACGAGCGGTGCGGGTCCGAGCTGGAGGACGCGCGGGTCGGGCTGGTCGGCTACGGCGCGGTCGGCAGCCGGGTCGCGCGGGTGCTGAGCGCGTTCGGTGCGGAGGTGGAGGTGTACGACCCGTACGTGCGCGGTGACGTGCACGGCGTGCGGGTGGCCTCGCTCGACACGCTGCTGTCCCGTTCGCGCGTCGTCACCCTGCACGCGCGCCTGACCGACGAGACGCGCGGCCTGATCGGCGCCCGCGAACTGGGCCTGCTGCCGGGCTCGTCCGTGCTGGTCAACGTGGCGCGGGGGCCGCTCGTCGACACGGAGGCGCTGTGCGACGCGCTGGAGGGCGGGCGGCTGGCGGCGGCCGCCCTCGACACGTACGAGCAGGAGCCGCTGCCTGCCGGTGCGCGGCTGCGGGGTGTGCCCGGGGTCGTGATGACGCCGCATCTGGGCGGGGTGAGCCGCCAGGTGGCCGAGAAGGCGGCGCGGATCGCGGCGGCCGAGGTGGCCAGGTACGCCGCAGGGGCACCGCTCGCGCACTGTCTGACCTGAGGAGGCCGTCGGGATGCCGGAGGTTCCAAAGGCGCCGGGGACGCTGTACGTCGGTGTCGACGTGGGCACGTCCATGGTGAAGGCGGCGGCCTTCGACGCGTCCGGGCGGGAGGTCGCGGTCGAGTCCCGCCCGGTCGCGCTCGACATCCGCGGCGGGCGCGTCGAGCAGGACATGGACGAGGTGTACGCGGCGGTCGTGGACGTACTGGCGACGCTGACGGCGTCGGCGTCGGGGCCGGACGGGTCGGCCGCGGTGGAACTGGCCGGGCTCACGGGGCAGGGCGACGGGGTGTGGCTGGTCGACGCGCGGGGCCGGCCGGTGCGGCCGGCGATCTCCTGGATGGACGGCCGGGCGCACGCGCTCCTCGACGGGTGGGTGGCGTCGGGCGTCTTCACCGCCGTCTACCGGCGTACGGGCGGCGCGATGTTCCCCGGGTGCCCGGGGCCGGTGCTGGCGTGGCTGGACCGGCACGAGCCGAAGGCGCTGGACGACGCCGTGACCGCCCTGTACTGCAAGGACATGGTCTTCCAGCGCCTGACGGGGGTGCGGGCCACGGACGTCTCCGACGCGTCCATGCCGTTCCTGGACCCGCGGACGCGGGCGTACGACGACGAGACGCAGGACCTGCTGGGGCTGGGCCACCGGCGCGGCCTGCTGGCCCCGGTCGCCGACCCGGTCGCGGTCGGCGAGACGCGCGGCCCCGGCCTGCCGCCGGGCACGCGGATCGCGGACGGGCCGTACGACCTGCCCGCGTGCGCGCTCGGCGCGGGGGTGACGCGGCCGGGGGACGGGCTGCTCATCATCGGCACGTGCCTGGCGTCGCTGGTCGCCACGGACGTGCTGGACCTGGAGGGCGGTGAGCCGGCCGGGCTCCACATCTCGACCGACCGGCGGGGGCAGTGGCTGCGGGCGATGCCGGCGATGGTGGGCACGGCGGCGCTGGACTGGGTGCTGAAGACCACCGGCGTACGGCACGCGGAGGTCGACGCGCTGCTGGACGCGACGCCGGCGGGGGCGAACGGGGTGCGGGTCCTGCCCTACTTCGCGCCGTCGGGGGAACGCGCGCCGTTCGTGGAGCCGCGGCTGCGGGCCGAGGTGACGGGCGTGTCGCTGGAGACGACGAAGGGCGACCTGGTGCGTGCGACGTGTGAGGGGATCGCCTTCGCCGCGCGGCACTGCCTGGAGGCGGCGGGGCTCACGGGTGACCTGGCGGTGTGCGGGGGAGGGACGCGTTCGCCGGCGTGGATGCGGCTGTTCGCCGACGTACTGGGCCGCCCGCTGCGCGTGGTCGGGGGCGAGGTGGGGGCGCGGGGCGCGGTGCTGGCGGCGGCGGAGCGGTTCGGGGTGGAGCTGGACGTGGCGTCGTGGACGCGGCCGACGGCGGTGGTGGAGCCGGACGCGGGGCGGGCGGAGTGCTGCTCGGTGGGGTACGCGGCGCATCTGGCACGCCTGGCGGAGGCGCGGGCGCGGGTGCGGGCGGGTGGTGCCGGTGGCCCGGGCTGAGCTTCTTCGCCGGGGTGCCGGCGGCGCAGCGCTCCGGGGCCGGTGCCGCGCCGGGGCGTCTCCTCGGTCGTCGGACACCGAGGCACCGCGATGTCGATCCGGCCGGTCGCGTGCGACGCCCTGCGGGGAGCGCCCCGGCACGGCCCCTCCCGGCACCGTGAATCGTGGGGCGGGGGCCGGGCACCGGGTGAACCCCGCGCGGCCACTGCGTGAAAGGGGGCCGTACGCGGCTCCGGACCGGGCTGCCGCGGCCTATCGTGCAGTCGCCGCTTCTCCGAACTTGCCCTGTCAGGGAGACTTCCATGGCCGCACTGCCGAGACGCCGCTCCGTACTCCTCGCCGCCGGCGCCTCCTCTGCCGTCGCGGTGATGCCCGGAGCGCATGCCGCCGGTGAGCAGCGCCCGCGCAAGGGGCCCGTCGTCATCGGACACCGCGGCGCCGCCGGCTGGCGCCCCGAGCACACCGCCGCGTCGTACACGCACGCCGTCCAGACCGGCGCCGACTGGATCGAGCCCGACCTCGTACCGACCAAGGACCACGTCCTCGTCGTACGGCACGAGAACGAGATCTCCGGGACGACGGACGTGGCCGGGCATCCGGAGTTCGCGTCGCGGCGTACGACGAAGACCGTGGACGGGCGGGCCGTCACCGGGTGGTTCACGGAGGACTTCACGCTCGCCGAGCTGAAGACCCTGCGCGCCGTCGAGCGTCTGCCGCTGGTCAGGAACCGGAACACCGTCTTCGACGGCCGTCTGGAGGTCATGACCTTCCAGGAAGTCGTCGATCTGGCGCGGACGTTGTCCCAGCGGTACGGGCGGACGGTCACCGTGTTCCCGGAGACGAAGCACCCTGCTTACTTCCGTTCGATCGGCCTGCCCCTCGAACCGGAGCTCGTCCGCGTGATCCGGCGCAACCGGCTCGGCGCCCACGAGTGCGTCGTCCAGTCCTTCGAGCCGTCGAGCCTGGTCCGGATCGCCGAGGCCCGGCTGCGCCTGCCGCTGTGGCAGGCGCTGGGGACGGGGAGCGGCGGCCCGTACGGCCACCCGGTGACGTACAGGGAAATGATGACGCCGGCCGGTCTGCGGCAGATCGCGGAGTACGCCGACTGGATCGGCCCGGACAAGTCGTCGGTGGTGGCGCCGTCGTCGCTGGTCGCGGACGCGCACGCGGCGGGGCTGAAGGTCGGGGCGTACACCTTCCGCAGCGAGAACCAGTTCCTGCCCGCCGGATTCCGCCGCGGCACCGCGCCCGAGGACTTCGGGGACGCCTTCGCGGAGTACGCGCTGCACTACGGGCTCGGCGTCGACGCGGTCGTGACCGACTTCCCGGACCTGGCGGTCCAGGCGAGGGAGGTCGCCGGGTCCTAGGACCAACGGACGACCGGGGGCTGATCATCTTCGGGCACTCCTGCTGCTAATCTGCACTTGCATATTGGTCGCAATAAGCAGTCGGAGGGCTCGGACATGGCCACTTACACACTTCCTGAACTTCCGTACGACTACGCGGCGCTCGAACCTGTCATCAACCCGCAGATCATCGAGCTGCACCACGACAAGCACCACGCGGCCTACGTGAAGGGCGCGAACGACACGCTCGAACAGCTCGAAGAGGCACGCGACAAGGGGTCGTGGGGAGCGATCAACGGCCTGGAGAAGAACCTCGCGTTCCACCTCTCCGGCCACATCCTGCACTCCATCTACTGGCACAACATGACCGGCGACGGCGGCGGCGAGCCGCTGGAGAAGGACGGTGTCGGTGAGCTCGCGGACGCGATCTCCGAGTCCTTCGGCTCCTTCGACAAGTTCAAGGCCCAGCTGACCAAGGCCTCCGCGACGACCCAGGGGTCGGGCTGGGGCGTCCTCGCCCACGAGCCGGTCAGCGGGCGCCTGATCGTCGAGCAGATCTACGACCACCAGGGCAACGTGGGGCAGGGATCGGTCCCGATCCTGGTCTTCGACGCCTGGGAGCACGCCTTCTACCTCCAGTACAAGAACCAGAAGGTGGACTTCATCGAGGCGATGTGGAAGGTCGTCAACTGGCAGGACGTGGCCAAGCGCTACGCCGCCGCCAAGGAGCGCGCGTTCAACCTGCTGCTCGCGCCGTAGGCGCGCCATGACGTCCTGCTCGTGATCGTCTTCTCAACCTTCACCTGCGGGCGGATGAAACGGCCGGCCCCCGCGAGGACGTGACTCGCGGGGGCCGGCTGTTCGCGCGCACCCGTACGGAAAGGGCCGCCGGTCAGCCGGCGCGGCAGACGGAGGCCGCCTTGCGGACCACTGTCACGACGGCGCGGACCAGCAGGACGTTCACGAGCGCGCCGCCGGTGAGGTAGACCATCGGGCCGAACGGGTTCGCGGCGCCCCCGGCCGCCGGGTCCCCCGCCCCGAAGAGCGCTCCGAGCGGGAGCAGGGCGAAGACGGTCACCAGCACCGACCCCGGGAAGGTCGCGAAGTACAGCCCGGCGAGGTGGTCCCGCGGGGCGCCGGCGATGCCGTGGGCCAGTCCGGCGGCCGTCACCAGGCCGACGTACAGGAGGGCCGGAGCCCAGGCCGCCGTGGCGGGGCGCGTGCGATTCATGTCCGGAACCCGTCTTTCCACGGTGGCCGTGCCAGGGGCGGGCCCGCGGATCCGCCGGCCCGCCCTCATTATTGAACATGTTCAATACCGTGGCCACCCCATCCGGGGGGCCGCCCCCGTCAGTCGAAGACCGGGCCCTGCGTGCGCGTGCGCTTGATCTCGTAGAAGCCGGGGACCGAGGCCACCATCAGCGTGCCGTCCCACAGGCGCGCCGCCTCTTCGCCCTTCGGCGCCGGGGTGACCACCGGGCCGAAGAAGGCGATCTCCTCGCCGTTCGGGCCGGGGACCGAGATGACCGGGGTGCCGACCTCCTGGCCGACCTTGTCGATGCCCGCCTTGTGGGAGGCGCGCACCTCGGCGTCGTACGTGTCCTTGTCGGCGTACTCGATCAGGTCCGCCGGGAGGTCCACGTCGGCCAGCGCGCCCGCTATCGCCTCCGGGGTCGGGCCCTCGCCCTTGTTGTGGAAGCGGGTGCCGAGCGCGGTGTACAGGTCGCCGACCACCGTGTCGCCGTGCAGCCGCCGGGCCGCCGTCACCACCCGTACCGGGCGCCAGCCCTTGGGGCCGAGCAGCTCGCGGTACTGCTCGGGCAGCTGGTCGATCTTGTCCTCGTTCAGCACGGCCAGGCTCATGACGTGCCAGCGGACCTCGACATCACGGACTTTCTGCACTTCCAGCATCCAACGGGATGTCATCCAGGCCCAGGGGCACAGCGGGTCGAACCAGAAGTCGGCGGTGGTCCTGCCGTTCTCGGACATGTCTCTCCTCATCGATGGAGCGGTCGCACCTCGACGGGGGCAACACCGCTGGTCGCCAGAGGCATTCCCGCGCGTGCGGTGTCCGTGCCGCGTGGGAGTATCGGCATGTTCGAACGAGACACGAAGGAGTGCCCGTGCCCGGTGAGAATCTGTCCCGCGACGAGGCCCGCGAGCGGGCCGAACTGCTGTCCGTCGACGGATACGAAGTGGCCCTCGACCTGCGATCCGCGGTGGGAGAGGGCGACGGGGAGCGGACGCGTACGTTCCGCTCGGTGACCACCATCCGCTTCCGGTGCGCGCGCCCCGGCGCGGACACCTTCGCCGATCTGCTCGCGCCGTCAGTGACGGCGGTCACGCTGAACGGCGAGGCGCTGGACCCGGCGGTCGTCTTCGACGGGACGCGGGTCGCGCTGGCGGGGCTGCGGGAGGAGAACGTCCTGGTCGTGGACGCCCAGTGCGCGTACAGCCGCACGGGCGAGGGCATGCACCGCTTCGTCGACCCGGAGGACGGCGAGGTCTACCTCTACACGCAGTACGAGCCGGCCGACGCGCGGCGCGTCTTCGCCAACTTCGAACAGCCGGACCTGAAGGCGCCGTTCCGGTTCGAGGTGACCGCTCCCGGCGGATGGACCGTGTGGAGCAACGGCGTGGGCGAGGTGACGGAGGACGGGGTGTGGCGGTTCGCCGGCACCGAGCCGATCTCGACGTACATCACCGCCTTCGTCGCCGGTCCGTACCACTACGAGAGCGACCTGTACCGGCGCACGCTCGCCGACGGCACGGAGATCGAGATCCCGCTCGGCGCCCTGTGCCGCAAGGGGCTCGCCCGGCACTTCGACGCGGACGACATCTTCACGGTCACCAAGCAGGGGCTCGACTTCTTCCACGACCACTTCGACTACCCGTACCCCTTCGGGAAGTACGACCAGGCCTTCGTGCCCGAGTACAACATCGGCGCCATGGAGAACCCGGGCTGCGTGACCTTCCGCGAGGAGTACGTCTTCCGCGGGAAGGTGACGCGGGCGTCGTACGAGCGGCGGGCCAACGTCATCCTGCACGAGATGGCGCACATGTGGTTCGGCGACCTCGTCACCATGCGGTGGTGGGACGACCTGTGGCTGAAGGAGTCCTTCGCCGACTTCATGGGGACGTACTCGATGGTCGAGGCGACGCGCTTCACCAACGGGTGGATCACCTTCGCCAACAACCGCAAGGCGTGGGCGTACCGCGCCGACCAGCTGCCCTCGACGCACCCCGTCACGGCCGACATCCGTGACCTGGAGGACGCGAAGCTCAACTTCGACGGGATCACGTACGCCAAGGGCGCGTCCGTCCTGAAGCAGCTCGTCGCGTACGTCGGCAAGGACGCCTTCATGGAGGGCGCCCGGCGGTACTTCAAGCGCCACGCGTACGGGAACACCCGGCTGGAGGACCTGCTGGCGGTATTGGAGGAGACGTCCGGGCGGGACCTCGCGAGCTGGTCGCGGGCGTGGCTCCAGACCGCCGGAGTCAACTCGCTCACCCCGCAGGTCACGTACGGCTCGTCCGGGCGGATCACCGAGCTGGCGGTGTTCCAGGAGGCGGCCGGACCCGATGCGGAGCTGCGTCCGCACCGGGTGGCCGTGGGCCTGTACCGGCGCGAGGAGGCCGACGGGGCGCTCGTGCGGTACGCCCGCGCCGAGGTGGACGTCGCCGGCCCGCGCACGGTCGTGGCGGAGCTCTTCGGCAGCGAGAAGCCGGACCTGGTGCTCGTCAACGACGAGGACCTGACGTACTGCAAGATCCGCTTCGACCCGGAGTCGCTCGCCACGCTGCGCGCGCACCTCGACGACGTGAGCGACCCGCTGGCGCGGGCGCTGTGCTGGTCCGCGCTGTGGAACCTGACGCGGGACGCGCTGCTCCCGGCGCGGGACTTCGTGGACCTGGTGCTGAGGTTCGCGGGGCGCGAGAGCGACATCGGGGTGCTCCAGATGCTGCACACGTGGACGCGGTCCGCCCTGACGCACTACGCCGCGCCCGAGTGGCGGGAGGAGGGCGGCCGGCTCCTCGCGGAGGGCGCGCTGCGGGAGCTGCGGATCGCGCAGCCGGGCAGTGAGCACCAGCTGACGTGGGCACGGTTCTTCGCGGCGACGGCCTGCCGGGAGGCGGACTTCCAGCTGCTCCAGGGGCTGCTGGAGGGCACGGCCAGGATCGACGGCCTGGAGGTGGACCAGGAGCTGCGCTGGGCGTTCCTCGGACCGCTCGCCTCGTACGGCGTGGCGGACGAGAAGGCGGTCGACGCGGAGCTGGCCCGGGACGACACGGCGTCGGGCAAGCGCCACCAGGTGCGGTGCCTCGCGTCGCGCCCCTCGGCCGCGGTCAAGGCGCAGGCGTGGGCGGCGGTGGTGGAGTCCGACGCGCTGTCGAACGCGCTGGTCGTGGCCACGATCGACGGCTTCATGCAGCCCGGACAGCGGGAGCTGACCGCCCCGTACGCCGAGAAGTACTTCGCCGCGATCGAGCGGGTGTGGGCCGAGCGGTCGATCCAGATCGGGATGGACGTGGTGTCGGGGCTGTTCCCGGCGCTCCAGGGCGACCGGCGCACGCTGGACGCGACGGACGCGTGGCTGGCCGCCCACGCGGACGCGGCGCCGGCGCTGCGGCGGCTGGTACTGGAGGCGCGGGACGACCTGGCGCGGGCGCTGCGGGGGCAGGTGTGCGACCGGGCCGCCGCGGTGTGAGGACCCGGTCACCGGACGGGCGGGGTGCGGGCCAAGGTCCGCACCCCGCGCGGCGGCTAGGGTTTCGGCAATCGAACGGTCGTACTTTAGTGCGGAGTTGTCCCGGATTGTCGACGGGTGTGTAACAGCGGTTAGCGGGTGGGGTGCGGGCGGGAAACCCCGGGACATGAACCACAACACCCCGGTCTCCCCCCGTCCCCTCGCCCACCTCGCCGACGCCCGGCAGCGCGTGCTGTCCGCCGCGCAGCTGCGTACGCGCGGCGTGTCCGCCGCCAAGGCCGCCGGGCAGTGCCGGCCCGGCGGGCCCTGGCAGCAGATCCTGCCCGACGTCTTCGTCCTGCACCCCGGCCCGCCCTCCGGCGAGGAGCGGCTGCACGCCGCGCTGCTGTACGCGGGGCGGCCGCCCGCGGACGCGGTGGTGCCGGCGCAGGCCAGGGCGGAGGGCGCGGCGGAGGGCGGGGCGGGCCCGTACGGTGACGTCATGGTCACCGGGCCGGCCGCGCTCGCCCTGCACCGCTTCCGCGGCGCTCCCCCGTTGCCCTCCCTCGACCGGGTCGACGTACTCGTACCGCGCACGAGGCGGCTGCGGTCCACCGGGTGCGCGCGCCTGGTCCGGGTCCACACGATGCCCCAGGCCCGGCAGATCGACGGCGTGCCCGTCGCTCCCGTCGCCCGCGCCCTCGCGGACACCGTCGCGCACCTCCGTGACGCCGATGCCGTACGGCAGCTGCTCACCGAGGCCGTGCGCGGATTCCACTGCGAACCCTCGGCGGTGGTCAGGGAGCTGACGCTCGCGCGGCTGCTGTCCAGGCCGTACGTCGTCGACGCCGTCGACGCGCTGCTCGCCGAGGGGCGGGCCGTCGCCGAGGACCGGCTGTACGCGATGGTCCGCGACCACGGACTGCCCGACCCGCTCTGGAACGTCGACCTGCGGCTGCCCGGCGGCCCCCACCTCGGCGGCGTCGACATCTACTGGCCCGAGCAGGCGGTGGCCGTGGAGCTGGACACCCGGACGCCCCGGCAGGGCGGGGGCGCAGCGGGGTCCCCCCTGCTCGAAGGAGACCGAGAGCTCGGGGAATGGTCGGAGTACGCCCGCAAGCGCGAGCACCTGGAGCGGCTCGGCATCACCGTCGTCCACCTCACGCCGAAGAAGCTGCGGGAGTCGCCGGAGCAGCAGGCGACCGTGGTGCGGACCGCCCTGATGGCGTCGGTCGAACGGGATCCGGCCGCTTATGTCGTCGCGCTGCCGCGCTGAGCGGCGGCGGTGCTTCTGCGGGGCGTGTCAGCGCTTCTTCAGCAGGAGTTCCGTGTTCCGGGCGTCCGCAGGACCCGCGAGGTTCCGCCGGGCGCCCGGCGCGTTGAGGGAGAGTTCGCGGTAGAGGGCCGCCAGGCCCGTCTGGGAGAGGTCGGTGTAGTCCGTGCGGTGCGGGGCGGCGGACTCGATCAGCGTGGTGAAGAGGGAGAGCGTGCCGTCGTGGTTGTCGGTCAGTTCGACGACCCGGGCGAGCTGGGGGAACTCGACGTGCGAGGCGGTGGAGATCTCCCAGAACGTGTCGTGCGCGAGGATCGCGTTGCGGTGGCTGTGCCCGTTGATCCAGGCGACGACGTTGCGGCTGCGCTTGAGGAGCGCGAGGAGCCTGTCGCCGCCGCCGTCGTCGAACGTCCAGCTGTTGTGGTGGCTGAAGACGATGACGTGGTCGTCCTGGTGGGCGGCGAGCGTCCGCTCCAGCCAGCCCAGCTGGGCCGCGCCGATCGAGCCGGCGAAGTGGCCGCCCCGGTCGGTCGTGTCGAGGCTGATGCCGAGCACGCGGTCGGAGATGCGGAAGGAGTAGTACAGGTTCCCGGTGTCGGCGTTCTGGCGGGTGTAGCCGTGTCCGGCCGGCCCCGCGCCCGCGTACGCCGGGTCGAGGTGCGCCTCGACGTACTCGCGGGGCGTGAAGGGGGCGCGGGCCGGGTCGGGGGTGATGCGGCGCATCCGCCGGGACTCGCGGCGCAGGAGGTCGGTGAAGTGGCGGCCGCGCGGGTCGTCGCCCTTCTTCAGTACGGCTTCGAGCGCGCTCGCGTCGGACGCCGGGAGGGAGAGCAGCTTGCGGTCGCCGACGGCGAAGCCGGCGAGGAACCCGGAGGCGTCGCCGGGGGCGAAGCAGCCGCTGGGCAGGTCGTCGTGGTTGCCGACGGTGGAGTACCAGGGAACGCGCAGGCCCGGACTGTTGACGGGGCGCAGCGCGGCGGCGAGGTAGCCCTCGACGCGCGGGAAGCCGCGCTGCTTGTCGGCGTCGCGCAGGGCGGTGTCCGGGTGCCAGTAGAGGGGCAGGCCGGAGTCCTGGACGCCCTCGTAGCGGCCCGGTTCGCCGGTGTCGGGGGTGATGCGGCCGCCGCTCATGGTGCGCAGGAACCAGTCGAGTTCGGCCTTGTTGTTGTTGTCGGTGTTGTCGCCGGTCGTCATCACGAAGCCGAGGTCCGCCCCGGTCACGGGTCCGCCGCGCAGGGCGTTGACCCGCTCCACGAGCGCGATCGCGCCGTGCACGGTGAGGGCTTCCTGCGGACGCCAGGCGCCGGCCGCCCGGACGCGCAGGTACTCGGTGCGGACCGGGTGCTGTACGTCGGTGAGGTGGAGGTCGGTGAGCTGCACGAAGGAGGCGAGGGCGGTGCGCCGGTCCTCGCGCCCCGGGCGGGCGGCGGCGAGCGGGGTCCGCAGGACGCGCTTCCAGCCGGGGCCCGCGCCGAGCCGCCGGTAGCCGGAGCCGGCGGCGGGGCCGCGCGGTGTGGCGACCGTACCCAGGGTGGTGCCGGCCCAGGCCGGGGCGGCGACGGGGGCGGCGGGGGCCGCGGGCGGGGCGGCAGGGGCGGCGGGAGCGCCGGCCGGGCCCGGCGTACCGGCGGCCGCGGCCCGGACCCCGTCCCCCGGGCGGAACGCGAGGCCGAGGCCCGCACCGGCACCGGCCGCTCCGGTCACGGCGAGGAACCAGCGGCGGTCGAGGGCGGCTTCGGCTGCGGAGCGTAGGCGTGACATGGCGCGGTCTCCCCGGGGTGCGATCGCATCGGCCGGGCCCGGGGTGGAACCCCCTTGCCCCACTCGATCGTTGGCATCCGGAATGACCTGCGCGTTAACGGCCCCGCAACGGTCGGCGCCGATCACCGGTCAGGGATCACTGCCCCCGCGGATCACCGTAGAACGCCATCACGCCCTCCCCGGGCGGAGCGGCCGCGCTCACTCCCCGTTCACCTGCCGGGGAAGGCGGCGCGTCCCACGGACGGTTTCGTACGCCACAGCTCCATGCCGGTGTCGACGAGTTCGACGTGGTCGAGGCGGGCCACCTCGTCCAGCGGGTGCCAGGCCGCGAGATCGGTGGATCCGGCCGTCTCGTGGCGGAGTTCACCGCCGGTGATCCGGCCCTCGTACACGATCCGCAAGCCCTGGAAGTCCGCGAACGTGCCGAGTCTGCGCGGGTAGCGGCGGGTGACGGAGTCCACGCCGAGCAGCCGGACCGGTTCGCACGCGTAGCCGGTCTCCTCCTCCACCTCGCGGATCACCGTGTCGTACGGGTCTTCGCCGTGGTCCATGCCGCCGCCGGGCAGCGTCCACCGCTTCGCGCCGTCGGGCGCCACCCAGCGGGCGAGGAGCACCTGTCCGTCCCGTACACACACGGCGTAGGCCGCCACCCTGAGCTCTCGGTTCATTGGCCGAGGTTACGGGGTTGTTATGCGGCGTGGAACGGGGCGCCCGATATCTCACGGTTCAACCCCGGTGGCGCATACCGCGCGGTGGCGGATGTGTGCCACGACGGAACTCCGTACCTGACAACTCTCCCCAAACGACCACCTCTTAGGCAAGGCTGAGCGGTCATCCGGCACCGTATTCCGGACTCCTTCTTTCACATACAGGGAAGCCCATGACCCTCGAATCATCCGGCTCCATACCCGGGGCCAGACCCGCGGCCCGCATAGCGCTCGCCGCGGGCCTGGTCGCGGCGCTGTGTGCGGCCGCGCCGGTACCCGCCCTGGCGGCCGGTTCCGACGACCCCAGGGCCACGGCGTCCGCGCCCAAGTCCGCCGCCGCGAAGCTCGGTTCCGCCGACGCCCAGCTGCTCGCGGAGGCGGAGGCCGACGGCACGAAGAGCGTCACGCTGATGGTCGCCACCGCGCCCGGCTCCACCGAGCAGGTCGCGCGCCAGCTCGACGCCGTGGAGGGCGGCGTGGTCGGCCGTACGGACGACAGGCTCGGTTACGTACGGGCCACCCTGCCCACCGGCAAGGCGGACGCGGCCATCACGGCCGCCGCCAAGCTCTCCTCCGTCCACGGCATCGACCTCAAGCAGGAGATCCTGCTGGACGACCCGACGCCGGCCGGCGACCGCGGCAAGGGCGCGGACACCGCCGCCGAGGGCACGTACTCCGGCCCCGGCAAGCGGACGCCCGCGAAGAACCCGTACAACCCGTCCTTCGAGACGGGCGCCGTGGAGTTCGTGGAGGACCACCCGAAGGCCGACGGCCGCGGGGTCACCATCGGCATCCTCGACTCGGGCGTCGACCTCGGCCACCCGGCGCTCCAGAAGACCACCACCGGCGAGCGCAAGATCGTCGACTGGGTGACGGCCACCGACCCGGTCGCGGACGGCGACGGCACCTGGCTGCGGATGAACGGCGCCGTGACCGGCCCGGTGTTCACCGCCGGCAGCCGCACGTACTCGGCCCCGGCCGGCTCGTACATGTTCCGCACCTTCGCCGAGGCCGCCACCAAGGGCGGCGACATGGCGGGCGACCTGAACCGCGACGGTGACACCACCGACGTGTGGGGCGTGCTGTACGACGCCGCCGCCGGCACGGTCCGCGTCGACCTCGACGACGACGCCGACTTCGGCGACGAAGAGGCGATGAAGCCGTACAAGGACAAGCACCAGGTCCGGTACTTCGGCAAGGACGACCCGGCGACCGAGGTCGTCGAGCAGATCCCGTTCGTCGCCGAGATCCGCAAGGACGTCGTCGTCAACGCGGCGGGCGCGAAGTCCGACTACGTCAACATCGGCATCATCGAGGGCTCGCACGGCACGCACGTCGCCGGCATCACCGCCGCCAACAGCCTCTTCGGCGGCCGGATGAACGGCGCCGCCCCCGGCGCCAAGCTGGTCTCCTCGCGCGCCTGCACCTGGAGCGGCGGCTGCACCAACGTCGCGCTCACCGAGGGCATGATCGACCTCGTCACCCAGCGCGGTGTCGACATCGTCAACATGTCGATCGGCGGCCTGCCCACGCTGAACGACGGCAACAACGCGCGCGCCCAGCTCTACACGCGCCTCATCGACACGTACGGCGTGCAGCTGGTCGTCTCGGCCGGCAACAGCGGCCCCGGCACCAACACCATCGGCGACCCGTCGCTGGCCGACAAGGTCGTCTCGGTCGGCGCGTCCATCTCCAAGGAGACCTGGGCCGCCAACTACGGCTCGGTCGTGGAGAAGAAGTACGCCATGATGCCGTTCTCCTCGCGCGGTCCGCGCGAGGACGGCGGCTTCACGCCGACCATCTCCGCGCCCGGCGCGTCCATCAACACCACCCAGACCTGGTCGCCCGGCGGCCCGGTCGCCGAGGCCGGCTACAAGCTCCCGGCCGGCTACTCGATGCTCCAGGGCACCTCGATGGCCTCGCCGCAGGCGGCGGGCGCGAGCGCGCTGCTGCTCTCGGCCGCGAAGCAGAAGAAGATCGACCTGACCCCGGTGGAGCTGCGCACCGCGCTGACCAGCACCGCCGACCGGATCAAGGGCACCCAGGCGCACGAGCAGGGCTCCGGCCTGATCGACGTCGTGGACGCCTGGGAGGCGATCGAGGACGGCGCGACCGCGCACGACTACGCGGTCAAGGCGCCGGTCGACACCGCGATCGACTACGCGCTCAAGACGCCGGGCTTCGGCACCGGCCTCTACGACCGCGAGGGCGGCCTGAAGGCCGGGCAGAAGAAGACGTACGACGTGACCATCACGCGTACCAGCGGCCCGGACCGCGCGATCGAGCACGAGCTGGACTGGAAGTACAACGACGGCACGTTCCGCCTGCTGGGCGACGACGGGATCGACCTGCCGCTGAACCGGCCCGTCACCGTCAAGGTGCAGGCCCGGCCCGGCTCCGCCGGTGTGCACAGCGCCGTCCTGGAGGCGGACGACGAGCGCACCGAGGGCGTCGACAAGCAGATCCTGGCGACCGTGGTCGTGGCCGAGGACCTGGTGAAGCCCGCCTACGCGTTCTCCGGCTCCGGTTCGGTGCAGCGCAACAGCAGCACGTCGTACTTCATCAACGTCCCCGAGGGCGCGAAGTCCCTGGAGGTCGCGCTCGGCGGTCTCGCGAAGGGCAGCCAGACCCGCTTCATCGGCATCCACCCGTACGGCGTGCCGGTCGACTCCACATCGTCGATCGTCTGCTACCCGAACTACACCAACCCGGCCAACACCTGCCGCCCGGACCTGCGTTCGTACGCGGACCCGCAGGCCGGTGTCTGGGAGGTCGAGGTCGAGTCGCGCCGCACGTCGCCGCTGCTCGACAACCCGTACACGCTGGACGTGACGGTGCTCGGCGCCGCCTTCGACCCGGCGGTGCAGACCATCCCCGAGGCCGAGGCCGGCACGCCGGCCCCGGTCGAGTGGAAGGTCACCAACGGCTTCGCCGCGCTGGACGGCAAGCTCAAGGCCGGCTCGCTCGGCTCGTCGAAGAACGCCCGCCCGAGCATCAAGAAGGGCGAGAAGCAGACCACCGCGGTCACCATCGGTGAGGGTGTCGAGCGCTTCGACGTCGCCATCGGCGGAGTCTCCGACGCCACCGCCGACCTCGACCTCACGGTCAAGAGGGACGGCGTCCAGGTCGGTCAGGCCGCGGACGGCGACTCGGAGGAGGCCGTCAGCCTCGTCAAGCCCGCGGCCGGTACTTACACGATCGAGGTGGACGGTTACGCGGTCGGCGCCGCCGGCACCGAGTACGACTACCGCGACGTGTACTTCGCGCCGTCGCTCGGCCGGGTCGAGGTCGACGACGCGCAGACCGTGAAGCTGGCCAGCGGCGCTTCGGCGCAGGTGAAGGCCCAGGTCGTGGTGGCCGGCGAGGCCCCCGAGGGCCGGCGCTTCTTCGGCGAGGTGCAGCTGGTGAACGCGCGCGGCACGGTCGCGGGCTCCGGCAGCGCCCAGATCGAGAAGGTCACGCCGTAACACCGTCAGCACCGTTCGCCCGAGGGCGGGTCACGGAGGAGGGGCGAGTCGTTGTTGCCACCGCTCGGGAACCGGTGGCTGCACACTCAGGCTGTTGCCGCGCGGGCCGTTGAAGCGTCGAAGGCTCTGCCAGAGA
>NZ_JBSFTV010000004.1:0-20684 GCF_053591455.1 Streptomyces sp. NPDC003016
ACCGTCTGTACGAACAACGAGCCGGCGAGCAGCACCACGAGCACGGCGCGCAGCGCGAGCACGGTCAGCCTTCCCATCATCTCTCCCTCTATCGACCTACGATCGAAATCTATTGTAAAACGATAGGTGAAGCAAGGGCGGGCCGGGTGGCGAGATCTCACCGCGTACCGGCGCCCGGGGAATTCCCCCCGGGCGCCGCTCGTTGAGAGTGACAGGAAGTTCTATATTCAACTAAAGTGGACGTACAAGGAGGCCCGCCATGCCCGCAGTGACCGTGGAGAACCCGTTGGCCCTGCCGAAGGTCGTCGCGCCGAGCGACGCCCTGTCGCGTCCCGTACTGGCCGTCACGACCGCTCCGGGCGGTTTCGAGGGCGAGGGCTTCCCGGTCCGCCGTGCCTTCGCCGGCATCGACTACACGTACCTCGACCCGTTCATCATGATGGACCAGATGGGCGAGGTGGAGTACGGGGCCGGGGAGCCGAAGGGCACGCCCTGGCACCCGCACCGCGGCTTCGAGACGGTCACGTACCTGATCGACGGCACGTTCGTCCACCAGGACAGCAACGGCGGCGGCGGCACGATCCGGGGCGGCGACACCCAGTGGATGACCGCCGGGTCCGGCCTGCTGCACATCGAGGCGCCGCCGGAGTCGCTGGTCATGTCGGGCGGCCTGTTCCACGGCCTCCAGCTGTGGGTCAACCTGCCCGCCTCCGACAAGATGATGGCCCCCCGCTACCAGGACATCCGCGGCGGCCAGGTGCAGCTGCTGACGTCGCCGGACGGGGGCGCGCTGTTCCGTGTCATCGCGGGCGAACTGGACGGCCACGAGGGCCCCGGCATCACGCACACGCCGATCACGATGATCCACGCGACGCTGCGCCCGGGTGCGGAGATCACGCTTCCGTGGCGTGCGGACTTCAACGCGCTGGCGTACGTCCTGGCCGGTCGCGGCAGCGTCGGTACGGACCGCCGCCCCGTCCGCACGGGCCGGACCGCGGTCTTCGGCGGCGGGGACTCGCTGACCGTCCGCGCGGACGAGCAGCAGGACGCGAACGCCCCGGACCTGGAGATCGTCCTCCTCGGCGGACGCCCGATCCGGGAGCCGATGGCGCACTACGGGCCGTTCGTGATGAACACGCAGCAGGAGCTGAAGCAGGCTTTCGAGGACTTCCAGCGGGGCCGCCTCGGCACCGTTCCGGCCGTCCACGGCATGGGCTGAGCGCTGTGG
This sequence comes from Streptomyces sp. NPDC003016, assembly GCF_053591455.1. NCBI lineage: Bacteria > Bacillati > Actinomycetota > Actinomycetes > Kitasatosporales > Streptomycetaceae > Streptomyces > Streptomyces sp. NPDC003016. The sequence continues at coordinate 1,229 of NZ_JBSFTV010000004.1, forward strand.
ATCCGCCCGGGTGAGCGGCCGCTGGCCGTCACCCGGGCGGGCCCCGCCGGCGGGCCGCCCCGCGCCGCCCGTGGTCCGCTGGGGCCGTGCAGCCGCCCCAGCCGCCCCAGCCGGTTCAGCCGCTCCTTCCCGAGTCCGCGCGCCGGGCCGCCGCCTGGTGTGTCGTCGCGCTGCTCGTCACCGGGGTCGTCGCGGTGGGGATCTGGCTGTGCGTCACCTTCAAGACCGCCGTCACCCCCGTCCTGCTCGCCCTCCTCGGGACCGCGCTGCTCGGGCCCCTGCACCGGCGGCTCGTCACGATGCGGCTGAACCGGTCGCTCGCCGCCCTGCTCACCTGTGCCGCTGTGGTCGCCGTCGTCGGCGGCGCCTCGTACATCGTCGTCAACGCGCTCGTCGGGACCGGCGACCAGATCCTCGGCTCGCTCCGGCAGGCGGCCGGGGACCTGGCCCGGCACTTCGGGGCGGCCGGGACCTCCCTGGACGACGTGGCCCGGAACGCCAGGGAGCTGCTCGGCAGATTCGGCGGGACCGCGGCGTCCGGGGTGATCACCGGGCTCAGCGTCGTCGGGGAGATGACCGCGGTCGCCGTCCTGGCCCTGCTGCTGATGTTCTTCTTCCTCCGGGACTCGGACCGGGCCGCCGGGGCCCTGCGGGCCCTCGCCCCCGGCTCGACCGCCGACACCGTCGAAGCGATGGGCCGCCGCGCCTTCGAGGCCGTCGAGGGCTTCATGCGCGGTACGACGTTCATCGCGCTGATCGACGCGGCCCTCATCACCGCCGGGCTGCTGGTCCTGCGGGTACCCGGCGCGGTCGGCCTCGGCGCGCTGGTCTTCGTCGGCGCGTATATCCCCTACCTCGGCGCCTTCATCTCCGGCGCGGTCGCGGTGCTCGTCGCGCTCGCGGACCGGGGGTTCGTGATCGCGCTGTGGGCGCTGGGGGTCGTACTGGCCGTACAGATGCTGGAGGGGCACGTCCTCCAGCCCGTGATCCAGAGCCGGACCGTGCAGATGCATCCGGCCCTGGTGATGCTGGCGATCACGGCCGGGGCGTCCGTCGCGGGCATCCTGGGGATGCTGCTCGCCGTGCCGCTGACGGCGGCCGTCTTCGGGGTGATCGGAGAGTTGCGCAGGCGTCATGAGCGCGAGAGCGCGAAGGCCGCGCCGGACGCCGGCCGGTAGCGCGCGCTCTCACATGGCCTGTGGGGGGACGGCGCCCCCGGCCACCGGCTCGAAACCCGCGAGCATCTGTTCCAGTGCCTGCTGGTCGGGGCCGACGAAGGGGTCCGAGCCGGGGGCCGACGCGAGCGTGTCGAGCATCTGCGCGGCGATGCCCACGGCCGGCGGCAGGTGGGTGCACAGGACGGTCTCGGGGGCCATGGCGCGCAGCGGCTCGACGGTGGCGAGGTACTTGCCGGTGTCGACGGCGTGCACCCAGGGGCTGTCCACGGTGGCCCACAGCAGCTGGGCGGCGCGCAGGTCCGCAGTGGCGAGCGCGGCGGCCTCGCCGCCGACCGCGAGGTCCGCGCTGGGCATGGGCCCGCCGAAGCAGTCGGAGCTGAAGCAGGTCCGCGACCGGTCGTCGTAGAAGCCGACGGTGGCGGGGTTGTCGAACAGCGGCGGCCGGAAGGCCCTGAGCGTACGGTCGCCGACGTCCAGGCTCTGGCCGGGGTTGACCAGGCGTACCCGGTCGAGCGGCAGGGGGCGTTCGGTGGACATGATCCCGGCGCCGATGAACGTGGTCACGAGGCGCGCCCGGGGAGCGGCGGCGAGCAGGTCGAACAGGCCGCCCGTGTGGTCGCGGTCGGGGTGGGTGAGCCATATCCAGCGCACGTCGGCGGGGTCGATGGCGGAGCCGAGCACGTCGAGGAAATCCCGGTCGGGGAGGCTGAGGCCGGTGTCGACGACGACCGGCTCGTCGGCGAACAGGACGAAGGCGTTGACCGGGAGGAAGCCGATGCCCGGCACCTCCAGGCAGTCCGCCAGTACGGCGGTGTCGCTTCTGGTCTTCTGCGTGCTCATGGCGGATCTCCGTGGTCCCCCCGGCGGCCGATCAGGACAGGGCGGGCGGCGGGATGGGGTCGTCCGTCTTTTCGACCATTCTGCTCCTGCGGGGCCGGTACGGCGTCCCGGGGTCCGGCGTCCCGCGCGGTGCGGGGGCTTCGGGGTCGGTACCGCGCCGGGGCGTCTCCCCGGGCGCCGGACGTCCGGGCACGGGGATGTCCTCGGGGTGGTCGCGTTCGACGCCCTGCGGGGAGCGCCCCGACGCGTCCCCTCCCGGCACCGCGGTCCCGTGAGGCCGGGCTGCCGGGAGCCACAGGGTCTCAAAGGCCCTGCGAGGCGCCGCCCTCGTGGAGCTCGAACCAGATGCACTTGCCCTCGCCCCTCGGGTCCACCCCCCAGGTGTCCGCGAGCATCTCCATCAGGATCAGCCCGCGCCCGCTGGACGCCATCTCCCCCGGGCGGCGCTTGTGCGGCAGCTCGTCGCTGGAGTCCGCCACCTCGACCCTCAGCCGCCGCGCGCCGGGCTCGCCCGTCGCCTCGGCGACCAGCAGGGCGTCGCCGTCCGTGTGCACCAGGACGTTGGTGACCATCTCCGAGACCATCAGCACGGCCGCGTCGAGCTGCTCCTCGTCCGTCCAGTCGTGCAGCAGGTCCCGCAGCTGCCGCCGGGCGCCGGCGATGCGCTCCGGCTCGGCCTGGGCCACGGACAGCGCCGTACGCCGGACCGGGACCCGCGGGCCCGCCGAGGAGCCGGGGCCGCAGCCGCAGTCGGCGCCCTCGCGGCACAGCAGCAGCAGCGCGATGTCGTCCTCGCGGCGGTCCACGAGCGGGCCCGTGGTGTAGTGCGAGGCGGGGCCGTGCACGGCGGAGACGAGGGCGTCGGCGAGCTTCTCCAGGCTGTCGCCGGCGTGCTCCTCCATGATCCGGCGGAGCCTGGCCCAGCCGGTGTCCAGGTCGTGGCCGCCGGTCTCGATGAGGCCGTCCGTACAGATCATGATCGTCTCGCCCGGTTCGAGGACCAGGCGCGTCGTCGGGTAGTCCGTGTCCGGGACGATGCCCAGGGGCAGGCCGCCGGCGGTCGGCCGGACCAGTACCGTCCCGTCGCCGAGGAGCACCGCCGGTTCGGGGTGGCCCGCGCGGGCCACGTCGAGGAAGCCGGTGGCGGGGTCGGCCTCGATGTAGAGGCAGGTCGCGAAGCGCGGGCTGGAGTAGTCGCCGGGCCCGTAGGCGTCGGCCCCGGGGAAATCATGCAGCCCGTGCAGGAAGCGGGAGGCGCGGGAGAGGACCGCGTCCGGGCGGTGTCCCTCGGAGGCGTACGCGCGCAGGGCGATGCGCAGCTGGCCCATGAGCCCGGCGGCCCGTACGTCGTGGCCCTGCACGTCGCCGATGACCAGGGCTATTCGCCCGTTGGGCAGCGGGATCATGTCGTACCAGTCGCCGCCGACCTGGAGCCCCCCGCCGGTCGGCACGTACCGCGCGGCCACCGTCATGCCGGGGATCTCCGGGCCCAGCGTCGGCATCATCGACCGCTGGAGGCCGAGCGACAGCTCGCGCTCGCTCTCGGCCACCGAGGCCCGCTCCAGCGCCTGGGCGAGCATCCGGGCGACCGTCGTCAGTACGGAGCGCTCGTCGGGGGTGAACGCGACGGGGTGCGCGAAGCCCGCCATCCAGGCGCCCATGGTGCGGCCGGCCACCGTCAGGGGTACGAAGGCCCAGGAGCGGCGGGAGGAGGTGCGGGCGAGGGGGCGGCCGGCGGGGTAGCGGCGGCTGTACGCCTGGGGGGACGGGAGGTAGATGGCCCGGCCGGTCCGTACGACCTCGGACGCCGGGTGGTCCGTGTCCAGCAGCATGTCGGCGAACGGGAGCTCGTCGCCGGGGCCGTACCCGTGGTGTCCCAGGACCGTGATGCGGCTGCCCGACGAGCCGAAGACGGCGAGGCTGTCCGGTGAGAAACCGGGCATCGACAGGGACGCGGCGACCCGCAGCACCTCGGACGTGGACCGCGCCTCCGCGAGCGCCCGCCCCGCGTCCAGCAGGAACGCCTCGCGGGAGCGGCGCCAGTCGCCGGTGACCGGGGTGTGGGCGGCTTCGCCCGGCTGCGGCCCGGCGACCTCCTGGAGGGTGCCGAAGAGCTGGTAGTCGCCGTTGGCGGAGACCGGCTTGGAACGGCTGCGTACGGTCCTGAGCAGCCGCCCGTCCACATCCATGATCCGGAGCCGGGCCTCGGCGAGAGTGCCCTCGGCGGCCGCGAGGCTCACGATCCCGTTGACCTCGTTCCAGTCCGCGGGGTGGAAGCGGGAGCGCACGGCGGCCTCGGGAAGCGTCACGGACTCGGCGGGCAGGCCGAGGAGCCGGGCGGCCTCCGCGTCGAGCGTGACGACCCCGGATGCGTTGTCCCAGTGCCACAGGCCGGTCGCGATGGCGGCCAGGATGTCCTCGGTACGCATTGCTTCATCTTTACAGGTCGCAGCCGGGCCGGCCGTGCGAAGGCCGGGCCAGAAAAAGGAGAGGCGCCGGGCGGTAACCTGGAGTGTCTTGTGACAACCCCGAATCCCGAAGGCTGGATGAACGACGATGCATCGGTACAGGTCCCACACCTGCGGCGAGCTCCGCGCCTCTGACGTCGGCACCGACGTCCGGCTGAGCGGCTGGCTGCACAATCGTCGAGACCTGGGCGGCATCCTCTTCATCGATCTGCGCGATCACTACGGCATCACGCAGCTCGTCGCCCGCCCCGGCACCCCGGCGTACGACGTCCTCGACAAGCTCAACAAGGAGTCGGTCGTCCGCGTCGACGGCCGGGCCGTCTCGCGCGGCGCCGACAACGTCAACCCGGAGCTGCCCACCGGTGAGATCGAGGTCGAGGTCGCGGAGGTCGAGCTGCTGGGGGAGTCGCAGCAGCTGCCGTTCCAGATCAACACCGACGACGGGGTGGGTGAGGAGCGCCGTCTGGAGTACCGCTTCCTCGACCTGCGCCGCGAGCGCATGCACCGCAACATCATGCTGCGCTCGGCCGTCATCGCCTCCATCCGTTCCAAGATGGTGGCCCTCGGCTTCAACGAGATGGCGACGCCCATTCTGACGGCGACGTCTCCCGAGGGTGCGAGGGACTTCGTCGTTCCGTCCCGCCTCAACCCCGGCAAGTTCTACGCGCTGCCGCAGGCCCCGCAGCAGTTCAAGCAGCTGCTGATGATCTCGGGCTTCGACCGCTACTTCCAGATCGCGCCGTGCTTCCGCGACGAGGACGCCCGCGCCGACCGCTCGCCGGGCGAGTTCTACCAGCTCGACGTGGAGATGAGCTTCGTCGAGCAGGAGGACGTCTTCCAGCCGATCGAGAAGCTGATGACCGAGCTCTTCGAGGAGTTCGGAGGCGGCCGCCACGTCACGTCGCCCTTCCCGCGGATCCCGTTCCGCGAGTCGATGCTGAAGTACGGCAACGACAAGCCGGACCTGCGCGCCAAGCTGGAGCTCGTCGACATCTCCGACGTCTTCGCCGGCTCGGAGTTCAAGGCGTTCGCCGGCAAGCACGTGCGCGCGCTGCCGGTGCCGGACACGGCGGGCCAGTCCCGGAAGTTCTTCGACGGCCTCGGCGACTACGCCGTCGAGCACGGCGCGAAGGGCCTGGCCTGGGTGCGCGTCGGCGAGGACGGTTCGCTGAGCGGCCCGATCGCCAAGTTCCTCACCGAGGAGAACGTCAAGGTCCTCACCGAGCGCCTGTCACTGGCCCCCGGCCACGCGGTCTTCTTCGGCGCGGGCGAGTTCGACGAAGTCTCCAAGATCATGTCGGCGGTCCGGGTCGAGGCCGCCAAGCGCGCCGGTCACTTCGAGGAGGGCGTCTTCCGGTTCTGCTGGATCGTCGACTTCCCGATGTACGAGAAGGACGAGGAGTCCGGCAGGATCGACTTCTCGCACAACCCCTTCTCGATGCCGCAGGGCGGTATCGAGGCCCTGGAGACCCAGGACCCGTTGGACATCCTGGGCTGGCAGTACGACATCGTCTGCAACGGTGTCGAGCTGTCCTCCGGCGCGATCCGCAACCACGAGCCCGACGTCATGTTCAAGGCGTTCGAGATCGCCGGTTACTCGAAGGAGACCGTCGAGCGCGAGTTCGCGGGCATGCTCCGTGCCTTCCAGTTCGGCGCCCCGCCGCACGGCGGCATCGCCCCGGGCATCGACCGCATCGTGATGCTGCTCGCCGACGAGCCGAACATCCGCGAGACGATCGCGTTCCCGCTGAACCAGAACGCCCAGGACCTGATGATGGGCGCGCCGACGACGCTGGACGAGGCCCGTCTGCGGGAGCTCAACATTCAGCTGCGGAAGCCGGTTTCCGACAAGTAGTGCGCTTAGGTTGAAGGGGTTCGGAACCGACCGGTTCCGGGCCCCTTCTTCCATGTCGCGGATGCTTCCTGGAAGCGAGGGCCTGTGTGGCCGGCCTCCGCGCGGAACGCGTCGAGGCGGTCCGTTCGGCAGCAGGACGACGAAGGGAACGAAATGAAGCGCCGGAACCGGACCATCGCCCCGCTGACCGCGCTGCTGGCGGCAGCCGCATTCCTGGCGACGGGCTGCGGTACGGGCACGAACACCACGAGTACCAGTACCGGCTCCGCCGCCCCCGCCACCGGGGCGCCGCGGGCCGACGCGCGGCCCGGCGCGCCGGCGCACCAGGCGTCCGGCGGCAAGGCGGGCAGGGTCGCACCGGACCGGCCCGCGTCGCCGCAGAGGCGCCCGCTGCTCCGGCTCCCGGGCCTGGGCCCCAAGACCCTCGCCCGGGTCCCCGGCCGCACCCGCCAGGCACTCGTCGTCACCGGAGAGGGCCGCGACGAGAACCGGGGCACGGCGGTCCTCTACGAGCGCGACCGCCCCGGCGCCCCCTGGCGCCCCGGCACCTCCTGGCCCACCCACAACGGCCTGCGCGGCTGGACCGACAAGCACGTGCACGGCGACCTGCGCTCCCCGATCGGCGTCTTCACCCTGACCGACGCGGGCGGCCTGCTCCCCGACCCGGGCACGAAGCTGCCGTACGACCAGGGCCCCGCCTTCACCGCCCGCGGCACGGGCTCCCTGGGCGAGCCGCTCACGGGCTCCTTCGACTACGTCATCGCCATCGACTACAACCGCGAGCCCGGCACCACCCCGCTGGACTGGACCCGCCCCCTCGGCGCGGCCCGGGGCGGCGGCATCTGGCTGCACGTGGACCACGACGGCCCGACGCAGGGCTGCGTGTCCCTGCGCAAGGACGTGATGAAGCACCTCCTGCGCACGGTCGACCCGGCGAAGAACCCGGTGGTGGTGATGGGCGACGCGGCGTCGCTGCGCGACTGAGCGGGCGCACAGCACGTCGCCCCGCCGGTCGGGTGACCGGCGGGGCGAAGGGCGGGAGCGGACCGGGGCCCGGCCGGCTTCCGTGGCGTCTGGTGCTGTCGGGCCGTCAGGCGTTGGCCGGCTCCTCGGAGCCGGCCGGGTCGGAGTCGAGTTCCCCGGAGGCGTCCTCGAACCCGGCCGTGCGCTGAGCCGGAACCTCCGCGGCGAGGCGGGTCGTCATCCGGGCGCGGCGCTCGTCGGCCTTGGCGCACAGGGCGAGGGCCGCCGCGTTGAAGCGGACCAGGGAGGGCGGGTCGGACGGGCCGAGGAGGTGCTCCTTCAGCTCGGCGCGGGCCTCCCTGTACGGGTCCTTCTCCGGGTGGCGCACGGACTCCAGGAGCTCCGGGACGCCGGACGCGTCCGGGGTGAGGACGGCGGCGGCCCGCACGGTCGGGAAGCCGGCCCGGAACTCGGTCTCCGTCATGCCGCTGGTGTTGGCCACGGCGTACGGCTTCTCGCTGTACAGGTAGTCCGAGACGACGCTCGACACATCGCTGATCAGCAGGTCGGCCTGGTTGAAGCAGCTGTATATGCCGGGGCGCGCGGTGACGACGATCCGGTGCTCCCACTCGGGGAACGACGCCCAGTAGGCCGCCTCCCAGGCCGCGGCGGCCGCGGCGACGGCCGCCGCGCGGCCCTCCTCGGGCGAGCCCTGGAGCAGCATCCGCTCCAGCTCGTCCACGCCGGTCCGGAAGCCGGTGCTGGTGAGCCGGTCGAGTTCGGCGGTGCGGCGGTCGAGTTCGGCGGCCGCCTCGGGGCCGGGGCGGGGGCCGGAGCGCCCGGTGTTGGCCTCGGCGATCATCGCGCGGATGCGCTTGTCGGCGGCCCCGGCCTCCGGGTCGACGGAGCCGGTCATCGGGTGCGGCTTGTAGAGCAGCCGTACGCGGTCGTCCGCCAGGAGCGCGCGGACGAGGTTCTCGCCGGCCAGGACGACCGAGGTGTTGCCGGGGTTGCCGTCCCAGCCCTCCCAGGTGGGGGCGTACAGCACGGTCGTGTACGTGCCCTCGGGAGCGCCCGCGTAGGGCAGGATCGGGGCCAGCTGCGGGCGGCCCACCTCCACCACGTCCTTGTCGTCGACGCCGGTCTCGGCGAGCTGGTAGCGCTCGCGCGCCGCCGGGCCGGCCACCCACACCTCGTCGTACGCCTTGGCGTACGGGTTGCAGCTGGACAGCTTGTCGCTCTCGCCGTGGTTGGTGAAGGCGTGCTTGATGGAGGGGATGCGCAGCACCTGCGAGGTCTTACCGGAGTTCGCCGGGTGCAGCATCATCTTCAGCGTCGAGTTCTCCAGCGCGAACATGTGCGCGACCTTGGGGATGCAGATGATCGGCACGTCCGTGGCCTGGATCTTCTGCACCATGAAGCGCTCGCGCAGCACGATCAGCGGCTTGCCGTCCAGTTCGGAGAGCGTGGAGAGCCACATGTTCGCCTGGTACGCCGAGGTGGTGCCGCCGGAGAAGTACATCGCCACGGTCGGCCGGTACTCCGCCAGCCAGGCGTCCAGCCACTCCAGCGTCTCCTGCGGGGTGGCGGGGCGCTTCTTCGGCAGCAGCCAGGTGGCCAGGCGGACGGTGCCGGCGGCCATCAGGAGGAGGGAGACGCCGATGCCGGCGGCGCCGCCGTACACGTCCCCGGTGACCGCGGTGACCAGCAGGCCGGCGGTGGCGGGCACGGAGAAGGCGAGCAGCCGGTGGCCGGGGCGGCGGGCCAGGATCCGCGGGGGAGCGGTGGAGGGGCGCAGCGCCGAGACGTCGATGTTGCGGGTGACGATGGGCAGCGTGCGCACGCGCCGGACCATCAGCGCCACCGCCTGGCAGACGAAGTGCAGTGCGTAGAAGAAGAGCAGCGCGAGGGTGAGGGGGGAGTGCTCACGCAGCGGCTGGATGTCGTCGATGCGCAACAGGCCGACCAGGATCAGCATGTCGCGCAGCAGCTGCCGGACGGTGACGTCGAAACGTATTCGGTTCAGCTTCGAGAGCAGGGCGGGCCGCTTGTACTGGAGGTACAGATCGAGCGCGAGACCCGCGGCGGAGGCGGCGACGAACACCGGCACATGGGCCAGCAGTGCGCCGACGAGCTGAGCTGCGAATGCCGCGAGCACCGCGAGCAGCGCGGAGAGCTGCACGACGCGGCGGCGTTGGGGGAGTCCGGTAGAGGGCACGGGCGGGGCTCCTGGCAGGGAGGAACGAGCGAATGGGGGAAGCCGTTGGGGGGCGGCCGGTCTTCTCGCACCGGGAAGGCGGGACGAGCGATGGCGAAGAAGGCCGACCGCCGACCGTATGACGCGCACCGTCCCCGCACCAATCGGTCGAGACAATAATCACCTTGAGCGGACATGTGACCGGCCCTCTGGGGCTGCCTCCCCGCCGGGGGCCGGGAACGGCGGGGGGCGGTCGACGAGGGGGCAGGGCCCGGTGGTGTGGTCCAGGCCCTGCCCCCTCGTACGCCGTACGGGTACGTCTTACGCCTTCTTCGGGTCCTCCAGGCGGGGGAACAGCACCGCGCCCTTCGTCACCGTCACACCGGCCGGGAGCTGCCCCCACGTGGCCGCGTCCTGGACCGGCCGGCCGTCGAGGGCGCCCAGGGGCGCCTCCGCGCCCAGGGAGTCCCACAGCTTCTGCGAGGTCTCGGGCATGACCGGGTTCAGCAGGACGGCCATCGCGCGCAGCGACTCGGCGGCCGTGTAGAGGATCGTCGCGAGACGGGCCCGGCCCCGGGGCGACTCGTCCTTGGCCACCTTCCACGGCTCCTGCTCCGTGATGTAGCCGTTGACCTGCTTCACGAAGTCGAAGATCGCCAGGATGCCGCCCTGGAAGTCCAGCTCCTCGCCGATCTTCCGGTCGGCCTCGGCGAGCGCCTTCGTGAGGCCCTCCTGGACCGCCGTCTCCGCGTCACCGGCCGCCGTCGCCTCCGGCAGCGTGCCGCCGAAGTACTTGCCGACCATCGCGGCCACGCGCGAGGCGAGGTTGCCGAAGTCGTTGGCGAGCTCGCTCGTGTAGCGGGCGCTGAAGTCCTCCCACGAGAACGAGCCGTCCTGGCCGAAGGCGATCGCCCGCAGGAAGTACCAGCGGTAGGCGTCCACGCCGAAGTGCGAGGTCAGGTCCTGCGGCTTGATGCCGGTCAGGTTCGACTTCGACATCTTCTCGCCGCCGACCATCAGCCAGCCGTTGGCCGCGACCCGGCCCGGGACCGGCAGGCCCTGCGCCATCAGCATCGCGGGCCAGATGATCGCGTGGAAGCGCAGGATGTCCTTGCCGACCAGGTGGACGTCGGCCGGGAACGTCGCGTCGAACTTCGCCTGGTCCGCGCCGTAGCCGACGGCGGTGGCGTAGTTGAGGAGAGCGTCGACCCACACGTAGATGACGTGCTTCTCGTCCCACGGGACCGGGATGCCCCAGTCGAACGTCGAGCGCGAGATGGACAGGTCCTGGAGGCCCTGCCGCACGAAGTTCAGGACCTCGTTGCGGGCCGACTCGGGCTGGACGAAGCCGGGGTTGGCCTCGTAGAACTCCAGGAGCTTCGGGCCGTACTCGCTGAGCTTGAAGAAGTAGTTCTCCTCCTTGAGGATCTCCACCGGCTTCTTGTGGACCGGGCACAGCTTCGTGCCGTCCTCGGCCTCGATGAGATCACCGGGGAGCTTGTACTCCTCGCAGCCCACGCAGTACGGGCCCTCGTACCCGCCCTTGTAGATCTCGCCCTTGTCGTACAGGTCCTGCACGAACTCCTGCACACGGTCGGTGTGCCGCTTCTCCGTCGTGCGGATGAAGTCGTCGTTCGCGATGTCCAGGTGCTCCCAGAGGGGCTTCCAGGCATCCTCGACGAGCTTGTCGCACCACTCCTGGGGCGAGACCCCGTTCGCCTCGGCAGTGCGCATGATCTTCTGACCGTGCTCGTCCGTGCCGGTGAGGTACCACACCTTCTCGCCGCGCTGACGGTGCCAGCGCGTGAGCACGTCACCTGCAACGGTCGTGTAGGCGTGGCCCAGGTGAGGAGCGTCGTTGACGTAGTAAATCGGGGTCGTGACGTAGAACGCCTTCGTCCCCTGCTTCTCGGATCCAGTGGCCGCCATGGTCGAAATCCTAACGGCCCACAGGTGATCCACTCACACGCATAAAACGGCGGGACGGTGACGGTGGTGCCCCGCGCTCCGGGGCACCGCCGTCACCGTCCCGCCGCCTGGACCCTGAGGCCCCTGCCTGGGCCTCGAGGCCCTCGCCTAGGTCTTGAGACCCTTCAGGCCCTGGACCAGCTGTGCGTACAGGTCGGCGTCCGCGACCTCGCGCGGGGCCGGGCCCGCGTGGAAGAAGGCGGCGTTGGGGACGTCGAGCTTCCGGAGGAAGTCGAAGCCCTTGGCGTCGTGCTCACCGAACGCGACGAACTGCCAGAAGAGGGACTTTTCCGTGGCGTCGGCCAGGGCCTGCTTGGCGGGTCCCTTGGCGTCGGGGGGACCGTCCGTCTGGAAGACGACCAGGGCGGGGCGGCCGCTGCCGGACTTCTCGTGGTGCGCGACGACCTCTTCGACGGCGCGGTGGTAGCTCGTACGCCCCATGTGTCCGATGGCGGCATGCGCCTCGTCCACCCGGCCCTCGTACTCACCGAGGTCCACGTCGACGGTTCCGTCGATGTCGGTCGAGAAGAACACGACGTGCACGGCGGCGTCCCCGTCGAGGTGCGCGGCGAGGGCGAGGGTCCGGTCGGCGAGGTGCTGGGCGCTGCCGTCCTTGTAGAACGACCGCATGGACCCGGACCGGTCGAGAACCAGGTACACGTCCGCCCGCGCCCCGGCGAGCTGCTCGGCGTCGAGTGCAGCCCCGGCGGCCTGGTAGTGCGCGGCGAGTGCGGGGGCGCGTGACGTGATGTCCGCGAGGGAAAGGGCGGACCCCCTGCCTTCCCGGCCGTCGCCGACGGCGCCGTCGCCGACGACGCTGCTGTCGCTGTCGTCGGTGCTCTGGCTGTCGTCGTCCGCGCTCTGGCCGGGGGGCTCCTCTTCGGCGGCGAGCGGCTCGGGTTCGGTGACCGTTTCCCCTTCCCCTTCCCCTTCCCCTTCCGTTTCCGCTTCTGCTTCCGGGGCGGCGACGGTGGCGGGGGTGAGCGCCGGCTCGGGCTCGGGTTCGGTGGCCGGGGCGGCCTCCGTCGTGGCGGGCTCGGGCTCCGGGGTGGCGGTCGCGGCGGGCTCGGTGATCGGCTCGGCGTCGGCGGTGACCGGCTCCGGGTCGGCGGCCGGCTGGGGCGTGGCGGCCGGCTGGGCGTCGGCCGGGGCTTCGCCGGTCGGCTCGGGCTCGGTGGCCGTTTCTGCTTCTGCTTCCGGGGCGGCGACGGTGGCGGGGGTGAGCGCCGGCTCGGGCTCGGGTTCGGCCTCGGGTTCGGTGGCCGGGGCGGTCTCCGTCGTGGCGGGCTCGGGCTCCGGGGTGGCGGTCGCGGCGGGCTCGGGCGCGGCCTCCTCGGCGGGTTCGGTGGGCTCCGGGGCCGTTGCCGGTGCGACATCGTCGGCCTTGTCGGCCTTGTCGGCAGCGATGGGCTCGGCGGGGGCTTCGACGGGGGCTTCTGCCGCGACCGGCTCGGTGGTGGCCGCGTTCGCCTCGGGGTCGGTGGGCTGCGAGGGGACCGTGACCGGGGTCGAGGGGGGCACGGGGGGCGGGTCTGCCGGGGTGGACTGGGCGGGGACGTTCGGCCCCGGCGGGGGAGTCGTCGTGCGGGACGCGGGCGCGGGCGGATTGTCGAAGGCCGCGGCCACCAGGTCCGATGCGATGCCCGGTGCCGTCGGCTTCCTGGCCGGCTTCTCCACCGCCGTTTCGTCCTCCTGGGCCGAGGTCTGCGACGGGGCGGGTACGGAGGCCACCGTCTCCCTGACCTCGGCGGACGCGGATTCCGGTTCCGGTGCGGACTCCGGTTCCGGCGCGGAGACCGGGTCCGGCTTCCGTTCGGCCTGGGACGGAACGGAAGCTGCCGTCGAGGTCTCCCGTGTCGGCGGCTGCTCGTTGCTCTCCGCTCGATCGCGTCCGAACACCTTGCGCAGCAAGCTCCGAATGCCCATGGGCGAGGCCTTTCGCATGAGTTGGGTGCGATGCACGTCCGCACCCGTGGGATCAACCCTGGCCAGGGCGGACACGTAAGGTTAGCGGCCCCGCCCGTTGATCTTCGGGAGGGTCAGCCGTGCCGTTCCGGTTCCGGGCGCGTTCCGGGCGCACGCGGCTCGCGCCGGCGGGCACGGACACCCACCGCGCCCCTCGGGCCGCCCCGGCGCCGGCCCCGCGCTCCGTACCCCGTACGCGCCCCTCACCGCCACGGCAACTCCCGCACGGCCGTCACGCATTCACCCCGCGTTCACCCCACGGCCGCCGGAACGCGCACGCACGCCCCTAACGTCACGGCCGGAGACATTCCGACACGAACACGATGTCGGCGCGGGGCGCGCCGAAACACTGCCCGTACAGCCCATTTGGAGGGGTCCGTGCGCAATCTGCTGCCGCTGCTCAACTCGCCGCACCCGGGTGGGCGCTCCGCGCTGACCTGTCGCTACCGCTGCGGAGACGCCTGCTTCCAGGACGTCCCGAACACCAGCGACAACGAGTACGCCGGTGACGTCATAGCCGGCGCTCTGTCGAGACGGTCGATGATGCGCGCGGCCGCCGTGGTGACCGTGGCCACCGCCGCCGGAGCCTCGGCCCTCGCCGGCTCCGCCGCCCCGCAGGCCGTGGCGGCGGAAGGCCGCCCAAAGCCCCCGGCCGGCAAGGGCAAGGACGACGGCGCGCGCGGGCTGCGCTTCGCGCCCGTCGCGCCCAACACCGCCGACGCCGTCACGGTCCCCGACGGCTACGCCCAGAACGTGGTGATCCGCTGGGGCGAGCCCATCCTCCGCGGCGCCCCCGCCTTCGACCCGGACCAGCAGTCCGCCAAGGCGCAGGCCGGCCAGTTCGGCTACAACAACGACTTCCTCTCCCTGCTCCCCCTCCCCGGTGAGCACGGCCGCCAGGTACTCGTCGCCAACCACGAGTACACGGACGAAATCCTGATGTTCAGGGGATACGACCCGGCCGAGCCCACCCGCGAGCAGGTCGAGACCGCCTGGGCCGCCCACGGCCTGTCCGTCGTCGTCGTCCAGGAGGAGCGCAGGTCCGGCAGGCTCACGCCGGTCACCCGTCACCACCTCAACCGCCGCCTCCACACGACCTCCGTCTTCGAGCTGACCGGCCCCGCCGCCGGCAGCGCGCTCCTGAAGACCTCCGCCGACCCGACCGGCAAGAAGGTCCTCGGTACGCTCAACAACTGCGCCGGCGGCACCACCCCGTGGGGCACGACCCTGCACGGCGAGGAGAACTTCAACCAGTACTTCGCCAACGGCTCCAGCGCCACCGACAAGCGCTACGGCATCGGCTCCGGCGCCACCGAGCGCAAGTGGGAGCTCTTCGACCAGCGCTTCGACGTCAGGCAGGAGCCGAACGAGCCGCACCGCCAGGGCTGGGTCGTCGAGCTCGACCCGTACGACCCCGACTCGACGCCCCGCAAGCGCACCGCGCTCGGCCGCTTCAAGCACGAGGCCGCGCAGCCCCGGCTGACCGCCGACGGCCGCCCCGTCGTCTACATGGGCGACGACGAGCGCTTCGACTACTTCTACAAGTTCGTCTCCTCGAAGCGGATGAAGAAGGGGAACTCGCGGGCCGCCCGCGAGCACAACCTCACCCTCCTCGACGAGGGCACGCTGTACGTCGCCAGGATCACCGGTGACTCCCCCGGCGAGATCGACGGCACGGGCAAGCTCCCCGACGACGGCGAGTTCGACGGCAGCGGCGTCTGGATCCCGCTCGCCACCGGCACCACCTCGCACGTCCCCGGCATGACGGCCGAAGAGGTGTACGTCTTCACCCGCCTCGCGGGCGACAAGGTCGGCGCGACCAAGATGGACCGCCCCGAGGACGTCGAGCCGAGCCCCCGCACCGGCCGCGTGTACATCGCCCTCACGAACAACACCGACCGGGGCAAGCCCGGCAAGGCGGGCGCCGACGAGGCCAACCCGCGCAACCTCAACAAGCACGGCCAGGTCCTGGAGCTGGCCGAGCACTGGGACGACCCGGCGTCCGACGGCTTCGCCTGGCGGCTCTTCCTGGTCGCGGGCGACCCGGACGACCCGGCGACGTACTTCGCGGGCTTCCCGAAGGACCGGGTCAGCCCGATCTCCTGCCCGGACAACGTGGCCTTCGACCCGCACGGCAACCTGTGGCTCTCCACCGACGGCAACCAGCTCGGCTCCCACGACGGCCTGTTCGGCGTGGCGACGCGCGGCGAGCGGCGCGGTGAGCTGAAGCAGTTCCTGACCGTCCCGAAGGGCGCCGAGACCTGCGGTCCGGTCATCCAGGACCGCCGGGTGC
The DNA here is from genome assembly GCF_053591455.1 of Streptomyces sp. NPDC003016. Classification (NCBI taxonomy): domain Bacteria; kingdom Bacillati; phylum Actinomycetota; class Actinomycetes; order Kitasatosporales; family Streptomycetaceae; genus Streptomyces; species Streptomyces sp. NPDC003016. The sequence goes on from NZ_JBSFTV010000004.1 coordinate 16,956, forward strand.
TCGTCGCGGTCCAGCACCCGGGCGAGGTCGACGGCGCGAGCGTCGAGAAGCCGGCGTCGGCGTGGCCGGACGGACCGGGCAAGCTCGTCCGCCCGTCGGTGGTGGCGGTGTACCGCAGGGACGGCCGCGACATCGGCGTGTAGCGGCCACCCGCCGAAGGGGCTGGAGCCTGCCGTCACCGGCGGACTTCAGCCCTTTCCGCGCTCCGCGCCCACCTGGTCGCGCCACCTCGTGTACTGCTCCGCCGCGTCCCCCGTGTACGCCCACGGCACCCGCGCCGCGCGTCCGTCCAGCAGCGCGAAGGACTCCCGCGCCTCGTCCGGCAGGCCCGCCCAGCAGGCCGCGTGGGCCAGGTAGTTGAGCTCGCCGACCTCCTCCGGGGCCACGGGTCCCGGCGGCCGCCCGCCCAGCCACCGCTCCTGGGTCCGGCGTACCTCCGTCACGGCCAGCTCGTGGTGCCAGTGCTGGTCGAAGCCGCGCACCGGACGGCCCCTGGCCGCCGCCGCGACGTACCGGTACTCCTCCACCCGCGCGATCTGCACCAGCACCGCCAGTGGCGATCCCGCGGGCGCCGCGCCCGCCGCGTCGCGGGCGAAGTCGTACATCCGGCCGTGCGTGCCGTGCCAGCGCGCCGAGTGGTAGCGCAGCAGCTGCACGTGGCCCTCGGTGTTGTACGGGTCGCGGCGGCGCAGCTCCTCCCACCACTCGCGCAGCTCCGCCCGGCCGACTCCGTCGCCGTACAGCCGCGCCACGGTCAGCAGCGACACCCAGGGCATCGGGTCGGCGGGGCACGCGTCGGCCGCGCTCAGGCAGGTCATGACGGCGACGTCGATGCGGGCGCGGTCGATCTCGGCACCGCGTCCGGCCTCGATGGCCTGGTTGAAGACCCGTACGACCTCGGTCGCGGCCCGCAGCACCGCGGCGTCCGGGCTGTCCGGCTCGGCCGCCCGCCACGCCTCCACCACGGAGCTGCTCGCGGCCGCGTTCGCGAGCAGCCGCAGCCGGTGGGTGCGCAGGGCCCAGTCCTCGCCCGTGGCGCGCAGCAGGTCGCGTACGCCCTGCCAGCGGCCGATCACGATGTCCTGCCGGGCCGCGGTCAGCGGCCGGTCGCCGAAGTCCGGGTCGAAGTCGGGTGCGCGACCGGAACCGGAACCGGAACGACGGCGGAGTACGGCCATCGGGGCACCTCCTGATCAGAGAGTCGGCGGTCGGGAATCCGGGGTCACGGAGCCGGTGTCAGAAGTCGGTGGGGAATCCGGCGTCGGCGTAGTCCCGGCGGCCCCCGCGCTCCGATCCGGAACCGACGTGCACCGCGTCGATCGGGATGGCGCGGGTGGCGTCGAGCCGCGCGGGGGTGTAGTACGCGCTGCCCTGCCGCCAGTACCAGAGCATCGGGACGACGCCGGCGGCCAGCCCGCCGAGGCCGATCGCGATCGCCGCCGCGCTGAGTTCGGTGAGCGAGGCCGCGAAGACGCAGAACATGAACAGCGAACCGAGCAGCGGCCAGGCCCCGCCGAGGACGAAGTCCTTCGGGGAGGCCAGCAGCGTCTTGCGGTAGGCGACGACGGCCGCGAGCCCCGCGAGCCCGTAGTACAGCGTCGTCTGGAGACCGATCGCGGCGAGCGCGTCCGACATGATCTGCTCGGTCGAGCCGAGCGCGTTCGAGGCGACGAAGAGGACGAGCGCGACCGTGCCGACGACGGCGACCGCGACCCACGGGGTGTTCCAGCGGCGGTGCACGAGGCCGAGCGCGGACGGCATCGTACGGTCGCGGCCCATCGCGAAGAGCGAGCGCGTGACCTGGATCAGGGTGGTCTCCAGGGTGGCGATGGTGGAGAGCACGACGGCCAGGACCATCAGCTTGCCGCCGACGCCGGGCCAGATCACCTCGCCGAGGACCGCGAGGACGTTGGTGTCGTGCGCGGAGATCTGCTCGCTCGTCAGGATGACGTTGACGGCGATCGTGAAGACGACGAACAGCAGGAAGACGACGCCCACTCCGACCAGCGAGGCGAGCCCGGCGGTGCGGCGGCTGTCGCGGGTCTCCTCGCTGAGGTTGCTGGTGACGTCCCAGCCCCAGTAGTAGAAGGCGGCGATCAGGGTGCCCGCGGCGAAGCCGGTGAAGCCGTCGAAGTGGCCGAAGCCGAGCCAGGACCAGTCGAAGGCGGCCGCCGCGCCGTTGTGGAGGAGCGCGCCGAGCGCGAAGAGGGCAAGGATCGCGAGCTCGACGCCGGAGACCAGCAACTGGGCGCGGGCGGAGAGGCGGGCACCGCCGAGTACGACGGCGAGCATCAGCAGGAACCAGCCGGCGCCGGCGGCGGTGGCGAGCGCGGTGTTCGACGCGAGGTCCGGGTCGACGAGGGAAAGGGTCATCTGACCTGCGGGAAGCGATCCGGCGACCATGAAGATCGTGGCGGCGACGACGAGCGCCCAGCCGCTGATGAAGCCGAGGAAGGGGTGCAGGGTGCGGCCCACCCAGGAGTAGGTGGCACCCGCGTTCACGTCGATGCGGCCGAGGCGGCCGAAGGCCAGGACGATACCGAGCATGGGGATCGCGCAGTAGAGCAGCGCGGCCGGGCTGGCGAGGCCGACGGCGCCGACGAGGACGGCGGTGGTGGCGGCGAGGGAGTAGGCGGGGGCGCTGCCCGCGACGGCCATCACGATCGTTTCGAAGGTGCCGAGGGCGTTGGGCTGGAGCCCTCTGCCGGAGGTGTGGCTCATGCTGTTCTCCACTGCTTCCGGAGGTGTGCCGGACACAATTGGAATGCTCTGTTCCCGTTGTGTGGCACGACATGTGGCGACAAGTCAGAGATGTTGCCCCAGTCCGGAGGCGTCCCCTCCGGACGGGAGATCGTGCGCATAGTAGTGCGCTTCGTGCGCGGGGAGCAGCCGGGCGGTCGTACCCTCGGACCCATGGCTTCAGACGAGGGGACGACCAGCGCCGGGACGGTACGGATCGACGTCTGGATCTGGTCCGTACGACTCACCAAGACCCGCTCCCAGGCGGCGGCGGCCTGCAAGGCGGGCCATGTCCGCGTCGGCGGCGAGCGGGTCAAGCCGGCGCACGCGCTGAAGGCGGGCGACGAGGTACGGCTGTTCCACGCCGGCCGGGAGCGGATCGTGGTCGTCTCGCGGATCATCCGCAAGCGCGTGGGCGCCCCCGCGGCGGCCGAGTGCTACGTCGACAACAGCCCGCCGCCCCCGCCCCGCGAGTTCGTCGCGCCGGTGGCGGTGCGCGACCGGGGCGCGGGCCGGCCGACGAAGCGCGACCGGCGCGAGATGGAGCGGCTCCAGGGGCCGAAGCCGACGGCCGGCTGACGGCTGGCAGAGTGAGGGCCATGTCGTCGACCTCCCCGCGCCGCCCGTGCCCGTTCTGTGGCCGTGAGGTCGCCGTCGTCGCGGGCCGCTTCGTACGCCACGACCCGCGCACCCGGGCCGCCACCGCCGAGCTGACCCTGTGTGCCGGTTCGAAGCGCGCGGCTCCCGCCGCGGCGTCGCAGCGCACCCTGGACGGCTACGAGCTGCCGCCGTTCCCCGGCCAGCTGCCCCTGTTCTAGCGCGGCGGGGGCGTGGCGCCTGCCGCTGCGCGGGGCTTTTCCCTACCCCGCCCCTTCCCGAACCGGGGGCAAGCCCCCCGCCCCTTCCCGAACCGGGGGCAAGCCCCCCGCCCCTTCCCGAACCGGGGGCAAGCCCCCCGCCCCTTCCCGAACCGGGGGCAAGCCCCCCGGG